>CAZPTD010000272.1:0-5970 GCA_964588915.1 uncultured Neomegalonema sp. | reverse complement strand
ACCATCCTGACCGACAACATGGTCGGCTCGGGCGTCCACATCAACGCGATCGGCGGCGACTGCCCGGGCAAGACGGAGCTCCATCCCGACATCCTGAGGCGGTCGGACATCTTCGTCGAGTATCCGGAGCAGACGCGGGTCGAGGGCGAGATCCAACAGCTCGCGCCCGATCATCCGGTCACCGAGCTCTGGCGCGTGATCGCCGGCGAGGCGGAAGGCCGCCGCGACGCGGCTCAGATCACGCTCTTCGACAGCGTCGGCTTCGCGGTCGAGGATTTCTCGGCGCTGCGCTACGTCCGCGACAAGGCGACGGCGCTCGGCCTCTACGAGGAGCTCGATCTCCTCGCCGATCCGGACGATCCGCGCGATCTCTTCGGCATGCTCCTGCGCGCGGCGGCGAAGGAGGCGGCGCCGAAGCTCGTCGACGCCGGCTGAGCCGCAGGTCGGCTCAGAACCGGCTCAGATAGTAGCGATACTCGACCGGCGAGATGATGCGCGTCAGCTCCTCGATCTCGCCGCGGCGCACCGCGGCGTAAACGTCGCGATAATCGGCGCCGAAGATGTCGGCGGCGATCTCGGAGCCGGCGAAGCGTTCGACGGACTGCGTCCATTCCTGACAGAGCGGCTCTGTCGGCGTCGCGGCCGGATCGTCGAGCGGCGGCGGCGGCTCCTCGCCCGCCTCGAGCCCGCGGAGCGCGCCGCCGAGGACGCCGGCGAGCGCGAGATAGGGGTTCACGTCGGCGCCGCAGATCCGGTGCTCGAAGCGCGCCGCAGGGCCATTCGTATCCGGCAGGCGCACGCCGGCGGCGCGGTTGTCGACGCCCCAATCCGGCGTCGAGGGCGCGAAGGCCTTCTTCTGGAAGCGCCGGTATGAGTTCATATGCGGCGCGAAGATCGCCTGCAGATCCGCCATCGTCGCGATCAGCCCGGCGACGGCGTGGCGCAAGGGCGCGGCGACCTCGCCCTCCCGCTCCGACGCGAAGACGTTGCGGCCCGCGTCGTCGAGCAGCGAGACATGGACATGCATGCCGTTGCCGGGCTGGTCGGCGTAGGGCTTGGCCATGAAGGTCGCCTCGAGCCCGCGCTTCGCCGCGACCTCGCGCACCGTCCGCTTGAAGAAGATCGCGTCGTCCGCCGCCGCGAGCGCGTCCTCCGTGTGGTGAAAATTGATCTCGAACTGGCCCTGGCCGAACTCCGCGACCAGGCAATCGGTCGGCAGCCCCTGGCGCGACGCCGCGTCGAGGAAGGCGCGGATGAGGTCCTCGTGCCGCGACAGCGTCTCGAGATCGTAGTTCTGCGCGTCCGGCGTGCGCTCGGGCGGCTCGGGCGGATCCTCGGCGCGCGCGCGCCGGGCGAGCACGTAGAACTCGAGCTCGACGGCGACGACCGGCCGGAGCCCTTTGGCGGCGAAGCGGTCGAGCACGGATTTCAGGATCCGCCGCGTCGAGAGCCAGCTGAGGCCGCCCTCCGGCCCGAGCATGTCGACGAGCATCTGCGCCGCCGGCGCCGCGGCCCAGGGAACCGGCTTCATCGTGCCGAGCACCGGCGTCAGCGCGCCGTCGGGATCCCCGACCTCGATGCCGAGCCCGGCGCCGCTGGCGTCGTAGCCCATGATCGACGGCGCATGCGCCGAGACCGGCAGGCGCACCGCGCCCTGATCGAGCTTGGCGATCGCGTCCGGCGGCAGCCATTTGCCGCGCAGCACCGCGTTCAGATCGCAGAGCAGGAGCTCGATGCGCTCGGGCGCGCCATGGGCCGCGACATAGGCCTCGTATTCCGTCGCCGCCGAGCTCACGCGTCGCCGCCGTCGATGGCGCGGCCCTGGATCGCCGCCTCCTCGAGCCCGCCGCGCGGCAGCACCAGCATGTCGCCGACGTCCCAGCCGCACCAGATCGGCGCGCCCTCCTCTGTCGTCATCAGCTCCGCCGCCCGACGCTCGTCGACGAAGGCCGAGATCGAACGGCCGCTCTCGAGGATGATCTCGACGATCGAGCTGTCGCCCTGGAAGGCGACGTCGCCGAGCTTGCCGGCGGCGCGCCGGGCGCCGTCCTCGATCGGCTCGAGCGACAGGCGGATCCGCTCCGGCCGGATCGCCAGAACCAGGTCCTGCGCCGCCGCGTCGGGCGCGGCGTTCGCCGGAAAATTGAGCGCGCCGAGCTCCTTGGTCATGATCAGGACGCGGTCGCCCTGGCCTTCCCGCGCCGTGATCTCGAAGAGGTTCACGCTGCCGATGAAATCGGCGACGAAGGCGTCGGTCGGCCGGCGATAGAGCTCGGCCGGGCTCGCGAGCTGGCGCAGACGCCCATCGTTCAGCACCGCGACGCGGTCGGCCATGGCGAGCGCCTCGGACTGGTCGTGCGTCACGATGACGAAGCTGACGCCGACGGTCTGCTGCAGCTTCACGAGCTCGAGCCGCATCGCGTCGCGGAGCTTGGCGTCGAGCGCCGAGAGCGGCTCGTCGAGCAGGAGCACCTTCGGCCGCTTGACGAGCGCCCGCGCCAGAGCGACGCGCTGGCGCTGGCCGCCCGAGAGCTGATCGGGCTTGCGATGCTTGAAGCGCGTCAAATGCACCTGCTCGAGCGCCTCCTCGACGCGCCGGGCGATCTCGTCTCTCGGCGTGCGCTCCATCTTGAGGCCGTAAGCGACGTTCCTCTCGACGGTCATATGCGGAAAGACGGCGTAGGATTGGAACACCATGTTGACCGGCCGCTTGTTCGGCGGCGTCTCGGACATGTCGACGCCCTCGATCAGGACGTCGCCCTCGCTCGGCGTCTCGAAGCCGGCGATGATCCGCAGCAAGGTCGACTTGCCGCAGCCCGACGGCCCGAGCAAAGCGAAGATCTCGCCCGGGCGGATGTCGACCGAGACGTCGTCGAGCGCCACGAACTCGCCGAAGCGCTTGGTGACGTTGCGGATGGAGATGATCGGCTGTTCGGTCACGGACGCAATCTCTTCAACTCTCCTCATGAAGAGGCCGCCGAAGACGGCGGCCCGTCATCCCGGAAAGCCGCAGCCCTATCCGGGATCGAGGGCGGTGTTGCGCGACGGTCGGGCGGCGCGCCTCGTGGCGTCGGATTCCGGCTCGGCGCGCTTCGCGCTTGGCCGGAATGACGCCGAGACGCGCGTCGCCTCGTCCGATTCTCACGCAGGGCGTCATTTCTCGGGCTCGCCGACGGTGGCGTCGAGCTTCTGGAAGCGCATCGCGATCGCGGTCACGACGACCGTGACCGCGATGAGAAGCGTCGAGGCGGCGCCGAGCTCCGGCGTCAGCCCGCGCCTGCCGGCCTGCGAGGCGACCTGAACCGGGAAGGTCGTCGCGTTCGGGCCCGAGGTGAAGAAGGTGATGACGAAGTCGTCGAGCGAGAGCGCGAAGGAGAGAAGCGCCGCGGCGACGAGACCGGGCGCCATATGCGGCAAGAGGATGTCGCGGAAAACCTGGAGCTCGTTGGCGCCGAGATCCTTCGCCGCCTCCTCCATCTCGCGGTTGAAGCTCGCGAGCCGCGCGCGGATCACCATCGCCGCGAACGGAAACGAGAAGGTGACGTGCCCGATGATGATGTTGGTCAGATTGAACGGCCAGACGGCGTCGAAGGGCGCCCAGAGATCGGTCGACCAGAAGAACGACGCCAGCGCGACGCCGAGGCAGATCTCCGGAATGACGATCGGCAGCGCGACGAGGCCTTCGAAGAGCGGCTTCAATGGAAAGCGGAAGCGCCAGAGCGCGACCGCCGCGAAGGCGCCGAGGACGACCGAAAGCAAGGTGGAGATGACGGCGATGCTGAGCGAGTTCGAGAGCGCGCCGACCAGCGTGTCGTTGCCGAGCGCGGACTCGTAGTGCCGCATCGTGAAGCCGCGCCAGTCGAGATTGCTCAAACGATTGGAATCGTTGAACGAAAAGATCATCATGATCAGGAGCGGCGCGAACAGGAACAAGCCCGTCACCGTGAAGACGACCCGCATCGAGGTCTTGCGCGCGTAGTCGAACGGCCCCGGCCGTTGTCTATGCTTCCGCGCCATGCCGCCCTCTCTTGCGCCGCGACGCCGCCAGCGCCTGCAAGGCCAGCAGAATGAAGGTGAGATAGAGCAGCAGCAACGAGATCGCCGCGCCGAAGGGCCGGTTGTTGGCGTCCTTGAACTGCCGCTCGATGATGTTCGAGATCAGCTCGACATTGCCGCGTCCGAGCGCGGTCGGGATCAGGAACGAGCCCAGCATCGGAATGAAGGTGATGATCACCGCCGCGGCGAGACCCGCCGCCGTCATCGGCAAGAGGATCGAGAAGAAGGTGCGCAGCTGCCCGGCGCCGAGATCGAGGCTGGCCTCGAGATAGGAGCGGTCGAGCCGCTCCAGCGCGGCGTAGATCGGCAGCACCGTGAACGGCAAATGCACGAAGACGAGGCCGAGCACGACCGTGCCCGGCAGGCCGATCAGACTCTCGTTGACGTAGGACTCTCCGAGAAGCTGGAGATGGCCGAGCCCGAACCAGTCGAGCCCGTCATTGGCGACGGTCCAGAGGCTCTCGCGCGCGCCGTCGACCGGGCCGTTGCGGCCGAGTAGGCCCGCGAGCGCATAGGCGCGGATGACGAGATTGGTCCAGAAGGGCAGGATGATCACCAAGAGAAGCCACGGCTTCCATTTTCGGTGCGCCGTGGCGATGACGAGCGCGACCGGAAAGCCGATCAAGAGGCAGATCAAGGTCGAGAGCCCGGTGATCCAGAACGTCCGCAACAGCACGGTCGGCAGCGGATCGACGAAGATGTCGGCGTAATTGTCGAACGACCACGCGTCGAGGCTGGTGTCGATCTCGGTCAGGCCGACATTGTCGCTGAAACTGTAGACCCAAATGATGACCAGCGGCGCCAAAAAGAAAACCAGCAGCCATAGCAAGGTCGGCGTAAAAAACGTCAGAAATACGAATGACTCTCGTCGCGAATTTTTCATCCCGCTTTCATTCGCCCGACAATAACGACCGACGGGCCGCCGCGGCGGCCCGTCCCAAGCAGAGAAGTACGTCCGTCAGGCCGCGAGAATGCGCGTCCACGAAGCTTCGATCTTCTCGATCCACTCCTGGCCCGGAAAGATCGACACTTCGCTGACCGCGGTCACCTCGTCGGGCGGGAAGATCGCCGGGTTGTTCCGATACGCCTCGGGCATCAGCGCCTTGGCCGCGGCGTTCGGCGTCGGGTACTGGATGAAGTCGGCGATGCTCCGCCCGACCTCGGCGTCGAGAAGGAAGTTGATCAGCGTGTGCGCGCCGTCGGGGTTCGGGCCGCCCTTCGGAATGCAGAGATCGTCCTCCCAGAGCAGGCCGCCCTCTCTCGGCACCACATAGCCGATGTCGTCGTCCTCCTCCATCACCTGCAGGATGTCGCCGTTCCACTCCATGGTGAGGTCGACCTCGCCGGCGAGCAGGAGATCCTGGCCGTTGTCCTCGGCGAAGGCGGCGATATGCGGCTTCTGGCGGATGATGAGCGCCTCGACGTCGGCGATGTTGTCGTCGGTCCAGTCGTTCATCGACTTGCCGAGATATTTGAGGCCCATCTGCATGACGGTGGTCGCCTCGCTCAGCATCGCGACCGCGCCGGAATAACGGTCGGAGTTGAACAGCCAGCTCCAACTGTCCGGCACGCCGTCGACCACCGACTTGCGGTAGCCTATGCCGATGGTGCCCCACATGTAGGGCATGGGGTAGACGCGGCCGGGGTCGTGCGCCGGGTTGAGGAAGCCCGGATCGACATTGGCCATGTTCGGGATCTTGGAGTGGTCGAGCGGATCGAGCATCTCGGCGAGGATCATGCGCTCGACGAAATCGTTGGTCGGCACGATGAGGTCGTAGCCCGGATTGCCGTCGCGGAGCTTGGCGAAGAGCTCCTGATTGTCGGCGAAGAGATCGTAGCGGACCTCCAAGCCGGTGGCGGCCGTGAAATCGTCGAGCGTGGTCTAGCCGATATAGGTGTCACAGGTGTTGAAGT
>CAZPTD010000271.1:0-6066 GCA_964588915.1 uncultured Neomegalonema sp. | reverse complement strand
ACTCGGCGTGCTCGAGCCCGGGAATCCGGCGGAACACCTCGGTCTGGGCGGCGTATTTCAGCTTGGTCTGGAAGCCGACCAGGTTGTACAGGGTGCCGAGCTTGTTGTCCTGGCGAAGCTGCACGACGGCGTGCGGTTTTTGCTCCGGCGCATGCGGATTGGTGAGCCCGACCGGTTTCATCGGCCCGTAGCGCAAGGTCTCGCGCCCGCGCTCGGCCATCACCTCGATCGGCAGGCAACCCTCGAAATAGGGCGTGTCCTTCTCCCAGTCCTTGAACTCGGTCTTCGGCGCCGCCAGGAGCGCGTCGATGAACGCGTCGTATTGCGCGCGATCCATCGGGCAGTTGAGATAGGCGCGGCGCTCGGCCTCGGTCTCGCCCTTGTCGTAGCGCGACTGGAACCAGGCCTTCGAGAGGTCGACCGACTCGGCGTAGACGATCGGCGCGATGGCGTCGAAGAAGGCGAGGCTCTCCTCGCCGGTCCTTGCCCGGATCGCCTCGGCGAGCGCCGGCGAGGTCAAGGGCCCGGTGGCGACGATCGCGCTGTCCCAATCTTCGGGCGGCGTTCCGGCGATCTCCTCGCGGCGGATCTCCACCAGCGGATGCGCCTCGAGCCGCCGCGTCATCTCGGCCGCGAAGATCTCGCGATCGACGGCGAGCGCGCCGCCGGCCGGCGTCCGCGCGATCTCGGCGCAGGCCATCTGCAAGGAGCCGGCGCGCCGCATCTCCTCATGGAGGACGCCGACCGCGTTGGTCTCGTGATCGTCGGAGCGGAAGGAGTTCGAGCAGACGAGCTCGCCGAGAAGATCGGTCCGATGCGCCTCGGTGCCGCGGACCGGCCGCATCTCGTGAAGGATGGCCGGAACGCCGGCCTCGGCGAGCGCCCAGGCCGCCTCCGAGCCCGCCATGCCGCCGCCGATCACATGCACTGCTCTTTTGCTCATGCGCCAGAGGTAGCAAGCTCGGCGCGGGCCGCCAACTCCCGCCGCGCGGCGACGCCATTGTCCGCGGCGCCCTGCTCTTGTACTGATCTTCGATCTGTGCGCCGCGCCCATCCGCCGCCGCGCCGGAAAGTCGACGGCGAAGGTGGTTGCGCCGCGCGCATGTTCGCATAATGTTTCACAAGATCCGCCGCGACCGAATCATCGCGGCGCCGGCACAGGGAGACGCGGCCATGGCGGAGCAGAGTCGATTGCTGATCGGAACCAAGAAGGGGCTCTTCCTCCTCGACTCGGATGGCGGCCGCGCGGGCTGGCGTCTCTCCGGCCCGTTCTGCGAGACCTGGCCGATCAACCACGCCATCGCCGATCCGAAGCCCGGCGCGATCTACGCCGGCGGCGGCAACGAATGGTTCGGCCCGGCGGTCTGGAAGTCGACCGACGGCGGCGCGAGCTGGACGCATTCGAGCGCCGGGCTCGCCAATGACGCGGGCGAGGAGCCGGTCAAGACGGTGTGGAGCCTCGGGATCGACGCCGCGGGCCGGCTCTACGCCGGCGTGCAGCCGGCGGATCTCTTCCGGAGCGCCGATGGCGGCGCGACCTGGACGCGCGTCGGGGCGCTCCACGACCATCCGACCCGCGAACAATGGATGCCGGGCGGCGCCGGGCTCATCCTCCACCACATCGTCGCCCATCCGACCGACGCCGACCGGCTCTGGATCGGGATCTCGGCCGCCGGCGTCTTCGCCACCGAGGATGGCGGCGCGAGCTGGACGCCGCGCAACAGAGGCACGCGCGCCGACTACGCGCCGGAAGACCAGCGCTATCCGGAGGTCGGCCAATGCGTGCACTCGCTCAGCCTGGCCGGCGGGCGGCCGGACCGCCTCTATCAACAGAATCATTGCGGCATGTATCGCAGCGACGACGCCGGCGCGGAGTGGACGAGCATCGAGGCCGGCCTGCCCTCGACCTTCGGCTTTCCGGCCGCGGCGCATCCGCGCGATCCGGACACGCTGTTCCTCTTTCCGCTGAACGGCGACATCCAGGGCCGCTACGCGCCCGAGGGCAAGGCCGCGGTCTGGCGGACGCGCGACGCCGGCGCGAGCTGGTCGGATCTCCGGTCGGGCCTGCCGCAGGAGAATGCGTTTATGACCGTTCTACGCCAGGCGATGGCGACGGACCGGCGCGATCCGGTCGGCGTCTATTTCGGCACCAGCTCGGGCTCGGTCTATGCGAGCGGCGACGAGGGCGAGAGCTGGCGCTGCGTCGCCGAGCATCTGCCGATGATCGCCTCGGTCGAGACCGCGGCGGTCCCGAGCTGAGGCGTGGGCCGATGCTCGAGAAGGTCGAGACGTGCGAGATCGAGGTCGTCCTGCCGAGGGCGCTGCTGACGCTGTTTCCGGAGGCGCCCGCGGCGACGCGGCTCGAGGCGGCGACGGTGGGCGAGATGATCGACGCGCTCGATCGGCGCTGGCCGGGCATGGCGGCGCGGCTCCGCGACGAGCGCCCGGCGGTGCGCAAGCACGTCAACGTCTTCGTCGACGGGCTGCGCTCGGACCTGGCGACCGCCATTCCGGCAGGGTCGACGGTCTATGTGCTGACGGCGATCAGCGGCGGCTGAGGCGCGGCCGCCGAAGAGGCTCGCCCTCAGTCGCTATAGCCGCGCCCGCCGCCTCGGCCGCCGCCAAAGCCGCGCCCCTGACCGCGCGCGCCGATCCTCGGGTCGCTCGACGCCCGGCGTCGCCGGTGCGCGCGCCTACATCGCGCGGCGCCGCGCTCTCCGGAACGCCCGCTCGGCGTGACGCAGCTGACCGCGCTTGAAGACGATGACGGACCGGTCGCCGAGCGCCAACGCGCGCTGGAAATCCCGCTGCGCCCGGCGATAGCCGCGCCGCGCGACGCGCAGCTCCCGCGACTCCCGCGCCGCCTCGCGCCGCGCCGCCTCCTCCTCATCCCAGAGCGCGCGACGCCGCGCTTCTTCGGCGCGTTGGGCCGCCCATTGGCGCTCGCGATAGCGGCGCAGATCCGTGCCGTAGTCCGTCGGATCGCCGTAACGGACCGCGATTCGGTCGAGATCCGCGAAGCCGTCCGTCTCCGGATAGCGGTAGCGGTCGAAATCGGTGATCTGCGCCCGGCCGAAATCGACCGGCGCGGCGGCGCTCAGGAGCGAGAGAGCGAGCGCCGATTTGAGAAGGGTGGATCGCCGGGGCGGCTTGCGCATGTCGTCTTTCCTGCTCGTCGCGCCCCACCGCACTCAGATGGAAAGACCGCGCGCCGGCGCAAGGCCTCGGGCCGCGCAATCGCGCCCGCGTCGCGTCGAGCGCCGATGGCCGGCCGCGCGCGGCGTCAGCCTTTCGCGCCCGCTTCGGCGACCGGCGAACCGTCGCGCTCCGCGAGGCTCGGGAACAGCCGATGTCCGAAGTCGAACAGCAGACCCCGCGCCGTCATGCCGAGGAGCATGACGCTCAGCCCGATGCCCGAGTCGCCGCGCGGCGCGGTGAAGCATCTGCCGTTGTCGTCGCAGGCGAGGACGCCGTAGACGAAGAACGCGAAGCCGGCGAGCCCGAGCAGCAGGCAGAGGCGCAGCGTAAGGGCCAAGCCGCGGCGCCGCGCCCGAGCCGATCGATTGAGATTAAGGTCGTTTTTCGGCGTCGACATGGTCGCCTCTCCGATTCCGTCCTGTTCTGGTACGGAGCGGGGAGAAGCTTCCGTCGCGTCACTTGGCGATTTTCCGACAAAATTTCGGCGTCCGCCGTCGGCAACAGTGAGCGCCGTCGGCAAGGACAGTCAATGCGCCGATCTATGAGCTTGCGTCAGGACGTCCGTTTTGGCCCTGCCGGCTATTTTCGCCGTTAGGATCGGATGATCGCATCAACGGGATCAGAACGCGCTCGGAGAAACCAGAGGCGAAGGTAATGAACAAAGTATCCAAAGTAACGCCTTCAGAGTTTTCCGAGCTTACCCCGTTATCTCCGAGATCTATGCCGAGGAAATTTATACCGATCAATGTAAAGACGCCCGCCGCGAAGCCGAGAATTGGCCGAAAAGTCGTCGTCGAGATGCTTGTGAAGATCGTTGGCGTATCGTCTCCGGCAATCAATGCACGGCTGCCGGATACGCAGGCGCCGATGCATCCGGCCAGACCAGCAGCGACAAGACCAAAATAGAATTCGAACTTCCCATCACTGAAATGACAGGAAAAAAGATACATGAAGGGGATGATCGCAATGATCAAAAAGGCGCCGAGCGCCCAAAGTCTGAGGGCGTTGTCCTCGCGGGAGGCGTGCCGGTCGTCGACGTGACTGTCACGCAGTTCGATCACGTAAGCCAACGTCGCCGCCACTTCCTCCGTCTTGACCGAGTCCGGCTTGCGTTCGATCTTGTTCAGCAAAGGCTGCAGCGCCTTGATCGCAGCCTCCCTCTTACCCTCAGGAAGGTCGTTTTCGATGCGGCCCTTCTCGCCGAGCGCGGTCGCGACGAGGCGCTCGACCGGCGACGCCGCCAAGGAAAGACGACGCGCCTGCTTGTAGGCTTTCCAGCCCGCGCTCGCCTTGCCGGCGTTGCAGTGTCTGATCGCCTCGAAATAGAGCATGCGAACAGCGTCGTGAATCTCGACGTGCGGCGTTCCATCCGGCCTCCGCAGGCCATAGGCGGCGGCCCCGCTCAAATGGTCATGCAATCGCGACAGCGAGCGGTCGAACGCGCGGACCAGCCGCGGCAGCAGCCAGAACCGCCTCAGCGTCGCCGCAGCGTTCGGCTCGGAGGGCCGCTCGTAAGCCGGGGGCTCTGCCGGCGCGTCGCCGTCGCCGCGTTTCTTCCCGTCTTCATTCATCGCCGCAATCCGCGCTTGTCAGGACGCGTCTCGGCAGAATCCATTCGCCAAGGAAGAGAAGAGCGCGCTAAAGGCGTCCGCCGAGGCGTAAACCTTACTTGCGACGCGCGCAAAAGGCAACCCTCGCGGGATAATTTCACCCAGCGAACGGCGAGCGCCTAGACCTCCGTGGGGTCTCCGCCCTCGTCCTCCTCCTCGCCGTTCTCGGCGAGACGCGCGACCGACACCACGTCCTCGCCCTTGGCGGTGTTCAGCACCCGGACGCCCGACGCGGTCCGCGATTGGCGAGAGACGCCTTCGACCGGGCAGCGGATCGACTGGCCGGCGTTGGTGACGAGCAGGATCTGGTCGTGGTCCTCGACCGCGAAGGACGAGACCACGCGGCCGCCCTTCGAGGAGAGGTCGATCGCGGTGACGCCCATGCCGCCGCGGCCGATGGTCCGATACTCGAGCGCCGAGGTCCGCTTGCCGAAGCCGCGCGTGGTGATGGTGAGGATCAGCTCCTCCTGCGCCGACAGCTCGGCGTAGCGCTCCGGGCTGAGGGCGATGTCGGCCGCCGAGGCCTCCTCCTCCGCGGTCGTCTCGGCGTCCGCCGCCTCGCCGGCGACCGCCCGGCGCATCTTGAAATAGGCCGAGCGCTCGTCCGCGGTGGCGTCGACCGAGCGGAGCACGCCCATGCTGACCACCTCGTCGCCCTTGGCGAGCTTGATGCCGCGCACGCCGGTGGAGTCGCGGCCCTTGAAGACGCGGACGCCCGTGACGGCGAAGCGGATCGTCTTGCCGAGCGCCGTCGTCAGCAGCACGTCGTGCTCCTCGTCGCAGGTCGCCGCGCCGACGAGGCGCACGCCCTCGCCGAGCTTCATCGCGATCTTGCCGTTCGCCTTGATGCTGACGAAGTCGGACAGCGCGTTGCGCCGAACGTCGCCCTGGCTCGTGGCGAAGACGATCTGCAGCTTGTCCCAATGCTCCTCCGGCGCGTCGATCGGCAGCATCGCCGCGATCGAGACGCCCTGCTGGATCGGCAGCAGGTTCACCACCGCCTTGCCGCGCGAGGCGCGGCCCGCGAGCGGCAGGCGCCAGACCTTCTTGGCGAAGACCATGCCGTCTGTGGTGAAGAACAGCACCTGGGTGTGGGTGTTGCCGACGAAGACGCGGGTGACGAAATCCTCGTCCTTCATCGTCATCGCCGCCAGGCCCTTGCCGCCGCGTTTCTGCGCCCGGTAGTCGGCCAGCGGCGTGCGCTTGATGTAGCCGCCATGGGTGACGGTGACGACCATGTCTTCGCGTTCGATCAGGT
>CAZPTD010000270.1:0-6070 GCA_964588915.1 uncultured Neomegalonema sp. | reverse complement strand
GGCCGGGCCGGCGCCGCGGCGCGCGCCGGCGTCTCCGCCATGCGCAGCGGCTTGGGACGGGTCACGACCCTCGGCGCCTCGGCGGCGGCCGACCCGGCGCCGGCCGACGGCCGATTGGGCCGCGGCGCCGGCGCGACCGGCTCCTTGCGCTCCTCGGTCTGATCGGGCTTTCGGCTCATCGCTTATCCCCGAACACGCGATGGAACCGGTGCGGCTGTCCGGCCGGATGCGCTTTGTCGGCGCCGCAATCGAGCCGGCCCGCGAGCTCCCGCGCCTCGTCGACGAGGCTGCGCAGGCGCAGCTGCTCGTCGCTGATCGCCTCGATGGCGTCGTCGCGGTCGCTGAGCTTCTCGGACAGAAGCCCGACGCTGTCGCGCGCCTCCTCGATGAGGCCGGCGAGCGCGTCGCGGGCGAGTTCGGCCTCCTCGGCGAAGGCGCGCGTCGCGCGCCGCGCGTCGCCGACCGCCTCGAGCTCGGCCCGCGCCGTCTCGGCGTCGGCGGCGAGCCGGTCGAACAGCTCCTTCTCGTCGGCGATCGCCGAATGCGCCGCGTCGCGCGCCTCGGCCGACACTTCGAGAAGCTCCATGGTCTCGGCCGCGTCCGCCAGCGTCTTCTCGAGAGTCTCGAGCAGCTGCGCGCCCGCGTCTTGGGCCGCCTCGATCGCCTTGCGGTTCTCGATGGCGGCCTCGAGGCTCTCTTCGGCCGCCTCGGCGCCGGCGAGCAGCTTGCGGATGCGGATCTCCGCCGCGTCGACGACCTCGTCGAGCTCCTTGCGCGCGCCCTCGATCTCCTCGAAGCCGGCGATGGCGTCGAGCCCGTCGCGGACCGCGTCGGCGAGCCTCTTCTCGAGCTCGACCGCTTTCTTCTCGCTCGCCGCGACCCGCTCCTGCGCCTCGCCGAGCGTCGTCGACAGGATCTTGCGCGCCTCTTCGGCGGCGCCGTCGAGCGTCGAGACCGTCTCTTCGGCGACCTCCGCCGCGGCGGCGCGCGCCTGGGCGATCAGCCCGTCGATCTCGGCGCCCATCGTCTCGACGGCGGACTCGGTGACGATCTGAGCGTCGCGCTCGAGCTTCTCGGTCTTCTCCTTCGCCGCCGCCGCGACCGTCTCCAGCGTCTTGACGCAGTCCTCGGCGGCCGCGCGCAGCGCCTCCTGCCGCTCGGCGGCGGCGCGCGTCTCGGCCGCGCTCGCCTCGGCGAGCTTGCCGAGCGCCTCCGAGATATCGTCCTCGGCGCCGGCGCCGGCCGCTTCGACGCGCTCGACGCCGGACGTCGCGGCGGCCTCGAGGCGGGCGGCGCGTTCGGACGACAGGCGCTCGAGCGCGCCGATCGCGGCGGCGAGCGCTTCCTCGGCGGCGGTCGCGACCGCCTTCTCGGCGCGTTCGGCGCGCGCCGTCGCGGACGCCGCCGCGACATCCGCTCGGCGCGCGGCGCCGACGCCCGCGGTCTCGGCGTCCTCCTTGGCTTTGCGGCAGCTCGCGACGGCGGTCTCGATCTCGTCGAGCGCGCCGCGCTTCGCTTCGCCGGCGCGCTCCTCGAAAGCGGCGCGCTCGGTCTCGAGCGTCTTCTCGATCGCGTCGGCCGCCTCGCAGAGCGCCGCGCGCGTGCGCGCCGCGCGCTCTTCGAGCGCGTCCGTATCGGCGCGCAGGCGGTCGCGCGCGCCGTTGACGGCGATCGTCGCCGCGGTCTCGGCGTTCTCCGCGGCCTTGTCCGCCGCCGTCGCCGCGCGCTCGGCGCACTCGGAAGCCGCGTCGGCCAGCGCCTCCTTGATCTCGGCGCACGCCGTCTCGGCCGACGCGCGCGCCTCTTCGGCGGTCGCTCGGATCGAGTCGCGCGCGTCGCGGGCCGCGGCCGCCATCGTCTCGCGCGCGCCGTCGCGGGCGGCGTCGAGCTTCTCGCAGGCCTCGACGCTCGTCCGGAGGACCACCTTGCGCGCCTTGTCGCTCGCGCTGTCGACGAACTCGACGACCGTGCTCGAGGCCGCCTCGATCTCGGCGATGGCGGTCTCGCGGGCGTTCTCGATCCGCTCCTCGGTGTCGCGCGCCGCCTCATCGACGGCGCCGACGCAGTCGCCGCTCGCGGTCGCGGCGGCCTCGACCGCCTTGGCGCTCGCGCGCGCCGCCTGCTCGCAGGCGTCCGCGACCGTGCGCCGGACGATCGAGCAGGTCTCGATCCCGGCGGCGCGGGCCGCTTCGACGGCGCGAGCGGAGGTCTGCTCGGCGGTCTCGGTCGCCGCGCGCGCCATCGTCGAGATGACGTCCGCCGCCGCGTCGCGCATGCGCTCGACCGACGCGGCGCCGTCGGAGATCGCCGCGCGCAGCCGCGTCTCCGCCTCGGTCGCGACGTCGCCGGCGAGGGTCTCGAGCGCGTCGCTGGCCGCGCGCGCGGCGTCGACGGCGGTCCGCGACGCGTCCTCGACCGTCGCGCGCGCCGCCGTCGCGGCGGTCTCGACCGAGCGGACCGCGTCGGCCGAAGCGGCGCGCGCCTCCTTCTGGGCCTCGGCGCTCGCGCTCTTCGCGGCCTCGACCGCCTTGGCGGCGCTCTCTTCGACGCGCCCGACGCAGGCGCCGGCGGCGCTCTCGGCGCTCTCGACCGCCTTGGCGGCCGTGGTCTCGACCGTTTCGGTCGCGCTCGCGGCCGCGGTCTCGATCTTGGCTTCGGCGGCGCCGGCCGCCTCCTCGAGCGCCCTCGCCGTCTCCTCGGACTTCTCGAGCAGCGCGTCGCGATCGGCGAGCAGCTCGGCGATCTTGCGCTCCGAGGCGGCGGACTCGTCCACGAGCTCGCGCAGACGCAGCGTCGCGTCGCGCGCCTCGACATTGGCGCTGTCGATCTGATGGAGCGCCTTGTTCGCGCTGTCGAGCCGGTCGGTGGTCGACACGCACTCGTTGACGGCGTCGCGGAGCGCGGTCTGCTCTTCGCGCGCGCGCTTCGTCAGATTATTGATCCGCTTGGCGAGCTCGTCGATCTCGGCGAGCTCGGCCTGCGCGGCGCGCGCCTGCTCGACGAGCGCCTGCAGCTTCTTCTGCTCGCCGTCGGCTTCGGCGCGGGCGGCGCGCAGGCTCTCGCGCGTCTCGTCCATGGTCGCCGCCAGCGTCTTGATGCTGGCGCCGAGGCCTTCGTCGGTGCGTTTGAGCGCGCCGAGCCGCCGATTGAGGCTCCAGCAATAAAAGCAGGCCGCGAAGGCGGCGGCGATCAGCAATCCGTCTGCGATCAATGACATTGGAGCGCTCGCTTCTAGTAGACGAAGTATTCGGTGATCAGCAGGTCGCGGATCGCGGTCGGATCCGCCGCCAGCCGGACGCGCCTCAGCATCTGCGCCCGCAGGCGCGCCAGCGCCCGCGGCTCGGCCAGATCCCGCGGATCCGTCGCCCGGAGCAGCGTGTTGAGCGCGTCGAGGATCCGCGGCTTCATCTCTTCGACCGTCTCGACATAGGGCTCGGTCGTCTCGATCGCGATCCGGAGCCGGAGCCTCGCGGGGTTCTCGGCGCGGCCGATGGTGATCTCGAGCTCTTCGAAGTCGACGAACGCGACCGGCGGCTCGGGCTCGGCGTCTTCGGCGTTCTCGGCGTCGTCCTCGGTCTCGAGGCCCGGAATCGGCGCGACGCCGGTCATCACGGCGACGGCGGCGCCGATGCCGAGGCTCATGGCGAGGACCAGGCCGATCAGGATCGGCACCAGGAGGCCGCCCTTCTTCTTCTTCCGGGCGCCTTCCTCGATTTCGTCGTCGGCCTCGTCGTCGAGATCGTCGGCCATCTCGGTCTCCCATCGTCAGGCGCGGTTCGCCGCGCCGATTCACCAAACCTGCGGTGAGCTTGGGCCGACATTAAGTTGCAACTCGCAAACTCCGTGTTAACGCGCGGCGGCATAATTCGATTTTCGATAACGATGTTTGGCGATCGGCTGAGCCAAGGAGAAGAGCGTTAATGAACGCTTTACTCGGACGCCGCCGCAGGGAAGTATTTACAAATGGGCGCACTGGCGGAGACTTGGTCAAGACTTACCGTGCCGCGGCGGGTGGTGCTTGTCGCCGCGGTTCTTGGCACAATAGTTACGCTTTTCTTTATCGTGCGCACGGCGTCTGAGCCGGAGATGCGGTTGCTCTTTCGCGGCATGGAGGACGACGCCGCCGGCGAGATCGTCGCCGCGCTCGAGCAGATGGACGTGCCGCACGAGGTGCGCGGCAACGCGATCTACGTGCCGGTCGATCAGCGCGACCGGCTCCGGGTCGAGCTCGCCGCCAACGGCCTCGTGAAAGACGGATCGGTCGGCTACGAGCTCCTCGACGGGATGAGCGGCTTCGGCACCACGCGCGAGATGTTCCGCACCGCGGTCAAACGCGCGATCGAGGGCGAGCTGCAGCGCTCGATCGAGGCGATGCCGGACGTGCGCCGCGCGCGCATCATGATCGCGATGAGCGAGCGGCGGCCGTTCCAGCGCGAAGAGGAGCGCGCGACCGCCTCGGTCAGCGTCGCCAGCAGCGGCGGCAAGCTGAGCCAGAGCACCGCCCGCGGCATCCGATATCTCGTCGCGCTGGCCGTGCCGGGGCTCGATCCGGACCAGGTCGCCGTCGTCGACATGGAGCACGGCGTCATCCTCGCGCCGGGAGAAGAGGAATCGGGCCAGAGGACCGACGAACGCGAGGAGCGCATCGCCGAGGTGCTCCGGCGCCGGCTCGAGGCGCTTCTCGTCAACAATGTCGGCGCCGGCAATTTCACGGTCCAGGTCACCGTCGAGACGACGCGCGAGGCGCGCACGGTCTCCGAGCGGATCATCGATCCGGAGAGCCAGTCGCCGACGACGTCGGAGACCGTGGAGACCACCGAGCGCTCGACGACGCCGTCGGCGGCGGTGACGGTCGCGAGCAACCTGCCCGACGGCGACGCCGCCGCGGGCGGCGGCGGCCAGGGCGAGACCGACCGCTCGACGGCGCGCGAGAGCGTCGCCTACACCTATTCGACGACCCAGCGCGAGCAGGTCGTCGAGCCCGGCGCGATCCGGCGCATCGGCGTCGCCATCGTCCTCGACGAGCGCGAGGATGTCGGCCCGGACGGCGCGGTCGCGCGCGCGCCGCGCTCGCGCGAGGAGCTGCAGGTGATCGAGCAGCTCGTCAAGGCCGCGATCGCCTTCGACGAAGAGCGCGGCGACGAGGTGGAGGTCGTGAGCCTCGCCTTCGTCGACGAGCCGAGCGTCGATCTCGGTCTCGGCGAGGGCGCGGAAGGCCCGTCCTTCGTCGACGAGAACGGCGCGCTGATCATGCAGCTCGGCGTGCTCGCGATCGTCGCGATCGTGCTCGGCCTCTTCGTCGTCCGGCCGATCCTCACGAGCCAGCCGGCCTTCGACGACCAGACGCCGCTCATCGAGGGCACGCTGGCCCCGCCGGCCGGCGGCGAGGGCGCGGTTGGCGGCGACTATCCTTCCGGCGCGCCCCAGCGGCTCGCCATCGAGGGCTACGAAGAGGACTACGGCGACGGGCGCATGCTCGACGGCGAGGGCGACGACCGGTCGGCGCTCTTGGCGCCTGACGACGAGTACGGCGCGATCATGCCGGTCGGCCAAGATTCGGCGGGCGCGCCGCCGTCGCTTCGAGGCGTCAGCGAGACCCAGACCGAACGCCTCCGCGAGGCCGCCCGCGACAAGCTCGACGCGTCGGTCGAGGTGTTGAAACGCTGGCTCGCCTCCAACGGATCCGAAGACGCCGGAGCGAGAGAGCGATGACGAGCGTCGCCGCCAAGCCGGGCCGCCGGCCGCCGCTCGAGGTTTTCCGCCCGCCGAGCGACGGACAGGGCGAAGACGCGACGACGATCGACCCGTTTCTCGAGAAGGCGCGTCGGCGCGCGTTCGAGGAGGGACGGCGCGCCGGGATCGAAGAGGGCCGCGCGCTCGAGAAGGCGGCCGCGGAGGAGGCGCTGGCGAGCGCCGTCGCGCAGGCGCGCGACGAGGGGCGCCGCCTCGCCGCCGAGGTCGAGACGTCGAGCCTGCGCGCGGCCGTCGTCGCCGTCGCCGAGGAGCGGCGCGAAGCCGCCGAACGGATCGAGGAATGGGCGCGGCGGGCGATCGTCGCCGCGATCGAGGC
>CAZPTD010000269.1:0-6071 GCA_964588915.1 uncultured Neomegalonema sp. | reverse complement strand
GGCCGGGCCGGGCGGATGCGCGTGGACATAGGGACGGGGATGCGCTTGCGCGGGCGGGGCGCCGAACGACAGCTGCAGGCCGGCCGATCGGCCGTCGGCGCTCGGCGCGACGTCGATCGAGGTGAAGCCGCCCAAAGCGACGCCGAGCGCGGCGGCGCAAATCATGGGCGAGCGGAAGATCCGTTTGTTCATGGTCGCAGTCTCCTATTCCTCGTTGCTTCGATCGTGCGCACCCCCTAGCTACGCGGCCCATCGGGCGTTTCCTTCGCGGCGCTTCGGATAGAATCGACGCGCGCCGCAGGATCCGCCGCGCAAATCTCGGCCGTCGCGCCGCTCGCGATCGGAACGCTCGAGGCCGTCGAAAAAAGTTCGCGGCGTCGGCGAGGGAAACGGGCGCGAGGCGCGTATCTTGACCAACGCCCGCGTCGTGGCGGGGGGCGAGAATGTTTGGCGAAGCAACCGACGAGGAGCTGATGGCGCGCGTGGCTGCGGCGGATCAAAACGCGTTGCGCGCGCTGATGACGCGCCATATGCGGCGGAGCATCGCGCTCGCGGAGCGGATCGTCGGCGGCAACCAAGACGCTGACGACGTCTGCCAAGAGGCGTTCATCAAGGTCTGGAACAACGCCGCGCGCTTCGACGATCGACGGGCGCGTTTCACGACCTGGTTCTCTCGGATCGTCGTCAACCTCTCGATCGATCGCGCGCGGCGGAACCGGCGACACAAGCCGCTCGAGGCGACGGACGACGCGCCCGCCGATTTGAAGGACGCGACCTCGATGCTCATCGAAGGCGATCAAGACCGGACGCTGGCCGCCGCGATGGCCGCGCTCCCGGAACGCCAGCGCGCCGCGATCGCGCTGTTTCACATGGAGGGGCTGAGCGGGCGCGAGGCGGCGGAAAGCCTCGAGATGAGCGAGAAGGCGTTCGAGTCGCTCTTGACGCGCGCGCGCGGCGGCCTGAAGGCGCGGGTCGCCGAGCTGGAGACAGGAGGCTAACGGTGGCCGATAAAGAACGGACGTTGCAAGATTTTCGCCGCCTCGCCGACGCATGGGGCGGGTCGATCGAGCGTTGGCCGGAAAAGGATCGCGCTTGGGCGCGCGCTCTGGCGCGTGATCCCGAGGCGGCCGAGATCCTTGCCGAGGCGCGACGTCTCGACTCGCGGATCGCGTCGCGTCCAGAGGTGTCGGAGGCGCGCGCCGCTGTGGTCGCCGGCGCGGTCATGGGACGGATCGCGCATGCGAACCTGGCGAGACGGCGCGGGCTGTCGCCGCTGATCGAGAACGTGTTCGCGCCGCGCAGCCTGCGCGTCGCGGCCGCAGGCGCCTGCATTGCGGCGGCGACCGTCGCCGGAGCGCTGCTCGGGGCCGGCCCGCAGCCGGACAGCGCGCTGCAGAACGTGGCCGCGCTTCAATTCTTGGTCGGCGAGGACGCTCTTCTGTTCGGAGCGGCGCTCCTATGATCGGGCGCGGACGGCTTGCGACGATCGCGCTGGTCGCGTCTCTGGCGGCGAACGGCTTGCTGGGCGCCTATGTCGTGACCTCAGGATCCGCGGCGGAGCCGACGCCGTCAGGCCAAGGGTCTTCCGACGATCTCATGCGCTTGCCGGTCGGCCAAGCGTCGCTGCGCGACATCCTCACAGAGCTTGCCGACAAGCTGCCCGAGGACGACGGGCTGCTGCTCCGCGCCGCGATCGACGACAACGGCGCGCGCCTCGACGCCGCCACCGCCTCGCTCAGCCCGATTCGCGAGAGGGTGAGCGCGCATCTGGCCGCGCCGAACGTCGACGCGGACGCGTTGCGCGATGTATTGGAGGCGGCGCGAGCGGCGCGCTTGGAGGCGGGCGAGGCGGTTGTCGAGGTCCTGGCCGACGCCTTGCCGCGCATGTCGCATGCGACGCGATCGAGGATCGCCGCGGCGCTCAGACTGCGTTGACGGCCGCCGTGGCCTGCGCGTCCTGAGGTGCGCGTCGCGGGCTCGACCGGCGCCGCGCGCGTTCTGATCGCAGGGGCGGGCGGTCACGCCGATCGGCGCGGACGATCATCGGCGACGGGCAACGCGTCGGGATCATAGCGCTTTGGCGAGGACCGCGACATTCGCAGATGAATTCGCCTGCTCTGCTGCGCCAAGAGCGCGAACAATCGTTTTGTGCTGCAAGATATGAAGCGGGCACAGAAAGCGTTTTTGTCGAATCTAGTTCGATCTAAACTTGTTTACGCCGGCAGATTTTTTTCATTTCCGCCCGAAGGATGTTTGGCCTGCGGGCGTATCTACAGTAGGCGCGCAATCAGTGCGCTCTAATCTTCGGTTAAATAGGAAAAATGGAAATGAAAATGCACTCCAAGCGTCTTGTCGCGTTTAAATCCATCGCTGCGATCGCCGTTGTCGCCGCAGGCGTCGCGCATGCGGCAGGATCGGATCGCGAAAAAGCCGCCGAAAACTTCCTTCAGGCCGACGTGAATTCCGACGGCGCGCTGACCATCGACGAGTTCACGACGTTCATCGGACTGAACGCCGACGACAACCTCGGCCGGGCCGCGACGGTTCGTCGGTTCGGGCGTTACGAAATGGCGTTCGAACGCTTGGACGCGAATACGGATGGCGTCGTGACGACCGAGGAGTTGGACAACGCCAGGCGTTGACGGCCGACTGGCCGAGACGCTTGATCTCTCTGTCGCCGACGGAGTTCGTCCCTAACCAGAATGGCGGACGGCGCTCGCTGAGCGCGCTGCGCGTTCGGGCCGCCTGTCGGCTCGAAGCGCGGCGCGCCGACGCGAGGCCAAGCCGGCGCGGCGTCGTCGCGCGCGCGACGACCACGAGAACGCCATCGTTAGCGTGAGCGCGGCGGACGAGGTCGGACAGAGCCGGGAGACGCCCGATCCGGGTCGAAACGCGGCGTCGATCGAGCCGCCGGGTTGGACCACCGCCGTCGCGCCCGCCTCGGCCGCCGGGCCGGCCGCCCAGTTCTTCTCGGAAGGACGACATGCGGCGCGCAAGCGGCGAGTCTCGAAATCGACCGCCCGCCGGCAGCGGCGGCGTCATCCGCTCGTGACCGTGGCGACTAGCGACCCTCCACGTAGCGCTTGAGATTGGCGAGCTGCGAACCGTCGACGCGCGCGATCGCGATGCGCAGCAACGGGAAGAACATGCGCCAGATCAATCCTTCGGACTGACAGTCTGCGACGAGGGCGATGCGCGTCGCGTCGGATGCTTCGCGGCGCAGCTCGTAGGAATAGTCGGCGGTCACGCCGCCCTGCGCGGACCGTAGGACGATCGCCCGGCCAGGGTCGCACCGGACGATCTCCGACGGTCTTTCCTTCCCGCGGGCGACGAAGGTCAGCCGGGTTCCGGCCATCGTGTCGCCGTCGGCCCACATCCGATCGACGCCGCCCATCCATCTTGGCGCGTTGCTCCAGTCCGTGAGCGCCGCCCAAACCTCGTCGACAGGTCTTCCGATGACTTCTTCGACTTCGAACGCGACCGACATTTCACACCTCCGGTTTTCAGCCGTAGCGTTGGACCGAACGCGGGCGCGCGTCTTGTATCGATTTGATCCGGCCGAGCGGCTTCAGGCCTCGGGCGTGAAGCCCGCCACGTCCGCCGCCTCGTCCTCGGTGAAGTTCGCCTTCTGCGCCGCGACATAGCGCGACGGCGTGACGCCGGTATGGCGTTTGAAGTCGCGGATGAAGTGCGGCTGG
Source organism: uncultured Neomegalonema sp. (assembly GCA_964588915.1). Taxonomy (GTDB): domain Bacteria; phylum Pseudomonadota; class Alphaproteobacteria; order Rhodobacterales; family Rhodobacteraceae; genus JALEGB01. The sequence goes on along the minus strand of CAZPTD010000269.1, from coordinate 2,373 downwards.
TCGAACCATCCGAATTGCGCCGCCATATCGGCCCAATTGATCGGCTTCTTCACATCGACCAGCGACAATAGTCGGCGCATGCGCAGCAACCGCGCCAAGGAACGCGGGCTGAAGCCGACGATCCGCCCGAACGCTCGGTCGAAATGAGCATGAGAGACGCCGAACTCGGCCGCGATATCCGCGATCGGACGCGTCGGCTCCGCTTCGAGGATGGCGACGGCGCGCTCGCAACGCCGGAAAGCTCGACCTTCGGGCGCCCGCTTGTCGGCGAAGGTCTCTTCTAGAAGCCGCAGCATCTGGTCGGGATGCGCGCCGGCGAGAAGACCTGCGCGAAGCGCCGTCGCTGCGGGCCACGCCGCTTCGAGGTCGATCACGCGACCACGTATGCGCGATGGGCGGACTCCGAACAACGCTTCGCATCCGACCGGCGTGGCGACGATTCCGACCGCGTCGGTTTCGCCGGTCGGCTCGTTGACGAGAGGCCGGTCATGCGGCCCGATAAGAGCGCCGCGGTCGACCTCGAACGCATCGCCGCATCCGTTGTCCGGCGTCTGAAGAATGGGCGGGCCGAGAACGAAGATGGCGACGGTCGATCCCGTGGGCGCGATCCGTTCGCGTCGATAGCTGATCTGGCCGCGCGCGGTCCAAAAAGACTGAACGAGCCGGGACAGCGGCGGTCCTGGCTCGCGCTTGTGGAAAGCAAATGGGCGCTCCTCGGTCGTCAAGGCGTTCGAACTCCGGGGCCGGCGACGCGTCCGCCGCCGCTTCAACGTCGGATAGCCCGCTCCCGGCGCGTTGCGTCGCACGATTCAGAACGGCCGTCCGCCGATCCGCCGCGCGTCAATGCCGGAAATGCCGCATCCCGGTAAAGACCATCGCGAGGCCGCGCCCGTTCGCCGCGTCGATCACCTCCTCGTCGCGGATCGAGCCGCCGGGCTGGATCACCGCCGTCGCGCCCGCCTCGGCCGCGGCGATCAGGCCGTCGGCGAAGGGAAAGAACGCGTCGGAGGCGACGACCGAGCCTTGCGCGGCCGAGCCCGCCCCGCCGCCGCGCCGTTCTCCGAGCTCCTGCGCCTTCTGAGCGGCCACCCGGGTGCTGTCGATCCGGCTCATCTGTCCGGCGCCGACGCCGACCGTGGCGCCGTCCTTGGCGTCGACGATCGCGTTCGACTTCACATGCTTGGCGACCGTCCAGGCGAAGAGGAGATCGCGCGTCTCCGCCGCCGTCGGCGCGCGCGTCGTGACGACCTCGAGCTCCGCCGCCTCGACCCGGCCGACGTCCCGGTCCATGGCGAGAAACCCGCCGGCGACGCTGCGCAGGAGCCGGCCCGCCTGCGCCGCCTCGGGCAGCGCGCTTGCGTCGAGAAGGCGGATGTTCTTCTTCGCCGCGAAGCGCAGCGCCGCCTCCGGCGCGACCGCCGGCGCGATCACCACCTCGGTGAAGATCCCGAGAATTTCCTCGGCGGTCTCCGCGTCCAATGGCGCGCCGAGCGCGATGACGCCGCCGAAGGCGCTCGTCGGATCGCAGTCGCGGGCGCGGATATAGGCCTGCTTGAGCGTCGGCGCGAGCGCCGCGCCCGACGGGTTGGCGTGCTTGATCACCGCCACCGCCGGCTGGTCGAAGCGCGCGAGATCGGCGACGAGCTCATAGGCGGCGTCGGCGTCGGCGATGTTGTTGTAGGAGAGCGGCCTTCCCTGCAGGAGCGCCGCCGTCGCCACGCCGGGCCGTTGCTCGGCGATGCGGTAGAGGGCGGCGCGCTGATGCGGGTTCTCGCCGTAGCGCAGCTCCTCGAATTTGAGCCCGGACACGGAGAGTCGCTCCGCAAAGGCGTCGCCCTCTTCCGCGGCGAACCATTCGGCGATCGCGGCGTCGTAGGCGGCGGTGCGCGCGCAAGCCTTGGCGGCGAGCCGTCGCCGGAGCGCGAGGTCGGTCGCCGCCTCGTCCGCGGCGAACGCCGCCGTCAGTCCCGCATAATCGGCCGGATCGACGATCGCCGCGACCGAGGCGTGGTTCTTCGCCGCCGCGCGGAGGAGCGCCGGGCCGCCGATATCGATCTCCTCGATCGTCCGCTCGGCGTCGGCGCCGGCGGCGACGGTCGCCTCGAAGGGATAGAGATTGACGACGACGAGGTCGATCGGCCCGTAACCGCGCTCGGCGAGCGCCGCCATATGGCCCGGATCGTCGCGCCGGGCGAGGATCGGCCCGTGGATCGCCGGATGCAGCGTCTTGACGCGGCCGTCCAGCATCTCAGGCGCGCCGGTGAGGTCGGCGACCTCGCGCACGGGCAGGCCGGCCTCGACAAGCGCGCGCGCCGTGCCGCCGGGCGAGACGAGCGCGACGCCGCGCTGCTGCAGCGCCGCGGCGAACTCGGC
>CAZPTD010000268.1:0-6084 GCA_964588915.1 uncultured Neomegalonema sp. | reverse complement strand
TGAACGGGCTCATCGCGCCGCCGGTGTGCTTCACGTAGTTCTCGACCGGCTCGTTGATCACCTCGGCCTTGCCGAGCAGCGCGCCGCCCAAGGCGCGGCCCTGGCCGTCGATATGCTTCGTCGCCGAATACATCACGATGTCGGCGCCGAGCGGGATCGGCTTCTGGAACACCGGCGTCGCGAAGACGTTGTCGACGACGAGCCGGGCGCCGGCGCGCCGCGCGATCTCGGCGACGGCGGCGACGTCGATGATCTCGAGCGTCGGATTGGACGGCGTCTCCAGGAAGAAGAGCTTCGTCTCCGGCCGGACCGCGTTCGCCCAGGCGCCGAGATCGACGCCGTCGACCAGCGTGGTGGCGACGCCGAAGCGCGGCAGCAGCGTCTCGATGATGTAGAGGCAGGAGCCGAAGAGCGCCCGCGAGGCGACGACGTGATCGCCGGCCGAGAGCAGCGCGAACATCGAGGCGTGCATCGCCGCCATGCCCGAGGCGGTCGCGAAGCAGGCCTCGGCGCCCTCGTAGGACGCGAGCCGGTCCTGGAACATCGCCACCGTCGGATTGCCGTAGCGCGCGTAGATGAAGCTGTCCTCGGGCCCTTCGCCCTTGAAGCGCGCCTCGGCCGATTCGGGGCTCTCGTAGAGAAAGCCCTGCGTCAGATAGAGCGCCTCGGAGGTCTCGCCGTAGGCGCTCCGCCGCGCGCCGGCGTGCACCAGTCGCGTCTGCGGCCGCGCGGCGGTCACATCGCGACGTCCGTCGCCGCCGGCCTTCTCGTCTCTCGCCATAGCTTCTCGCGCGCCGAGGCGCCCGCCTTTCCGAATAGACGGCGCATTTCGGCGCCGCTTCCGCCGACGCGGATTTTCAAAGAGCCCTACGCAGCGTCGCAGGACGCGTCAATCGCGACGCGATCGCGCCGGCGTGCGCGCGGACGACTTTGGCAAGCGCTTTGCATCGGCCTCCGCAATCCGGCTTTCGACGCAGGGAATGATCGACATGCCGCCGCGTATTCGACCGGCCCGATCGGCCGCCATCGCCGCTCTTCTCTTCGCCGCCGCCGCGCTGCCGGCCGCGGCCGACGGACGCAACGCGGATCCAGCGGACGGCGTCATCGTCGGAGCGATGCTCGAGGGCGCCGAGACCGAAGGCCCGCCGGCCCACGCCGCCTTCTGCGCGCGCTCGCCCGAAGACTGCGCGCCGAGCGACGCGCCGATGCCCGGCGCCTACGCCACGCTCACCCGCAGCACCCGCGCCGAGCTCGAGGAGTTCAACGAAGGCGTCAACGACGCCTTTCACCCGATCGACGACGGCGCCTTCTACGGCGTCTCCGACTACTGGACGCTGCCCGAGATCGGGGCCGACTGCGAAGACTACGTTCTCTACAAGCGCGCGCGGCTCATCGAAGCGGGCTGGCCGCCCGAATCCGCGCTCATCGCGGTCGTCAAAAGCCCGCGCGACGGCTATCACGCGGTCCTCATCCTGCGCACCTCGGAGGGCGAGCTCGTCCTCGACAATCTCCGCGACGAGGTCCTCGACTGGCGCGACACCGGATACGAATGGGTCATCCGCCAGTCGACGCGCGATCCGCGGCTCTGGGTGACGATCGTTGCGCCGGAGGACGGCCTGACCTCCTGAGCGCCGCCGGTCAGCCGCGCCTGAGGCGTCGGAAGATCTCGGAAGCCGCATAGCCGGCGAAGAGCGCCGTGAAGAGCGTCCCGAGCGCGTAGAGCGTCGGCGATTCGGTCGCCGCCTCGAAGAGGAACTCCTCCAATCCGGCCCGCTGCACGTCGATCTCGAGAAACTCGGAGCCGAGAATGCGTCCCTCGCGCACGAGATGAACGGTCGCGACGTACTCGCCTTCGGCGATGTTCGCCGGCAGCTCGAATTGCGCGGTGAAGAGCGTGTCGCGCTCGAGAACGACGCCTTCGGGCAACTCGACATAAAGCCCGGCGCGGCGGCGCAGGCGGATCACGGCTTGGCGGAACGCTTCGACGTCCGGCGCCGAGACCGGCACGCCGGCGATGAAGACGGCGCGGTCGATGCTGACGCCGTAGGTCGCGTCGTCCTGATCGATCAGGATCTCGGACAGCGGCCGCGTGCTCGCCACGCCGTAGAAGCTCGGCGCGCCGCCGATCCGGATCGCGGCGGCGTTGATCCAGAGCCCGGCGATCCGCTCCTTGCGGCGCACGATCAACGGCTCCGACGGCCCTTCGACGATGATGATGACGTCGAGCCGACCGTCCGCCTCGGCGACCAGGCGGTCGCGCGAGACGGCGCCGTAGACGACGATGTCGGCGCCCGAGAAGGTCGCGGTGATCGCCACCTCCGTCTGCGTCGAGGAGATGATCGGCTCCTCGAAGAGCGGCGGCGCCGCGGGCGCGCCGGCCTCCTGAGCGGCGGCGAGCGGCGCCGACAGCGCGAGGACGAGCGCGCCGAGCGCCAGAAGGCGCCGCGTTGATCCCGCTCTCATTGCTCCTCTCCCGAGCCGACTTCGACGTCCTGGATGCTGTAGAGCTCCGACGGCTCGATCGTCAGATCGAGCGCGAGGACGAGCCCGACGAAGAGAACGAGAGCCGCCAGCAGCAGGCGCAGCTGCTCGCCGCGGAGGCGCGCGCCGAGGCCGGCGCCGATCTGCGCGCCGATGACGCCGCCGAGCAGGAGAATGAGCGCCAGCGCCGCGTCGACGGTCTGGTTCTCGACCGCGTGGCGCCAGGTCGTGTAGGCCATCACGCCCATGATCTGCAAGAGCGAGGTCCCGACGACGACCTTGGTCGGCATGCCGAGGATGTAGATCATCGCCGGCAGCATGATGAAGCCGCCGCCGACGCCCATGATCGCGCCGAGAATGCCGATGAAGAAGCCGATCAGGATCGGCGGAATGGCGCTGATATAGAGCTGAGAGCTGCGAAAGCGCATCTTCAACGGCAGACGATGGACCCAGCGCCGGCGCGAGCGGCGTCGGGGCGGCGACGCGCCGCCCGCGGCGGTTCGTCTGGCGGCGCGGATCGCGGCGACGCTCTCGACCGCCATCAGCCCGCCGACGACGCCGAGAAAGACGACATAGAGCATGCTGACCGCGAACTCGACCTGGCCGAGCGTGCGCAGCCAACTGAAGATGGCGACGCCGATCTCCGAGCCGACGAGGCCGCCGACGAGCAGGATGCCGGCCATCTTCTCGTCGACGGCGCGCCGCTTCCAATGCGCGAGCACGCCGGAGAAGGACGACGCGACGAGCTGCGGCGCCTGGGTGGAGACGGCGACCGCCGGCGGGATGCCGGCGAAGATCAGGAGCGGCGTCATCAGGAAGCCGCCGCCGACGCCGAACAGGCCCGAGATCACGCCGACCGAGGCGCCGAGGCCGAAGATGAAGATCGCGTTGACCGAGACTTCCGCAATCGGAAGATAAATCTGCATCCGTCGCCTCGCCCGTTTGAGCGAGCAGCTACTCCTCGGCGCGGCGGAATGCGAGCCGCATCGCGGAGTTCGCGCGGCGGGAGCCTCAGATGTGGCGCCTGCGCGTCTTGGGCGAACGGGCCGCGCGGTCAGTGCGGCGGGCGGAGCGGTCGGCGCAAGGGCGTCTCGGCGCCCACCGCATAGGCGCGGGTCGGCAGAACCGCGAGGCCGACGCCGTCGAGCGAGAGCGATCCCGCGCCCGAGTAGAAGCCGTTGCGGATCGCGGCGATCGCGCCGTCGCGCATGACGATCTCCATCGCCTCGATCGAGAACGAGACGGACGCCCGCGCCGCAATGCGCTCGATCGGCTCGCCGTCATAGGCGATCTCGAGGCCCGGCGCGTGCTCCGAGACCAGGCGATGCCGGGCGAGCGGCGCGAGATAAGGGCGTCCCGAGGCGGAGAGCTGCGCCGCCTCGCGGAGTTCCGGCAGCGGCAGCCAGGCGCGCGCCATGACGTCGGCGAGCGCGATGTCGAGGGCGGCGCGGAGCGCGTCGAGCGCCGCGGGCGCGAGGCGCTGGGCGATATCGGCGCGGGCGAGACCGGCGGCCTCGGCGATCGGCCGCGATCGACGGTTAAGGACGCGCTCCAGCCGATGCGCGTCGATGTCGGTCGCGTCGAAGAGCGCGCGCAGGGTCGGCGGATGCGGCGCCGCGGGCTCGGGCGGCGTCGACGCGACCTGCGGCTCGGACTCGATCGTCACCGGGACGGCCCTCGCGTCGCCTTCGGCGCCTCCTCGAGCGGCGCGAGGTCGAGAACGAGGCGCCGACGCAGCGCGCCGACGAGGCCGCGTCCGCCGGTGATCCGCTGGCGGCCGAAATCGGCCTTCGCGACGACGGCGAGCGCGCCGCCTTCGACCAGGGCGAGCTTCCGGGCGGCGAGGCGCTTGGTGCGGATCGCGGCGACGAGAAAGCCGATCACGGTCGCCGCGGAGACGAACCAGGTCACCGGCGAGACGAGGATCGCCCGCAGGCGCAGCGCGACGCTTTGCGGCCGCTCCGGCTTCGGCGCCGACGCCGGCTCCGCGCGTTGACGCGGCGGCTCGAATTCGGGGCCGAGGGCGTCGCCGGCGCGCGGCGCGCGGTCGGGCCCGAGCGTCGGCTGCGGCCGTTCCGCGCCGCGGGAAACCGGATCCTCGCCGGACGCGGCGGCCGGCGCCCTGTCCGGGGCCGAGGCGGCGGCGGGCGCCGGCTCGGGCTCGGGCGCGGGCGCGGCGCTCGCCGAGGTCTCGACGCAATAGCGGCGCGGTCCGACCGACGGCTGGTAGCTGCAGTCGAAGGCGCGGAAGCTCGGCCAGCGCGCGGCGCACGCGTCGACGTCGCACACGGCCGGCGGCGGCAGAAAGTCGGTCTCGCGGCTCGGACCGAGGCTCGGCGGCGGCTCTTGGGCGCGCGGCGCGCCGGCGCCGAGGCAGAGGACGAGGAGGAGCGCGGCGGCGCGAAGCGACGGCGTCACTGGCGACTCCCGATCAAAAAAGGCGCTCACGCGCCCTCTTACACCGATCGCGCGGCGTCGAAGAGGTTTTTCGAGGGCCGCGCGCCGCCAGGGCGGCGACGCGCGAACGCCGTTTCAGCCCATCGCCGCGACGGCGCGCTTCGTCAGGACCTTGATCAGGTTCGCCCGGTACTCGGGCGTGCCGTGGAGATCGGAGATCAGGCCGTTCGGCGAGACCGCGACTCCGTCGACGCCGGCGCCCGAGCCGAGCGCCGCCTCGAGGTCGCCATGCCGGAACGCGCCGTTCTCGCTCGCGCCGGTGACCGCGACGCGCCAGCCGTCCGCGAACTGAGCGACGAAGACGCCGGTGAGCGAGAAGCGCGAGGCCGGCTGTGGAAACTTCATCCACGCCGCCTTCAGCGGCCGCTTGAAGGTCACGGCGGTGATGATCTCGCCGTCGTCGAGCGCGGTCTCGAAGAGACCTTTGAAGAAATCGGTCGCGGCGACGTCGCGGCCGTTCGAAGTCGAGACCACGCCGTCGAGGCCGAGGACGCCGGCCGGATAGCAGGCGGACGGATCGTAATAGGCGACCGAGCCGCCGAGCGTGCCGCAGTTGCGAACCTGCGGATCGCCGATCTTGCCGGCGAGCTCCGCGAGCGCCGGAATCGCGGCGCGCACCTCGGGCGAGCGCGCGACCTCGGCGTGGCGGACGGCGGCGCCGATCCGCACGCCGTCGCCGAGGGTTTGAACGCCCTTTAGCTCCGCGAGTCCGGTGATGTCGACCAGAAGCTCGGGCTGCGCCAGACGCTGCTTCATCGTCGGCGTCAGGCTCTGACCGCCGGCCAGCGCCTGCGCGCCTTCGCGGGCGAGAAGGCTCTTCGCGGTCTCGAGCGAGTCGGGCTTGGCGTATTCGAAATTATACATCTCTTGTCCTTTCCTGCCGGAGCGCTCAGGAGCCGCCGCCGAAGATGCGGCCGAGGATGCCTCGCTTTTGCGGCTCTTCCGCCGGCTTTTCTTCCTCGGAGGTCTGCTCGGATCCGCCGGAGACGGCGCCGGAGACCGCGGAGCCGACGGACTTCGCCGCGTCCGAGACCGTCGAGCCGACCGTCGAGGCGGCGTCGGACGCCGCAGAGGCCGCGCGCGACGCCGCGTCCGAGGTCGCGGAGCCGACCGACCTCCTCCCGCACGGAGGAAGCGGTGTGCTGC
>CAZPTD010000267.1:0-6103 GCA_964588915.1 uncultured Neomegalonema sp. | reverse complement strand
GTTGATCTCGTCGGCCATCAGAAGCTGCGTGAAGATCGGGCCCTCGAAGACGCGGAAGGCGCGGCCGCCGCCGGCGCTCTCTTCGAGCACCTCGGCGCCGAGAATGTCCGCCGGCATCAGGTCGGGCGTGAACTGGACACGCTTGGCGTCGAGGCCGAGCACGGCGCCCATCGTCTCGACAAGCCGGGTCTTGGCCAGGCCCGGCGCGCCGACGAGAAGACCGTGGCCGCCGCACAGAAGCGCGATCAGCGCCTGCTCGACGACGCGCTCCTGGCCGATGACCCGACGCGAAATCTCACGCTTGGCCTCGTAGAGCTTGCGCGCCGCCGCGTCGACGGCCGCCGCCGGATCCTCGATCGCACTCCCGCCCGTCGCCCCGCCGAAGGCGCCAACGTTGTCGCTCATTCCCGCTCCTGACTGCGCCCGCCCGCGAAGGACCCTGGGCCGCTTCCCCAATCGCGCCTAAACGCCTAGATTACCCAAGACATATAAAGCGGGCGCGTCCGAGCTTTCCACCCGAGAGGCGCGCATCGCGCCCGGGCGCGCGACGATCCGCCCGGCCCGAGCGCGCGAGAGCGCCCCGAGCCGCGCCCGCCACCTCAATGACCGAGAGAGGCGAGAGCATGTCGAACTCTGGCGGGAATACGGCGCGGCAAGGCGGCGGCGAAAGCGGCGGGCTCGGGCGGCTCGACGCGCTCATGCGGGCGGTCGGCGGCGGCAAGCCGCCCGTGCATCTATGGAATCCGGAATATTGCGGCGAGCTCGACATGCGCATCCGCCGCGACGGCGTCTGGTTCTACGAAGGCACGCCGATCGGGCGCATGCCGCTGGTGAAGCTCTTCGCGTCGATCCTGAAGCGCGAGGGCGACCGCTTCTACCTGGTGACGCCGGTCGAAAAGGTCGGGATCACGGTCGAGGACGCGCCCTTCATCGGCGTCGACATCGAGGCGGAGGGCGAAGGGCGCGATCAACGGATTATGATCGAGACCCAGCTCGGCGACCGCGCGATCATCGGGCGCGCGCATCCGATGCGCGTCGTCCATGACGGCGACGAGCTCGTTCCTTATGTAGACGTCCGGGCGGGGCTCGAGGCGCGGATCGAGCGCAAGGACCTCTTTCGGCTGGTCGATCTGGCGGAGCTCGGACCAACCGGCGAGGAGGTCGGCGTTTGGTCCGACGGCGAGTTCTTCGCCCTCGAGAAGGCGGAGCGGCTGCGCGCCGAAGGGCTGGATCCGGCCGACGCCGGACGGAGCTGAGCGGACGGCGGGAACGTCCTTGCGAAGGGACCAGGAGAGCGGAGACGGCATGGACGGCGCGACCATGGACGAACCGGCGATCGGCCCGAACGCGGCGCTCACCGAGCGCTTGCGGCGGCTCGACCGCGCCGACCTTCATCGCGCGGTCTGGGCGCCCGAAGGCGAGCCGGCGGCGAGCGATTTCGACCTCAATCCGGCGATGCGCCGGCTCCTGCCCGACGACCGCAAGCTTCGCCGCGCCGCGGTGCTCTGCCCGATCCGCGAGGGCTCGGACGGCTACTCGGTGATCCTGACGCGCCGCGCCGATCATCTGAAGCGCCACGCCGGTCAGATCGCCTTTCCGGGCGGCAAGATCGACGACGCCGATCCGTCGCCGCTCGCCGCGGCGCTGCGCGAGGCCGAGGAGGAGATCGGCCTGCTCGCCGACCAGGTCGAGATGCTCGGGCCGATCGAGCCTTACGAGACCGGCACCGGCTTCTGGGTCACGCCCTTCGTCGGCCTGGTGGCGGCGAGATTCCGGCCGCTGCCGGATCCCGAGGAGGTGGCGGAGATCTTCGAGGCGCCGTTGGCGCATCTCGTCGATCCGGCGTTTCGCGAGCGGCGGTCCCGCCCTTATTTGGGCGCCGAACGCGCGTATTGGGCGATTCCGTATGAGGGACGCGACATCTGGGGCGCGACGGCGGGCATGCTGAAGGCGCTCTCGGATCGCATAATCGCGGTGGTGGCGGAATGAGGAACGCGCTTCGGAACTCGGCGGCGTCGGCGCTCGCCCTGTGTCTCTCGAGCTGCGTCGCCGCGGCGGAGACGGCGCCGGGCGATCGGACGGGCGCATCTCCGGCGCCGGCGCCGATGGAGAAGATCGAGCCGATCCGGCAATTCGAAGTGACGGCGGAGCACGGCGAGCGGGCCGGCGAGCGCCGCGGCGCGGATCTCGTCTTCCTGCCGGAGCCGCACACCGAGTTCGTGTTCACGGTCGATCCGAGCCTCGGCCTCGACCGGCTGTTCCCGACGGGCGAGGCCGAGACCGACGGTGACTGACGCCGCGCGGCTCGATCCGGCCTCGGCGCCGTGGCTGGCCGACGCGTCGGTGCGCCGCGTCGTGGCGGCGTTCGACCCGGTCGAGGATCAGCCGCGCTTCGTCGGCGGCTGCGTGCGCAACGCGCTGATCGGCGGCGGCCCGACCGATCTCGACATCGCCGTCCTCTGCCCGCCGGAGACGACAATGGCGCGGCTCGAGAAGGCGGGCCTGCGCGCCATCCCGACGGCGCTCGAGCACGGCACGGTCACGACCGTCGCCGAGACCGAAAACGGCGACAAGGGCCAGCCGATCGAGATCACGACGCTGCGCAAGGACGTCGAGACGGACGGCCGCCGCGCGGTCGTGGCGTTCACCCGCGATTGGGCGACGGACGCGGCGCGGCGCGACTTCACGATCAACGCGCTCTACGCCGAGCCCGACGGAGCGGTGGTCGACCCGCTCGGCGGCGGTCTCGCCGATCTCGCGGCGCGGCGGGTGCGCTGCATCGGCCGCGCCGAGGAGCGGATTCGCGAGGACTATCTGAGGATCCTGCGCTTCTTCCGCTTCAGCGCCTGGTACGGCCGCGCCGCGCCGGAGCCGGACGATCTCAAAGCGATCCTGGCGCTCCGGGACGGCGTCGCCGGCCTCGCGCGCGAGCGGATCGGCATGGAGACGAAGAAGCTCCTCAACGCGCCCGACCCGTCCGACGCGCTCGGATTGATGGCGGAGACCGGCGCCGACGCCGCGCTCTACGGCGCGCCGCTCGACCGCTCGGCGCCGGATTGGCGGCGGCTCGTCGCCGCCGAATGGGCGCTCGGCCTGGCCCCGAATTGGGCGCGCCGCCTCCTCTTCGCCTATGTCGACCGGGCCGACGCGCTCCGCGACGACCTTCGGCTCTCGAAGGCGGAGGGCGTCGCGCTCCTTCGCCGGGTCGACGCGCTCGGCGCCGCCTCGCCCGAGGCGGCGGCCTATCGCTTCGGCCGCGACGCGGCGCTCGACGCCGTCGCGCTGAAGGCCGCGGAGACGGCGGGGACGCCCGATCCGGCGATCGCCGAGCGGCTCCAGGCCGCCGCGGCGCGCGAGCTCCCGGTGACGGCGAAAGACCTCATCGACGCGGGCTTCGCGCCCGGACCGGGCCTCGGGGCGGCGCTCAAGGCCGCGGAAGAGCGCTGGATCGAGAGCGGCTTTCGTCTCGAAGCGCGTGAACTGATCGGCCTCGCTCTCGCCGAGGCGTCGGAACCGCGATAACGCGGGCGAAATCGCGACCCCTGCTTATTCTTCGAGGCCGCTCTCCGTCGGCGAGATCACGATCGCGCCGATCCGGTCCGAGTCCTCTTCGCCCAATAGCCGCACCGACTCGCCGTCGACGTGCACGTCGACGACGCGCCCTTCGTCGTCGAGCACAAAGACGGCGTTCGACCAGTCGACCGCGTCCGGCGCGAACAGCTCGTCATAGTTCTCCTCAGCGATGAAGGCGCAGGCGACCAGGATCAAGAAAGCGCTTTGAACGCTGCGGGAACGCGAGAACGGAACGCCGCGCCGACGGTGACGAAACCACCACCGGCCGACGAGAAGCGCGCAGGCGCCGAGCCCGAGCGTCAATAAGAGATGCGGAACGTGTTCCGCGACCCAACCAACGATCTCTTGCATCCTACCGGCTCCACTGCTCCCGACGCGTCGGCTTCGCGCCTCGCGATCATCGTTCCCGATCGAATCGGCGAAAGTCGGGCGCTCTCACGATTGCGCCGCACCTAACTTTAGTCATAACTACTGACCAAATATCAACGGAGCGCTCGACATGCCGCCGACCGACGCAGCCATCGCGGCGGAGGGGCTGAGCTGGGCCTCGCTCGGCCTGCTCGCCGCTTTCGCCCTTGCGGCCGCCTGGACGCCGGGGCCGAACAACATGATGCTCGCCAGCTCCGGCGCGACCTTCGGCTTTCGCCGCACGACGCCGCACGCGCTCGGCGTCGCCCTCGGCTTTCCGGTGATGTTCTTCGCCGTCGCCCTCGGCTTCGACAGCGCTCTCGACTTCGCCGAGACCGAGCTCGCGAAGCTCCATCCCTTCTTCGCGCGAACAGGCGACGCCTTCTCCGTTCTCGCGGCCGGCATGCTGGTGTGGTTCGGGATCCGCATCGCGCTTTCGGGACGCGTGAAGAACGAGGAGACGGCGGCCGCCTCCGGAGCGGCCGGCGCGCCGGAGGCCGCAACCGTCTCCGGCCGGCCCTTCACGTTCGTCGAGGCCGCTCTCTTCCAATGGATCAACCCGAAGGCCTGGGCGATGACGGTCGGCGCGGCGACGCTCTACCTCCAGGGCGTCGAGCCGGTCCTGAAGGCCGCGATCGGCGCCGGCGTCTTCCTGGTCTCGGGCCTCGCCTCGTCGCATGTCTGGGCGGCGTTCGGCGCGGTTCTGCGCCGCCTGCTCCGCACGCAACGGCGGCTCCGCGCGTTCAACGTCGCGATGGGCGCGCTCGTCATCGGCAGCGTCGGGTTTCTGTTCCTCGAGTGACCGCGGACGGCGGCGCGCCTAATCCTGGCTCGCGGCGAGATACATCGGCCCGGTGACGTCGATGACGCCGGCGGCGCTCCAGAGCGAGTCGTCGAGCGCCAATGTCGGCTCGGCCGTCGGATCGGGCGCGGTCGCCAGCTCGCGCACCACGTCGATCGGCGCCAAGGACGCGCGCTCGATCTGGAAGTCGCGGCGGAAGACGACGATGACGAGCATGTCGAAATTCGCCGCGGCGAGATCGTCGAGCGGTCCGCTTCGGAGCGGGCCGCCGCCTTCGATACGGCGCACGCCCATGATCCGATAGCGCAGCCCTTGCGAGTCGACGAGACCGCTCGGCTCCGTCGCCAGTTCGAGGCCGCGGACCGCGAGATGCCGCGCGTATTCGCGGCTCGGATCGGCGTAGTTCGGCATCACGCCGCGCGTGCGCAGCTCCTCGCCGAGATCGGCCGAGAGCTCCAGCAGCTCCGGCGTCGACAGATCCGAGAACAACGTCGTCTCCTCGGCCTGCGCAGACGCCGCGCCGCCGACGTAGAAGGCGGCGCCGCAGACCAGCGCGCGCGCCATGGCGCCGCCGCCGCGCCGCCGCGTCAAATCGACCGTTCGCATACCCATATCGTTCGCCCCTCCGCCGTGCTGTCCGCCGTCGTCGGCGCGCCGAAGCGCTTCTCCTCACGCGCGAGTCTGCAACACGCGCGGCCTCGGCGCCACCCAATAGCGCGTCAGGGCCAGGTCGCGACCGGCGGCAGGGACATCAAAACCGCATGCGGATTGTGGCCGGTCTCGAGCCCGAAGCGCGTGCCGCGGTCGTAGACGAGGTTGAACTCGGCGTAGCGGCCGCGGCGAACGAGCTGATGATCGCGCTCCTCCTGCGTGAAGGGCTCGCCCATGCGCCGGCCGACGATCGGCGGATAGCCGTCCAAGAACGCCTGCCCGACGGCGCGCGTGAAGGCGAAATCCGCGGCGCGGTCGCCGCTGTCGAGGTCGTCGTAGAAGATCCCGCCGGCGCCGCGCGCCTCGTTCCAATGGCGAATGAGGAAGTAGTCGTCGGCCCACGCCTTGAAGCGCGGGTAATAGGCCGGGTCGTGGGCGTCGCAAGCGCCCTTCATCGCCGCGTGAAAGGCGGCGGCGTCCTCGGCGTAGGCCGGATCCTCCTGGCGCAGGGTCGGGTTGACGTCGCCGCCGCCGCCGAACCAGGCGGCCGCCGGCGTCCAGAAGAAGCGCGTGTTCATATGCGCCGCCGGCGCGCGCGGATTCGCCAAATGCGCGACCAGCGAGATCCCGGAGGCCCAGAAGCGCGGATCCACCGCCAGTCCCGGGATC
>CAZPTD010000266.1:0-6115 GCA_964588915.1 uncultured Neomegalonema sp. | reverse complement strand
GGCCGCCGCTCAGCTCCAGCGTTTCGGCTCCGAATGGTTCGAATGTGCTTTAGGTGGATGCAACGCTGACGACGCCGTCATCCCGGGATGACGCCGTCATCCCGGAAAGCCGCAGGCTTATCCGGGATCCAGGGCCGGTTCGCCGCACGCTCAGCCCCTCGGCCCTGGATCCCGGCTCGGCGCGCGTCGCGCTTGGCCGGGATGACAAGGGCGAGGTTGGCTCCACGACGGCGCTGGGATCGTCCCGGACGCCGAGCGCGCGGCGACGGCCCGCGCATCGGGATCCCGTGTCGCGCAAGCGTCGCCCGGGCGATCGGATGGCGCGGCTCGCTCGAGACGCCGGCGCGCAGACCTCGGGCCCAGAACCCGGGCGGCGACGCGCGCGGATCGCCGCGAAGCGCCTCCTCGGTCGCGTAAAGCCCGTCGAGCCCGCGCAAGGACGGCCCGAGCGCCAGCCGGAGACGAGCGCGGCGGAGGGCGCCGCGCTCCCGAGCGGTCGGCGGCCGACGCGCCGCGGCGACGAAGTCGACGTCGCTCCGCGGCCCGAAATCGCCGAGGGCCGCCGAGCCGGTGAGTTAGAAGCGGACGACGAGCCCGGGCGCCCGAGCGTCGAGTTGGCGCAAGAGCGCCGCCGCGGTCCTTCTCGCGTCCTCGATCATCGGCGCGGCCTATGCGCCGAGCTTCGCCGCGAGGTCCTTGAAGTCGGTCGCGACCACCGTCCAATGGCCGGTCGGCGCGAGGGCCTTGGTCTGGCCGGGCCCATGCTCCGTCGGCCGCGGCACGAAGGCGGTCATGAGCCCGACCGCCTGCGCCGCGGCGAGATCGTCATTATGGGCGGCGACCATCATCGTCTCCTCGGGCGCCGCGTCGGCCATCGCCGCCGACCGGAGATAGGCCTCCGGCAGCGGCTTGTAGGCCCGCGCCGGTTCGGCGCCGAGGATCGCGTCCCAGGGCAGGCCGGCGCGTTTCGCCATCTGCGCGATGAGCGCGATGTTGCCGTTCGAGCAGGGCGCGATGACGAACTCGGCCTTCAGCCGCGCGAGCCCGCCGACCGCGTCCGGCCAAGGGTCGAGCCGCCGCCAGGCCTTGTTGAGATCGGCCCGCGCCGGCTCGTCGAAGGCCTCCGCGACGCCGAATTCGGCGAGCAGCCGGTCGAGGCTCTCGCGATGGAGATCGTCGAGGATCGTCCAGCCGCGCCGGCCGCGCCTGACCTCCTCCATGGACGGCTGATAGAGCGCGCGCCAGGCGTCGGCGAAGGCGGCGGCGTCGAGCCGGGCGCCTGCGCGCGACGCGGCGGCCGCGACCTCGCGAATCACCGAGCCGCGCCAATCGACCACCGTCCCGAACACGTCGAACAGAAGCGCCTTCGGCCGCATCGCTCATCCCTCCTCGTCGATCGCCGTCGCGCGGAGCTCCGCCCAGCGCGCCGCGATCAGCTGCGCATAGCGCGTCGGCGTCAAGCCGTACGCGCCGATCGAATAGCCGTCATTGATCTCGACGACGAGGCTGCGCCCGTCCGCGGTCGCGCCGATATCGAGCGCGTAGGCCGCCGGCGCCGGGTCGAACGAAGCGACCGCGCGGCGGACGATCTCGGGATCCGGAAAGACGAGCGGATCGCCGTAATAGGGCCGAAGGCCGATCAGCTCGCCATGAAGGACGAAGCCGCGGTATTCGGAGAGGAAATCGACCGGCTCGGCGCAGTCGACCGGCTCGTCGTCGGCGATATGCGCCGTGCGGACGAGATCGGCGAAACCGGCGAACACCTGGCCGGTGAAGAGCTTCGGCCGGTCGGGCGCCGGCTTCGCGAACACCGCCTCCTCTCGCGCCGCCAGCTCCCGGACCTCGCGCATCGTCGCGCGCCAGACGCGTCGCCCCGCGAAAGGCGCCAGCTGCTCCGGGATCGAGGCCAGCGCCGGGATCGGGACGCCGAGCCGCTCGAAGGCGCGGTGAACGACGCCGACGCCGCCGACGACGACGTCCTCGCGCGCGAGCGGCAGATCGTCGAAATCGGCGAGCTCGAAGAGGCGCACGTCTTCGCCCATCTCCGTAAAGCCGGTCGCGGCGACGAAACGATTGATGCCGAATCTATGGGTGAAGTCGGGCGCAAGGATGTAGACGGTCATCGGCCGTTTTCGGTTGCCGCCCGAGGAACGACCGGGCCCGACCTTCATGGCGACCCGGCGCGGCGGCGGCAACCGGCGGCTTCGACTCGGCCGTTCCACACGCTAAGCTCGCGACGTCGTCTCGTGTCGCAGCTGGTGGAGACCGATCCGATGAAACGAAACTTCGCTTTCCTAGCGTCGACGCTCCAAGACAGCGGCTTTGTCGCGTTGAGAAAGGCGCTGCATCAGGCCGGTAAGAATGCCGAAAAGCCGATCTGGGTCGCCGAGATCGATGATGAGCAACTGCGGCACGACCTAGGCCTGACGCCGTTGGATATTATCGACCATTGTCTCGATCAGATCGACGCTTCGGAGCGATTTTTTCTACTCGTCGGCGATGGTTTTGGATCATCAATTGAGTTTGCCGGCAAGAGTCTGCCTTCTTCTTTTACAGAGTTGGAGCTTTTCTACGCCGTTGTTCGAGAGAAGCCGATCACGCTCTTGTTTGTCGAAAGCGCGAATGTCGGTGGCGAGTTGGCGACCATGATCGAGGCGCTCCGTTTCGGGATCGGCGGGCGGAAAATCGTCGGTCGTGACGCGATCATCAATTACGTCGAGCGCGCGCTGAACGAGCCGGAGCCGACAAGGGCGCCGCGAAGAGACGATAAGCGCCGTCTGAGCGGCGCGCTCGCGATCGAAAGGCATCTTGATCCGACCAACGGGGCTCTTTTTCGCGAGATGGAGTTTCTCGATGGGCGCGCGGTCCAAATCGGTCGTCCCAGGGGCGACCTCGATCTTGTCCGCGCCTGCCTCGACGATCTGCGGCGACAGTCGCGCACCGATCGAAGAATGAGCCGCGCGTGGCTCGCTCTTCGTGAGCTGATGGGATCGCACTACGCGACCACGAAAGATCCGGAAGCCCTTCGGCTATGGCGGGAGGCGCTGAGGGCCTGGTCGCAGTTCGCCGGCTGGAAGGGGATGCACGCCCATCTCTATCTCGGCCACATCGCCGCGCTTGGCGCGCTCGCCAAGGTCGTCGAGCGCCAGGGCGACTCCGCGCTGAGGACGACCGGCGACGCGCATGGCGACAACCTGAGCGGCGCGTTCGCCAGCGCCTACTACTCGCTCTCGAAGATCAGCCCTTATCGCATGACGTCGAACTTCCTTGAACGATCGCAGGCCTATGTCCAGCACGGTCTCAAGCACGGCGACGACGCGGCGCAATCGGGACTTCTCGCGTTGCGAGGAAGCATTCTATTGCGACGGGGCCGGGTGGGCGGCGCCAGAGAGGATTACGAGAAGGCCCTCATGCTCGCCGAGGCGTCGGCGTCGAACGCGGCGAAAGTCGGCGAATTGAAGGTCGAACTCGCCCTGGCGGAGTTGTTGTCGGGGCGTTTTCGCACCGCGCGGCGCCGTGCGGAGGAAGGGGCCACGATGCTCGCCGAGGCCGGCGCCGGCGCCGGCTTTCGCGCGAGAGCGCTGCGCAAATTGGCGTGTATTCGCGCGGCGACCGCGGCCCCGATCGGCGCGTATCGCGCGGCGCTCGACGCAGGGCGACTGGTCCAAGACGCCAAATTGGAGGATCAGCGCGACGCCGCGATTTCTGTCGCGCACGCGGTCGAGCGCGGTCTCAAGAAGTTGTCTCTCGACGGCGGGTCCGGAGCCTGAACGCGCGACGCGGGCTAGAGGACGAGGGCGGTCTCTCGGCCCGTCCCGCAGCGCAACAGGGCCCGGTCATCGCGCCGACATGATCGGATGGCGCGGGGCCGGGTGGATGTCCTTGTCCCGGCGCTTGCCGTTGAAGACGCCGCAACGGCCGACATTGGCCTGCGGATGACGCCGCTTCGGATGCGGTCGGAGCGGGCCGCAGAGTTCGTGCGCCTTCGAGGTCCGGCCGAGGCCGCAGATGGTGTCGCGGCCGCCTTCGACGGTCAGCAGAGCGGTCTTGCGGATCGCGTTCGGATTGACGGCGCAGCCGCGATCGGTCAGCGCGCCGGCGGCGAGCTCGCGCTTCTGAAACACGCGCTCGACGGTCTCGAGATGGAACTCCTCGGTGAGATCGAGGACGGCGAAATACGTGTCATAGAATCGCATGATCTTTTGCGCCTGCTCCATCTCGTTCGCCGCGAGATGGGCGTAGAGCTTCCGATGCGCCGCGTTGTGGCGCTCCATGTTCATCGCCATGAACGGACGCGAGCCGCACGAAACCCGGATAGACGCGCCGGCCGGCGCCGGCGCAGCGCCCGGGCGCGCGGGCGATCAGGTTGGACCGGAACCAGGAGATCGGCCGCTTGTTCGCGAGCTCATTGACCTCGGTCGGACATTCGGACACGTCGACAGGCCCGGCCATCAAGGTGATCGATCGGGGCTGCGCGGGATGATCGTCCTCGGCCATCACCGCCGCGGCGGCCAGCGCCTGGACGCAGGGCTGACAGACGGCGAGCATATGCGCGCCCGGTCCGATCGCGTCGAGAAAGCGGATCAGACAGGCGACGAAGTCGTCCATGCCGACGCGGCCGGCGGCGAGCGGCGCGTCGCGCGCGTTCTTCCAGTCGGCGACGTAGACGGCGTGGCCCTGGTGCAGCGTCTGCACCGTGCCGCGCAGCAGCGTCGCGAAATGGCCCGGGCGCCGCCGCGCGCAGCGAACCGATCACGCCGTTCCGCCATTCGTATGTTTGGCGGAGCATCGGCTTCGATCGCCCCCAGCGCTTCGGCGGTCTGCGCCTCCGAACGCTGCCGCACTGCGAAAAGAATGGTGCGACAGCTTTCATTCTGCGAAGGTGCTGTTTAAAATCAGATTTTGCTCAAAGAGATCTGCTCATGGCGAAAGCAACCCTAACAATCTCGTCGAAAAATTACTCCGCCTGGTCGTTGCGCGGCTGGCTCCTCTGCCGCATGGCCGGATTGTCCTTCATCGAGGCGAAGGTCGATCTGGACGACCCGGGCGCGCGTCAGGAGCTCTTGCTGCTCTCGCCGTCGGTGCGCGTCCCGCGGCTCTCGCATAACGGCGTCGAGGTTTGGGACACGCTCGCGATCGCGGCGTATCTCGACGAGATCGCGCCCGACGCCGGGCTCTTGCCGGCGAACATCGCGGACCGGGCGTATTGCCGCGCGATCTCCGGCGAGATGCACGCCGGCTTCTACAACCTGCGCTCGGCGCTGCCGATGAATCTGAAGGCGCGCCATGAGCGGTTCACGATCTTCTCCGGCGCGCGCCCGGAGGTCGAGCGGGTGCAGGAGATCTGGCGCGACTGCCTCGGCCGCTATGGCGGGCCGTATCTCTTCGGCGAAAAGCCGTGCCTCGCGGACGTGATGCAAGCGCCGGTCTGCACGCGCTTCCGAACCTACGCTGTCGAGCTCGAACCGGCGCTGCAGGCCTATTGCGACACGATCCTGGCGTGGCCGCTGATGGTCGAATGGGAACAGGCCGCGATGGCGGAGCCGGACGAGATCGCCGACCTCGAGGTGGAGTTCTAGAGCTCAAGCCGACCGGAGTGAAACGAGGATCGGACAACTTGCGCGACAAAGCAAAGAGCTGCAGCGTCGCGCCGATCCAATCTGATCGGCGGACGCTGTAGCGCCGTCGCGCGGAGGCGTCGACGCCGGCTCCGCCTACCCGATCCGCCCCTGATTGTCGCCGATCTGCCCGCGATGGAGCAGGAGATGGTCGAGGATCACCACGGCCGCCATCGCCTCGCCCACGGGCACGGCGCGGATGCCGACGCACGGGTCGTGGCGTCCCTTGGTGACGATCTCGCGCTCGCCGCCGCGGACGTCGATGGTGCGCCGCGGCTGCAGGATCGACGAGGTCGGCTTCACCGCGAACCGCACGACGACGTCCTGGCCGGTGGAGACGCCGCCCAGGATCCCGCCGGCGCGGTTCGACAGGAACCGCGGCCCGTCATCGCCCATGCGGATCTCGTCGGCGTTCTCGGTCCCGGAAAGCGCCGCCGCCGCGAAGCCGTCGCCGATCTCGACGCCCTTGACCGCGTTGATCGACATCATCGCCGCCG
>CAZPTD010000265.1:0-6123 GCA_964588915.1 uncultured Neomegalonema sp. | reverse complement strand
CCTCGAGCGCCGCGCGCGTGGCGTCGCGGCCGAGTAGCGGCTCGCGCACGCGGCCCGTCAGCCGTCCCGACGCCGCCTCGAGCCGGTTGGCGCGGTTGCGCTGAAACCCGACGCGCGCCGCGACCCGCTCGGTGAAGAAGCTGAAGCCGCCCGAGACTAGCACGGTCAGCGCGCCTGCCGCGTTCATCGTCCGCACCAGCGTCCGTGCGCCCGGCGAGAGCGGCGCGCGCGCCTCGGCGACGCGCTCGGCGACGGCGAGCTCGAGCCCCTCGAGAAGCGCGACCCGCGCCCGAAGCGCCTCGGCGAAATCGAGCTCGCCCTTCATCGCCGCCTCGGTGACGCGCGCGACCTCGGGTCCGACGCCGGCTTCGGCCGCGAGCTCGTCGATGCATTCGACGGTGATGATGGTGCTGTCCATATCGGCGAGAAAGAGCCGCCGCACGCGACGCTCGGCGACCCAGTTGACGTCGAGATCGGCCGCTTCCGGCGCGGCGCGCGCCGGCGCGAGCGCCGAGGCCGGCGCCGGGATCGCGACGCCGTTCGGGCCGAGCCGGTCGAAGCCGTCGGCGCCCGCCGCGTCGGCGACGGCGGCGGCGGCGGCGTAGGCGGCGCGGGCGGCCGCCGGCAGAACGCGCGCCCGTACGGGAACCGCACCGCGCGGCGGCGCACCGGCGCCGCCGCGACCAGCGCTCGGGCGACCTGGAAGGCGAGCTCGAGCGCCTGGCTGGCGTTGAGCCGCGGGTCGCAGACCGTGTGATAGCGCTTCGACAGGTCCTCCGGCATCACGCCGCTGAGGCCGCCGAGGCATTCGGTCACGTCCTGGCCCGTCATCTCGAAATGCACGCCGCCCGGATAGACGCCCTCGGCCCGGGCGATCGCGAAGAAGTCGCGCACCTCCGAGAGCACCTTGTCGAAATGCCGCGTCTTGAAGCCGGTGTTCGACTTCTCGGTGTTGCCGTGCATCGGATCGCAGCTCCACACGACCGCCCGTCCCGCCGACGTCACCGCGCGGATCAGCGCCGGCAGATGATCGGCGACCTTGCCGGCGCCGAATCGGCAGATGAGCACGATCCGCCCCGGCGCGTCGCCCGGATTGAGCGTGTCGATCAGCCTCATGAGATCGTCGGGCGTGAGCGAGGGGCCGCATTTGACGCCGATCGGGTTGAGAACGCCGCGGCAGAACTCGACATGGGCGCCGTCCGGCTGCCGCGTGCGGTCGCCGATCCAGATCATGTGGCCCGAGCCCGCCAGCGGCAGGCCGGTGATCGAATCCGTCCGCGTCAGCGCCTGCTCGTATTCGAGCAGCAGCGCCTCGTGGCTGGTGTAGAAGCTGACCGACCGCATCGCCGCCGTGTTCCTCGGCGTGACGCCGCAGGCCTCCATGAAGTCGAGCGACTCGGCGATGCGTTCGGCGACCTCGCGGTAGCGCTGTCCCTGCGGCGAGCTGTCGGCGAAGCCGAGCGTCCAATCGGCGACGCGATGCATGTCCGCATAGCCGCCGCTCGAAAAGGCGCGGAGCAAGTTGAGCGCCGCCGCCGACTGCAGATAAGCGTCGACCATCCGCTCGGGCCGCGGCGTGCGCGCCTCGGTCGTGAAGTCGAAGCCGTTGATGATGTCGCCGCGATAGCTCGGCAGCGTCACGCCGCCGACCGTCTCGTGGTCGCTCGAGCGCGGCTTGGCGAACTGCCCGGCGATGCGGCCGATCTTCACCACCGGACGCTTGGCCCCGAAGGTGAGCACGACCGCCATCTGCAGGAGCACGCGGAAGCTGTCGCGAATCGCGTTCGCCGAGAACTCGGAGAAGCTCTCGGCGCAGTCGCCGCCTTGCAGCAGGAACGCGTCGCCCTCGGCCACTTGCGCGAGCCGGCCGCGCAGATCGAGCGCCTCGCCGGCGAAGACGAGCGGCGGCATCGCGCCGAGCCGCGCCGTCGCCTCTCCGAGCGCGTCGGGATCCGGATAGTCGGGCATCTGCTTGGCCGGAAAGCCGCGCCAGCTCGACGGCGACCAGCCCTCGGCGGGCGCTTCATTCGCCGCCGCTTCGATGGCTGCGGTTCTGACGGCTTCCGCCGCGTCGAGCGCGGGGCCCGGCGCGCCGGCCAAAAGGCTCTCGTTCATCTTGTTCCTCTACGACGGCGTCTTCCGATCCAACCCGATCGGAAAATCGCCGCAGGCTGCGGGTTTCGCGGCGCGCTTCATCCGATCCTCGTCTCGCTCCGGTCGGATTGCGCGTTGCGGGCGGTCGTCCAATGCCGCCATGGGCGGTTTAGGCGCTCGCCGCGCAGAGCGCAATTCCGCGTGAGGCCGCGTTGACGAACCGTCGCGACGCGCCTCAGCGGCGGCGCGCCGTCGAGAAGGTCGGCTCGGTGCGTTCGGCGGTCGGTCGCGGCAAGGCCCGCGGCGCGGCGGCGTTCTCGATATGGACGATCTGGCGCAAGCCCCTCGCTCCGAGCCGCCGCAGGCGCGGCCCCAGGGTCCGCTCGACGAACCGGTGAACGAGCCCGGCGAGCGCGAGCGCGCAAGCCAAGGCGATCGCGAGCGCCGCGTATCTCGGCAGATCGCCCGCGACCTCCTCGAACCAGATCGCGCCGATGCGCTGATGGAGGAGATAGAGCGGATAGGCGAGCGCGCCGGCCGTCGCGAAGCCGGGCCAGGCGATCCAACCGAAGAGGCGGAGCGAGATCAGGTAGAAGAGCGCGAAGAAGGCGAAGACGACGCCGATGACGACATCGACGTCGAGAGCGATCGCGTAGAGGGCCGCATACGTCTCCGTCTGATCGACCGCGCTCAGGAGCGCGAGCACGCAGGCCGCGAAGGCGCCGAGCCCGCGCAGCGGCGTCCATCCCGACCGGTAGGCGAGACAGAAGAGCCCGCCCGCGACGAAGAAGGGCGCCCAATGCGGCTCGAAGACGAAGTCGACGAGAAGCAGCACGGAGCCCAGAGCGGCGCCGTCGGCCTCGGGCGCGAACCGGCTCAGACCCGACAGCAGCAACCAGCCGAAGAGCAACGGCTCGAAACGGCGCGGCGCCGCCAGCAGCCAAAGCGCGACGAGGGCGTAGAATTTAACGAGGACGATCAGCGTCCAATAGACGGGATCGATGTGCCGCACGCCGACAAACTGCTGCAGCATCGTCAAATTGACCGCCCAGTCGAGAAACGTCACCCGCATCACCGGGTCGCCGTCCGCCGCGACGACCAGCGCCGTCAGACTGGCCGCCGCCCAGTAGGCGGGCATGAGACGGCCGATGCGCGCGGCGGCGAAATCGGCCGCGCTCGAGCGTTCGGCCGAGAGCAGAATCACGAAGCCGCTGATCAGCAGAAACAGCTGGACGCCCAAATAGCCGTAGCGCGTCGCTCCATCGAGCTCGGGAAACTCGAACGCCGCCCGCTCCATCGTCATCGGCGCGAAGAAGCTGTAGTGGAAGGCGACGACCATGAGCGCCGCGACTATTCGGAGAAGGTCGATCTCGTAGAGTCGTGGGCGCATGACGCGGCGGCTCCGACAAGGCGGACCCGCGGATCGCTCCGCCTCTTCTTCGTCCCTGCGTCACATGCACCGCGCCGAGCGCCGCCGCCAGCAGCGTCGCGCGGCGCCGGCCTCGCCGCGCGCGCATCGCGGCGAACTGTTGTCATACCCACACAGGTTGAATGTCTAACGGTCGCCGCGCCGGCCCCGCGCCGCTCCTCCGGCGCCGCTCCTCCGGCCTCGCCCGCGCGACGCGCCGCCGATCGCCGCCCGCGACTCAGGTCGTCTCGCGCTCGGCGCCCGCTGGACATCGGATGTCGGCTGCCGACCAGACCATCTCGCTCGCGCCGCGCGGATCGGCCTCGATCACGCGGAGCATCAGCTCGGCCGCGACGCTCGGCGCCGGCTCGGTGCGCCGCTTCGTCTCCCATGTCTTCACGGTCTCTTCCGGCAGCCCGTAGAGCGCGCTGAATTGGGCCCGAGTGAGCCTCAGCTTCTTGCGCAGATCCTGAAGGCGCCGTCCGAACCCGACCGGCAACGACAGGCCGCCGGCGCCGCCGCGCCGCCGCCGCGCCTCGGCCGTCGCGACCAAGAGCCCGTGGGTCAGCTCGGTCAGCGCCTCCTGATCCGTGGGGTCTTCGTCGTCTTCGCTCCAACCGCCATTGCCGGCGATCTGATCAAACGCTTTCATCGCTACCTCCGCGACCGCGCGGTCCGTCCGCTGCGGCGTCAAGCGTGGTGGTCCAACTGAGAAAAGCGCGGGACGTCGCCGCCCCGCGCCTCTCGCCCGTCAGAAGATCGGGCTCGCAATCACTGTTTCGACGAGGCGTTCCGCGAACCCACGCAGAGACGCGCTCGTGACATGTCTGAGAGCCTTATCGAGATTCGAATAGCTCCGCGCGTACACGATCGTGACCTTGTCGTAGGCGTCGTCGATGACGAAGCCGATGACGAAGTACCGATCGCCGTGGGTGAGGCTCTTGACGGTCTTGAACCGGAAGAGATCGACATTCGGATACGGCAGCGTGTTCAGCCGCGGCTCCGTGGCGAGTTCCTCGATCACCGCTTGACGAAAGTCGGCGTTGCCGTGCCGCGCCATCCATTCGTCGAACCGGCCGAGATCTCCAATCAGTTCAAGGCGCTTCAAGCCATCCCGCTTCTCCATCATGTCGACCTCCCTCCGCCGACATCCTCGTCCGGCCGCCGCCGGTCGCCCGGCCGCCGTCCCGCGCGCCCCGGCCCGCTCCCCGGCCCGGTCCCAACGCGCGCCCTCGAGCGACAGACGCCGCTCGACGACGGGTCAGGTGGTACATTAAACACCCTAAGGGTGTCAAGATCACACCCTAAAGAAATCTCGCTCAGCGTGAATTGGTTGAGATCGCAGGCCGCGCAAGCATCGGCGCTTGAGGCGGCGCCCTCGCGCCACTAGCGTTGCCCGGACAGGCTCCACCGGCCGGCCGCGCGCGGCGCGCGGCCGCGAAAGGAAACCCGCTGATGCCGCTCGATTCCGGGGCCACGAAACACTTCGTCATTCTGGCGCTCGAAGATCTCTCGATGATCGCCTTCGCAGCGGCGATCGAGCCGCTCAGGCTCGCCAACATCATCGGCCGGCAGAAATACTTCTCCTGGACGGTCGTCAGCGACGACGGCAATCCGCGCCGATGCTCGAACGGCGTCGAGATCAAGGTCGGCGGCGGTCTCGAAGACGTCGAGCGCGGCGCGACCATCATCGTCGCCGGCGGCGTCAACATCCAGAAGGCGGCGTCGAAGCCGGCGCTCACCTGGCTGCGGCGCCAGGCGCGGCGCGGCGTCGAGATGGGCGGCGTCTGCACCGGCGCGTATCTCCTGGCCAAGGCCGGGCTTCTCGACGGCCGCCGCTGCACGATCCATTGGGAGAACGCGCCGTCGCTGGCCGAAGAGTTCCCGGATCTCGAGATCACCGACCACATCTTCGAGATCGACCGCGGCCGCTACACCTGCGCCGGCGGCACCGCGGCCTCGGACATGATGCTGCAGATCGTCTCGAACGCCTGCGGCGAGGCGCTGTCCGGCCAGGTCGCCGACGCGCTCATCCACGCGCCGGTGCGCGGCGGCCGCGAGGCGCAGCGCCTGTCGGTGCCGGCGCGGATCGGCGTGCGGCATCCGAAGCTGACCAGCATTTTGCAGATGATGGAGCGCAACCTCGAGGAGCCGATCAGCCCGGCGCGGCTCGCCAAGGAGGCGGGCATGTCGACGCGGCAGCTGGAGCGGCTCTTCCGCCGCTATCTCAACCGCTCGCCGAAGCGCTACTACATGGAGATCCGCCTTCAGCGCGCGCGCCAGCTTCTGGTGCAGACCGACATGTCGGTGATCAACGTCGCGCTCGCCTGCGGCTTCACCTCGCCGTCGCATTTCTCGAAATGCTACCGCGCGCGCTACGACCGCACGCCCTATCGCGAGCGCGGCGGCCCGGCGGCCCGGCAAGAGGAGCTGCGCGCCGGATTGGGCGACGGTTTCGAGCCGGTCGGCGGCGATATCGACGAGCTCGGCGACGACTTCGGCTGACCCCCCCCCCTCACCGTCGCAAGCGCGGGAAATCGCGTCTCGGCTCTGATGGAGCCAACCGCGCCCTTGTCGTCCCGGCCAAGCGCGAAGCGCGCAGAGCCGGGATCCAGGGCCGA
>CAZPTD010000264.1:0-6129 GCA_964588915.1 uncultured Neomegalonema sp. | reverse complement strand
CGTGCGGCGATCCGGCCCTGGATCCCGGATAAGCCTGCGGCTTTCCGGGATGACGACGTCATCCCGGGATGACGGCGTCATCAGCGTTGCAGATCCTGCTCTAGAGCGGGATCGCCCTCGTCTTCTCCCAGGCCTGAACGGATACACGGCTCGCCGAGCCGCATGACGAGCATAGGCGCAGAGAAGACGACCCGAAACGCCGTCGACGTCGACGCCCTTCAGGCGTTCGAGGCGATCCAGTCGGAGAGCCGGCTCTTGTTGGCGGCGCCGACCTGAGTCGAGACGACCTGGCCGTTCTTGAACAGCATCAATGTCGGGATGCCGCGCACGCCGTACTTGCTCGGCGCCGTCGGATTCTCGTCGATATTGAGCTTGGCGATCGTCACCTTGCCCGCCATCTCCGTCGCGATCTCCTCCAGAGCCGGCGCGATCGTGCGGCAGGGCCCGCACCATTCGGCCCAGAAATCGACGACGACCGGCTTGTCCGATTTCAGCACGTCGTCTTCGAAGGAGGCGTCGGTGATCTTAACGGTGGGGCCTTCGTCAGCCATGATGGTCCTCGCGGGATTTGATTGTAAGCCGCGGCGCGGCCTCTTCGACCTCAGGTAGCTAGGCGGCGCGCCATCTCCGGTCAAGCTCGGCCGCGGCGCGCTCGAAGGCGTCGGTCAGCGCGGTCTCGGAGATGTGTTCGAGGCGACGCTCCGACGTCCAGAGGAGCGCGGCCTCGACCCGGCGCTCCGGATAGAGCGTGCCGAGCGCCTTGGCGTAGACGCCGAGCTGCCTGAGATAGCCGTCGGGCGGCGCGTCGGGCCGCGCGCCGGTCTTGAAATCGACGATCAGGATTCGGTCGGGCAGGAGCGCGATCCGGTCGATCCGGCCATGGATCTCGCCCGGGCCGAGCTCCGGCGACACCGCCGTCAGATCGGCCTCGGCGCGCGACGCCGGTCCGAAGAGATCGGCGAAGGCGGGATCTTCGAGAACGCCGACCGCCTCTTCCGCCATCTCCGCCAACGCCCAGTCGTCGAACCCTGCGCCCGACCGCCGGACGACCGCCGCGGCCGCGTCGCGAAGCGCGTCGCCCGAGAGCCCGGCGCATTTCTCGAGCGCCAGATGGATGATCTCGCCGCGCCGCGCCGCCGCCTCGCGGCCGAGCCCGGAGCCGCCGCGACGCCGGCTCAAGGGCTCGGGATCCTCGCCGCCGAGATCCGAGGGCGCGACGTCGGGCGGCAGCGTCTCCTTCGGCGCGGCCCGCGCGAGCCACGCCGGCGCCGCGATCCGCGTCTCCGCGCGCCCCGCCGGCGGCGCCTCGGCGGCGGGATCGCCGATCCCGCTGAGGCGCAGTCCCCGGAGCGGCGCGCCGGCGGGGCTCTTGATCGGCGTCTCGAACTCCTCGACGGCGGCGTTCGGCCAATCGCCGCGCGGCGCGCCGGCCTCGTCCCGGAGCGCCGCCGCGGCGAGCGCGTACCAGCTCTCGGCGTGCGCGTCCCTGGCGCGCGACGGCGCGCCGCAGATGAGGAGCCGATCCTCGGCCCGCGTCAGCGCGACATAGAGGAGCCGGCGATGCTCCTCCGCCTCGCGCTCTTGGGCGGCGGCGCGGAGCTCGGCGACCGCTTCGGGATCGGCGGCCTTCGGACCGAGCCAGATCGGCGCCGCGTCCGTGTCGCGGTGCTTCGCCGGATCGAGAAGCCGCGCGCGCCCGCCGACGCCGGGCGCGTCCGTCGCGTCCGGCAACACCACCACCGGCGCCTCGAGGCCCTTGGCGCCATGGGCGGTCATCACCCTGACTTCGTCGCGGCCCTGCTCGTGCTCGCGTTTGATGCTGCCCTCCTGCGCCGCGAGGCGGAGCGCGAAGCTCTGCAGGGTCGGCCGGCCGGCGCTCTCGAAGCGGAGCGCCTCGGCGAGCAGCTCGTCGATCGGATCCTCGGCCTCGGGCCCGAGCCGGGCGATCATCCGCTTGCGGCCGCCGAGCGGCCCGAGGGCGAGCGCGAAGAGCTCGTATGGGCGACGGTAGTCGGCGCGGGCGACGAGCTCGGAGAGGAAGCGATAGGCGTGGTCGAATTCGGGCCGCTCGTCGCGGCGGTCCTGAAGCTCGTAGTAGAGCCGGCGACGGCCGGCCCGGTTATGCGCCAGATCGAAGAGCGCCTCCTCGTCGACGTCGCAGAAGGGCGAGCGCAGGATCGTCGCCAGCGCGAGGTCGTTCTCGGGAAAGAGGCAGATCTCGGCGAGCGCGACGAGGTCCTTGGCCGCGATCTCCTTGGCGAGCGAGAGCCGGTCCGCGCCGGAGACCGGCGTCCCGCGGCTCTTGAGACCCTTGATGACGCCCGTGGAGAGCGCGCCGCGACGTCGGACGAGCACGAGCACGTCGCCCGGTCGGATCGTCCGGCCGCGGGCGGGCAGGCGCTCGCGGCCGATCCAGCCCGAGATCGTCTCCGCGACGAGATCGGCGAGCGCCGCCCGCGGATTGTCGGCGGCGGGCGCGTCGATCGGCGCGTCCCAGGGCGGCGCCTCGCCCGGACCGTCGCGCAGGAGGAGCGGCCAAAGCTCGACGACGCCGGGCTGGCCGCTCCGATGGGCGAGATGCCGGACGGCTTCGTCGGCGAAGACGAGCCCGCGCCGCGCCGCCGCCGGCGCGAAGACGCGGTCGACGAAGGCGAGGATCGCCGGCGCGGAGCGGAACGAGGTCGCGAGGCCGCTGCGGTCGAAGGGCCGATCGGCGGCCTCGGCGCTGGCGGCGAAGCGCGCGCCCATCTCCGAGAGCAGCTCCGGCGCGGCGCCCTGGAAGCTGTAGATCGACTGCTTCTCGTCGCCGACCGCGAAGACCGTCGGCGCCGGGCCGCGCGACGGCCGCGCAGCGCCCTCGCCGGCGAAGAACTCCTCGGCCAGCGCCTCGACGGCGCGCCATTGCTCGGGGCTCGTGTCCTGCGCCTCGTCGACCAGGATATGCGCGACGCCGCCGTCGAGCTTGTAGCGCACCCACTCCCGCGCCTCGGAGCGGGTGAGGAGGCCGACGGCGCGGCCGATGAGGTCGTCATAGTCGAGAAGGGCGCGGGCGGCCTTCGCCTCCTGGTAGCGGCGGATGAGGGCGGCGGCGAAGACGCGCAGAGCGTCCGAGCGGGCGAGGGTCTCGGCGGCGGCGAGGTCGGCGCGGAGGTCGCCATAGGCGCGGAGCAACGCCTCGACGCGCGGCGCGACCCAGGGCGCGTCCGCCATATCCGCCTTGGCCGGGAAGCCGCGGCTCGATCGGACCTCGCCCTGGGTCGTCAGCAGCGCCGCGTCGAGGGCGCGGAGCGTCTCCTCCGGCGTCTCGGCCGACGCGGCGGCGCGGAGCGCGCGGCCCGGCCGCTCCAGCTTCTCCTTCGCGGTGGCGATGAGGAAGGCGCCGAGTGCGTCGAGGCCGCCGCGATCGAGCCCGCGGACCCAATCGGCGCGGAGGCGGGCGAGATCGGCCTCCGCGGCGACGCCGAGGAGCTTGGCGAGGGCCGCACGGTCGCCGGCGGCGTCATACGCGCCGCGCATCCCCAAAATATCGCGCGTGAGCTCGTCGAGGCCGCCGCCGGCGTTGGCGAGCACGGTCGCGACGGCCTCTGCGAGCGCCGGATCCTCGGCGCGGTCCAGCATGACCTGGTCGCGGGCGTCGAAGGCGAGCTCGAGGCTCGCGACGTCGTCGGCGACCTCGAAATGCGGCGAGACGCCGGCCTCGAGCGGAAAGCGGCTGAGCAGGCTCTCGCAGAAGGCGTGGATGGTCTGGATCTTGAGCCCGCCCGGCGTCTCGAGCGCCCGGGCGAAGAGACGGCGCGCCTCGGCGAGCTGGTCGTCGGCGACCGGCGGCTCGTCGGCGCCGAGGACGCCGTCGAGCGCGTCGCGGAGGGCCTCGTCCTCGGCCATCGCCCAGCCGCCGAGCGTCTTGAAGAGCCGGGTCTGCATCTCCGCCGCGGCGGCCTTGGTGTAGGTGAGGCAGAGGATGCGCTGCGGGTCGGCGCCGGCGAGGAGGAGGCGGGCGACGCGGGTGGTGAGGACGCGGGTCTTGCCGGAGCCGGCGTTGGCCGAGACCCAGACGGAGGCTTCGGGCCGCGCCGCCGCGATCTGCGCTTCGGCGGCGGGCGGATGGTTGCGGCGGGCGGCGGTCATCCCTGGTCCTCCTGCCCGTCCCACTCGTCGCGGCGGGCGAGGTGGTCGTACTCGCCGTCATACGTGATCCAAGCCGGACGGAGCCGGGCGCGATAGGGCGTCTCGGGGTCGGCATAGGCGTCGATGAGCCGAACGAGGCCGGCGAGAGCGGCGTCGGCGGCCGCCGCGGCGTCGCCCTCGGCGGGCTTCTCCGCGCCGTCGGAGAGGCGGATATAGGCGAGCTTCGCCGGGCGTCCCGGCGCCGCTCCCTCGAAGCCGTCGCGGACGAGGATCGCCGCCTCGAGCGCGAGCTGCTTGGCGAAGGCCGCCTGCTGCTTCGCCGTCGGCGGCGATCCGGTCTTGTAGTCGTAGATCGCGAAGCCGCCGGCGTGGCGGAGGTCGATCCGGTCGGCGAAAGCGGTGAGCGCGCCCGCGCCGAGCGCCGTCGCGAAGCGGGTCGACCCGCGGGCCTCCAACGCGACCGCGCGGCCCTCCGACCGGCGGGCCGCCTCGCTGACGAGAAACCCGTCGCGGATGGAAGCGGCGCGGGCCGACCAGACGGCGTGGAGCG
The DNA here is from genome assembly GCA_964588915.1 of uncultured Neomegalonema sp. Classification (GTDB taxonomy): domain Bacteria; phylum Pseudomonadota; class Alphaproteobacteria; order Rhodobacterales; family Rhodobacteraceae; genus JALEGB01. The sequence continues at coordinate 1,451 of CAZPTD010000264.1, read as the reverse complement.
TCGGCTCGGAGGCGAACTCTGCGAGCGCCGCTTCCGCGATCCGATCCCAGAGCGCGCCGGCCTCCGCCGGCCAATCGCGGAACTCGGCGTCGCGCGTGGCGCGGACGAACCGCTCGGCGACCTTGTGAAGGCTCTTGCCGAGATCGCGCGCGTCGAGGGGCGCCTCCAAGGGCTCGAGCCGCCGGAGCCGCAGAACCTTCTTGGCGTAGATCGCATACGGGTCGCGAATGAGCGTCTCGACCTCGGTCGCCGAGAACTCGGTCGGACGAACCTCGATCGGCGGTCTCGGCGCCGGCCGCGGCGCCGGGCGGAGCGGCGCGTCGGGCCGATCGACGAGACCGGCGAGCGCGATCAGTCGTTCGCCGCGGGCGCGCATGGCGGCGAGCGCGTCCGGCGCGGCGCCGTCGAGGAGCGTGGCGAGTCTCAGGATCCAGCGCGACGGCACGGTCGGCGCGCCATCGCTTTTGCGGGCGCGGGAAAGGACCGCCTCCTTCGCGCCGGCGAGCTGGAAGAAGTCGTGCGCCGAGAGGCCGACCTGCGCCTCCAAGGGCGGCAGGCCGAGTTCGGCGCGCATGTCGCGGCTGAGCCAGGCGTCGGGCTCCGGGATGCGCGGCCAGACGCCTTCGTTGAGCCCGGCGAGGATGACGAGATCGGCGGACTGCATCCGCGCTTCGGGCGCGCCGAGGATGAGCGCGCGCGGATGCCGGCCATACGCTTCGCGGACGCTGGCGTCGGCGAAGAGCGCGCCGAGGAGCCCGGGATACTCGGCCGGCGCGATCGGGCCGAAGGCGCCCGCCGCTTGGGCGACGCGCTCCAGCGTCTCGCGAAGCGCCTCGCCGGCGGCGCGGTCGAAGAGAGCGCAGGCGCCGTCGGGACCGGTCGAGAGCGCGACCGCGGCGGCGCGGTGGGCGTCGAAGAGCGCGGCGAAGTCGACCTCGTCGCGACCGCGGAGAGCGATCAGCGGTCGAAGCTTCCCGAGCGCCGCGGCGAACCACTCGGAGAGCGTCGGCCCGCCGGCGGGCGACGCCGCCTCATCGACGGCGAGAGCCGTCTCTTCGGCCGCGGCGTCGGCGTCCGTCGGACGGGCCGCGAGCGCGGCGACGCGCTTCTCGACCGCGTCGAGATCGGCGGGCTTCTCGTCGCCGCGAAAGACGGCGAGCTCCAGCCTGCGCGCCGCCCGCGCCGTGACGCCGCGCGCAAAGCCGGCGACCGCGAGCGGATGCTTGAGGCATTCGAGGAGCGCAGACGGTTTCTTCGCATCGAGCGCCGCCGCCGCGACGGCGTTGAAGAAGACGCCGGGCGGCGTCAGGGCGAGCGGCCGGCCGCCGGATTCGTCCGGTTCGACGCCCCAGCGTTCGAGCTCGGCGGCGACGCGCCGCGCCAGCGTCCGGTCCGGCGTCACCAGAGCGGCGGAGCGGCCCGGCGTCTCCAGCGCCTCGCGGATCGCGACG
>CAZPTD010000263.1:0-6149 GCA_964588915.1 uncultured Neomegalonema sp. | reverse complement strand
CCAGCGAGCCGAGCGGGCGGGCGAGCTTGACCGGCTGGCCGGTCACCGAGACGAACGGCTCGCCAAGGGCGAAGCGGTAGGCTTCCTCGAGGCCGACGCGCGTGCCGAAGCGGCTGGCATCGAGCGGGAGGGACGCGTGCAGATGCGCGTCCCGCACAGCGGGCGTCTCGGAAAGCGCCGCCCGGCTTCGGACGATGAGGCCTCGGCGGCATTGCGGTCCAGGAACGATTTAGGCGACGTGGAGAGCTGCACGACCGCCGAGACGGCTTGGCGCACGCCACGAACGTGCCCGTCCAGTGCGGTGGCTGCATTGGGGCCTCCCTCAACGCGGCGCCGCCGGTCCTCGCGATGACGCATTCGCTGTGCAGCATAGGGCCTGGCACTGCCAGCGTAATGGCGCACCGTGTTCCGGTCGACGGCAGTTCAGCCAAAATGACCCGAGGCCGGCGACGTTCGCGTTGGTCGAAGTTTCGCTGCCGCCTCCGGTTAGCGTCGGCGCTTCACGACTTCGCCGCTTCGGCCTCGCGCCGGGGCACCAACCCCTCCGCCACCGCCTGTGCGGCCGCTTCGCCCGGCGTCGCGTCGCCGGCGACGCGCAGGGTGGGCGTGGCGAGATGGATGTCCTGCTCGCGGAATACGGCCATAAGCTTTTGATAGAGGGCGCGCCGCACGACGAACTGCTCGCCGGGACGGGTCATGACTTTGATGCTAAACTCGACACCGCCGTCGCCGACCGCCTGCACGCCCTGCGACTTGGGCGGCTGCAGGATGACCTGCGCGAGTTCGGGGTCCTGCATCAGTTCTTTGCCGACCTGCTTGACCACGCGCTTGACAAGGCCGATGTCGGTGTCGAGCGCCAGCTTCATCTTGAGCTTGTCGATCACCCAGTCGCGCGAATAATTGGTGATCGAGCCGAGCTCGCCGAACGGTACGGTGTGCAGCTTGCCGCGGTGATGCCGCAGTTTCACCGAGCGCAGCGAGAACGCCTCCACGGTGCCGCGCAGCTCGCCGCTTTCGATGTATTCGCCGACCCGAAAGGCGTCGTCCAGGAGGAAGAAGACGCCGGCGATGACGTCGCGCACCAGCGTCTGCGCGCCGAAGCCGATGGCGACGCCGACGACGCCGGCACCGGCAATCAACGGCCCGATCTCGATGCCGATCGAAGAGAGAGCCATCAGCGCGGCCGTCACCAGAATGACGATGCCGAGGATGTTGCGCATAATCGGCAACAGCGTGCGCAAGCGCGCCCGCCGCCGCGCCAGCTCGCCTTCGACCTCGTCGCCGGTCGCCGCAACCTTCAGCTCCTTGCGCTCGATGCTCGCCCGCGCGGTGTGCCACGCCAGATCGGCCATCAGCACGACGATCAGCACGTCGAGCGCGCTGCGGGCCACGGTTTCGCGGAAGCTGGCGGGGCTCGCCAGCGCGCTCAGATCGACGCCGAGGAGCGCGATCACCGCGACCGCGCTGGTGAGGACGACGAGCGCGCGGACGGCGCGTTGGGCGAAGGCGAGCCTGGGTGCCGTGCCATCGGACGCCGGCGCGGTCCCCTCGCGCTGCACGAGCCGTCGCACCGCGCCGTCGAAAAGCTGCAGGCCAAAGGGGAGCGTCGCTAGGATGATCGCGACGCCGACGAGTTCGACCGGCAGAGCGCGGCGATCGACCATCCAGACCAGGGCCTGCACGCCGACGAGCACGATCGCGACCGCGAGGATACGCTGCAGCGGTCGCACCACTTCGCGGCGCAGCCGCGCCGCGTCGCCGCCGGTCCGGCGCCGGCGAATCGCCAGCACCGCGCGCGCGGCGAGGCTCTCGGTCGCGACCAGGAGGCCGACCACCGCGACGACGACGAGAAACGTGCCGGCGAGCCGGCCCAGGAGCACGCTCGCGAGCGCGGTGTAGCCGAGCGCGCCCACGAAGCCGAAGCCGATCGCGGCGATCGCCGCCGCCCGCCAGGCGTTGACGGCGATGAGCGAGGTCGCGCGCCGCACCACCGGCAGGCGCAGCCCGTCGGTGGCCTCGAGGATGGCGCCCGTCGGCACCCGAAGAAGGGCGAGCGCCGCGAGCCCGGCCACCGCAAGGCCGGCCAGACGATCGAGTACGCCGCGCAGCTCCGGCATCACGGGCAGCGGCTGCAGCAGCAGCCACAGGCCCAGCACGGCCGCGGCCGCAGCCAGGGCTCGGCGCTCCGCCGCCGTCGGCAGGTGGCGGGAGCGCGCGAGCCACCACGCCGCGTAGGCGCCCACCGGAAGCAGGCCCAGCGCCGCGACCGAAGCCGGCCAGCCGAGCAGCAAGCTCACCGCGATCCAGAGCGGCGGCAGCGGCGCCGAGCGGAGGACGATCGCCGGCGGGTTGTGGTGGAAACCGGACGGCGAGCCGGCGACGGCCTGGCGTGGGAGCATAGCCGCCACCGCGATGGCGGCAGCGATCAGCGTGGCGATCGCGAGCAGGCGCCAGGGGCTCGCCGCCGAGATCCGCTGCGGCAGATCGGCCACGCCGGACGCCGCGCCGCCGACGATCCAGGCGGGGAGGTGGGCGCCGTGGATCGCCGCGCGGTACCATCCCGCCGTGTCCCCGGGCAGCGACGCCGGCCTAGCGAGCTGGCGCATCCGCGCCGTCGCGGCGACGTCGTCGAGCTCGCGGGCGAGCGCGCTCAAGCCATCCCGCCGCGCCGCGATGTCGGCCTCCTGGGCGACGGCGACCTGGAGAACGTCGTCCACGATCCGCCGCAAGGACTCGACCGCGGCGACCGGTCCGCCGGCGGTTTGCCGGGCCCGCGCGAGCAGGTTCTCGAGCGAGGCCGCACGCTCGGCCTCGGCGCCGACACCGTCGAGCGCCGCGACGAGCGCCGCCAGCTCGGTGCGGGTGTCCCTGAGCGCCCGCGGCGGCAGGTCCGGATCGGCGATAAGCGCGCCCAGGCGCTCGCGTCCCGCCTCGATGCGCAGGAGCTCGAGGTCCAGTTGCCTGAGGTTGCTGCGCACGAGCGCGGCCTCGCCGCGGGTCTCCAGCTCGAGCCGGCGGGTGGCGCTCGCCGGGTCGGTCGCGGTCAGCCGGAGGGCCTCGCGCTGTTGGTCCAGACCCGCGGCGAGGAGCTCGTCGATGAGCTGGCGCAGCAGCTGCACGCGGGGGTCCGCTTCGAAGGGGACGCCGCCGTCGGCCTGGTGCACCCGCAAGCGCGAGCGGCTCAGCTCCAGCCGGCTCACGGCGATCCGCCGGTGCTGCGCCAAGAGATCGGCGGTTTCGTCGAAGGCACGGGCCAACCCGTCGAGCTCGCCGCGGAGCGTGCGCGCGCGTTCGGTCGCGACCGCGTGCACCAGCTCCGACAAGGTCGCCGCCGCCCCGATCGTACCACTGTCGGTAGCCAGGGCCTCGTCGAGCCGGCGGATCTCGTTGGCGGTCTGCTCGCGTCGGGCCCTCACCGTGGACAGGCGCGTTGCGATGCCGTCGAGTTCGGAGCGCGCCTCGCGTAGCGCGACGACGCCGACTGTCGCGGCGCCCCGCTGGTTCTGCGCGCGCACGAGGCTCTCGGCGTCGACCTCGAGGCGGGCGCGCAAGCTCACGTTCACGTCGTCGACGACCGCCCGCCGTTCACGCGTGCGGTCGATCTCGTCCGCGATCAGCTGCGGCGGATCGAGGCCGACGGCCGGCTGTAGCCCGGCCGCCCCGAAAGACAACACCATCAAAAGGAGCAGGAAGACACAAAGTCGAGCCGCGCGAGCCTTGTTGCGACGCATGCGATCTTTCCTCTTGTCCGCAAGGTCGGTGGCGCGCGGACAGAAAGACGGGGACTATCGTCTATAACTCGGAGGGAACGAAACGCACTATAGTCTATCATTACCCGTTGACTTGGCCCAAGGGTTCAAGCGGATGAACGCAGCGCACCGCGCCGATCGAGCGCATCGCGCGACCGTCGGCTTCGTGGCAGTGTGGCTGGTCGTCACTGGCGCTGCCGCCGCGGCCGATCTCACCATGGTCTGCGGCGCGAGCGAGGCTTGGTCGATCGATTCCTGTCGCGGCGGTGCCGCCCGCTTCGAAGCGGCGACGGGGCACCACGTACACGTCGTCGCGGCGACCGGCGATGGTGCCGAGACCTTGCGCCATTTGCAGGAACTGCTCGCGGCGGAGAGCGCCGCCGTGGACGTGCTGCAGCTCGACATCGTCTGGACCGGGGTGCTCGCCAAGCACCTTCTGGACCTCGGCGACGCGGGCCGACGGTTGGCCCGCCAGCAGGTGGCGGCGGCCCAGCGCGCGGGTGACGTGCAGAATCGCCAGGTAGCGCTGCCGATCTACGTCGATGTCGGCGCGCTGTTCTATCGGCGCGACCTCGTCGGCGCCCAGTACGCCGCACCGCCGGCCACCTGGCGTGAGTTGCGGCTGTTGAGCGGCGCCATCCGCGGCGACGCAGCGCGGGCGGGCCGCACCCTCGACGGCTTCGTGTTCCAGGGCCGGGCGTATGAAGGGCTCGTCTGCAACCTGATGGAGTGGGCCGCGTCCCACGGCGTGCCGGACTTCATCGGCGAGGCGGGCCCGCGCCTCGATACCCCGAGGTTGCGCCAGTTTCTCGGTGAAGCCGCCACCTGGATCGGTGAGACCGTCCCCCGCCCGGCGCTCGACTGGAGCGAAGGCGAGACACTCGCGCACTTCGCCGCCGGCGAGGTCGCCTTTATGCGGCACTGGGCGTCCGCGGCCGCCGCGCTGGTCGCAACGGCGCCGGAAATCGCCGCGGTCACCGAGATCACGTTGCTGCCGGCCCTGCAGGACGACCTGCTCGCGGGCACCCTCGGGGGCTGGATGATGGCGGCCTCCGCCTACAGCCGTCAGCCCGAGGCGGCGACGGAACTCGTGCTGCACATGGGGTCGGTCGACGAACAGCGCCGCCGCGCCGACGAGGAGGGTCTGATCCCTGCCGCAGCACCGCTGCTGTCGGATCCGGCGATCCAGGCACTGGGCCCGCATCTCGCCGCCGCGCCCGACCTCCTTGAACACGCCGTCCTGCGGCCGTCGGCAGAACTCGGCCCCGCCTACATCGATTTCAGCCGAGAGGTCGCCGCCGCCGTCCACGCCATCCTCGCGGGCGACGCCGCCGCCGATGTTGGCTTGCCCGAACTGCAGCAGCGTCTCGACCGCTGGAGCGGCGGCGGCCAGCGATGGTGAAGATGGTCCTCGTCCTCGCCGTGGCACTGGTGGCGCTCGCCGGCGCGGCGGCGCCGCTGGCGGCCGTCGAGGACCGGCCGCTCCGGGTCGGCGTCGACGCCAACTACCCGCCCTTGGCCTCTCGCCGCGAGGACGGCCGCTTGGAAGGCTTCGACGTCGACGTGGCCTACGCCATCTGCGCCGAGATCGAGCGCGCCTGCACCCTCGTGCCCACGGCCTTCGCCGACGTCATCGACCGCATCCGGCAAGGCCGGATCGACCTCGCCGTCGTCTCCATGTCGATCACGCCCGAGCGATCGCAGCTCGTCGCGTTCTCGCTCCCCTACTACCGGGCCCCCACGCGCTTCGTCGCCCGCACCGGGCCGAGCGCGGCGGTGCCGCCGGCGGGGCCCACGGGTCGCCGCATCGGCGTCCGCCAGGGCACCACCTTCGAACGCTACGCTCGCGACGTGCTCGCGACCGAGAACACCGTCGTGGGCTATCCGCTGCAGAACGAGATCTACCTCGACCTCGTCCTCGGCCGACTGGATCTCGCGCTCGGCAACGGCCTCACCATGCGCGCCGGCTTCATCGACACCCCGCTGGGTTTCGGTTTCGACACGGTGGGCGCGCCGCTGGTCGAGCCGGCGTTCTTCGGTGCGGGCGAGGCCGTGACGCTCCGGCGTGGGGACATCGCGCTGAAGGAACGCATCGACGACGCCATCCGACGCCTCACCGCGGACGGTGGCCTCCCGGAGATTTGGGATCGCTACTTCGACGTGCCGTTCGCGGCGGCCGACCTGGCGGCGCCGTAGCCCGTCGCCCGACAACATCAGTAACGGAAGACGAAGAGAGCCCGACGATGCGAGGTGCCGCCTTCCTGATCCTTTGGATCGTGTTCACCTTGCCCGCTCTGTCTCAAGAAAACGAGGCGCCGACACCGATCTCGACCGCATCGTTTCGGACTGCAACACGCCGCAGAAGCATGTCTGGCGCTGCCGGATCGTGCTGCTGAGCGC
>CAZPTD010000262.1:0-6185 GCA_964588915.1 uncultured Neomegalonema sp. | reverse complement strand
CGACCCTTCCCACTCCGCAGCCGCAGCAAGAGTCGGGCCGCGTGAACGCCGTCTGGACCCCATCAACTGGATCGGGCTTGAGACCCTGGCGCGGCGCGAGATCGTCCGGTTTCTCAAAGTTTACGGGCAAACGCTGGCCGCGCCCGTAGCCACAGCCGCGTTGTTCCTGGCCGTGTTCACTTTCGCGCTCGCAGGCATGCGGGGCGAGGTCGGCGGCGCGCCCTACACCCAGTTCCTGGCCCCGGGCGTGGTGATGATGACCGTGATCCAGAACGCGTTCGCCAACACATCCTCCTCGATCATGATCGCCAAAGTGCAAGGCTCTATCGTGGATACGCTCACGCCGCCGCTCAGTTCCGCGGAATTGGTGACGGGCTTCGTCGCCGGCGGCGTCGCCCGAGGCGTTCTTGTGGCCGTGATCGCCGGAGCGATCCTTTTCCCGGCGGTCGGCGTGGGCCTCGCGTCGCCGCTTTGGGCGATCTTCTTCACGCTCATCGCCTCGATCATGCTGTCGCTGCTGGGCCTGATCGCCGGAATCTGGGCGGTGAAGTTCGATCACATGGCGGCGGTGACGAATTTCGTGGTGACCCCGCTCTCGTTTTTGTCGGGCTCGTTCTACAGCATCGAGGCGCTGCCCGGCGCTTGGGCGGAGATCTCTCGGTACAACCCGTTCTTCTACCTCATCGACGGCTTTCGATTTGGCGTGACAGGCGTCGGCGACGCCGATCCTTGGGTCGGCGCGGCCGTGTCGCTCGGCGTCGTCGCCTTGCTTTGGTGGCTTTGCTGGCGCCTCTTTGAGACCGGATACCGCCTCAAAAGCTGATCCGGCCGGGCTCAGCTGAGCGATTGACAGCGCGCGCCGCCCGCGAGATGCTCACTATTAAACAGCGCTCCATTGCGGCCACGCAATGGAGCGCTCAGTATTTTCGCTCGTCGCGTCGCCAGGGGCCGTCGCGACGCTGGGAAGGGGGCGCGCCCTGTGATCTCGCCGGTGATGCCGACCTATGCGCGGGTCCCGCTCTCCTTTGTCAAAGGCGAGGGCGCTTGGCTGATTGAGGCGGGGGGCGACCGCTATCTGGACTTCGCCTCCGGGGTGGCGGTGAACGCGCTCGGCCATTCGCATCCGCGGCTGATCGCGGCGCTGACCGAGCAGGCCGAGAGGCTCTGGCACGTCTCCAATCTCTTCACGATCCCAGGTCAGGAGGCGCTGGCGCGGCGGCTGACCGACGTCACTTTCGCGGACACGGTTTTCTTCACGAATTCCGGGGCGGAGGCGATGGAGTGCTGCATCAAGGCGGCGCGCAAACACATGTCGGCGACCGGACGGCCCGAGCGCTGGCGGATCCTCACCTTCGAGGGCTGCTTTCACGGGCGCACGCTCGCGACCATCGCCGCCGCGCGCAATCCGAAGCACACGGACGGATTCGGCCCGATGCCGGACGGCTTCGACCAGGCGCCCTTCGGCGATCACGCCGCGCTCGAGCGGCTGGTCGGCCCCGAGACGGCGGCGATCGTGATCGAGCCGATCCAGGGCGAGGGCGGCGTCCGTCCCGTCCCGGCGCAATGCCTGAAGGGCCTGCGCGATCTGTGCGATCGCGAAGGGATCCTGCTCGTCCTCGACGAGGTGCAGTCCGGCATGGGCCGGACGGGGCGCCTCTTCGCCCATGAATGGGCCGGGATCGAGCCGGATCTGATGGCCGTGGCCAAGGGAATCGGCGCCGGCTTCCCGCTCGGCGCGTGCCTGGCGACGGAGAAGGCGGCGGTCGGCATGGTCGCCGGCAGCCACGGCTCCACCTATGGCGGCAATCCGCTCGGCGTCGCCGTCGGCAAGCGCGTCCTCGAGCTGATGCTCGCGCCCGGCTTCTTCGATCACGTCTCGCGGGTCTCGGGCGCGCTCCGGCAGCGTCTCGAGGGACTGGCGGCGGAGTTTCCGGAGGTGATCGAAGAGGTGCGCGGCGAGGGGCTTCTGCTCGGCCTCAAATGCCGCGTTCCGGCCGGCGACCTCGTCGCCGCCGCGCGCGAGGCGCATCTCCTCTTGGTTCCGGCCGGCGACAACGTCGCCCGCGTCCTGCCGCCGTTGATCGTGACGGAGGCGGAGGCCGAGGAGGGCGTCAGCCGCCTCGCCGCCGCCTGCGCCAAACTCAAATCGACCGATTAACGCACGCCGCCTCCGGAGAGTCGCGCCGGGGGCGGCGCTTCTCTTCTTCAGCAAGGAGCGCGAAAATGAGCGCAGTACGGATGCAAGTCGCCGCCTCCTCGGACGGGACCTCCTCGCCGGAGACGCGACATTTCCTCGAGATCGATCAGATCCCGGCCGAGGCGCTCGCCGGCATGATCGCGGAGGCGCGGCGGCGCAAGGGCCTGCGGCGCGGCATGCCGAAGGGCGCGCCGGACGTCGACGCGCCGCTGCGGCACCGGATGCTGGCGCTCGTCTTCGAGAAGCCGTCGACGCGCACCCGCGTCTCCTTCGAGATGGCGATCCGGCAGCTCGGCGGCGAGGCGCTGACGCTCCAGAGCGGCGACCTGCAGCTCGGCCGCGGCGAGAGCGTCGCCGACACCGCGCGCGTGCTCTCCTCCTATGTCGACGCGATCATGCTCCGGACGTCGAAGGCCGAATCGCTCAGAGAGCTCGCCGACCATTCGAGCGCGCCGGTGATCAACGGGCTCACCAATCGGTCGCATCCCTGTCAGATCATGGCGGATCTGATGACCATCGAAGAGACCCATGGGCGGATCAAGGGCCTCAAGATCGCCTGGACGGGCGACGGCAACAACGTCGCCGCCACCTTCGTGCAGGCGGCGCCGGCCTTCGGCTACGAGCTCGCGGTCGCGACGCCGGCGGCGCTTCGGCCGAACGCCGAGATCGTCGCCGCCTCGCGGGCGAAGGGCGCCGCGATCACGCTCACCGAGGACGTCGACGAGGCGGTTCGCGGCGCCGACGTCGTCGTCACCGACACCTGGCTCTCGATGCACACGCCGGAGGACGCGCGCGCGGCCCGCTTCGCCCAGCTCTCGCCCTATCAGGTCACCGAGGCGCTGATGGCCAAGGCGAAGCCGACGGCGATCTTCATGCATTGCCTGCCGGCGCATCGCGGCGAAGAGGCGACGGCGGCGGTGATGGACGGCGGGCGGTCGGTCATCTTCGAGGAGGCCGAGAACCGCCTGCACGCGCAGAAGGCCGTCCTGCTCTGGTGCCTCGGCGCGCTCTGAGCGGCGTCTCGTTCTTCGGCGGCGCCGGCCTCTTCTGCGGACGCGGATCTGGAGCCGCGGCGCGAAACGCGCTAGAGGCGGCGTTGCGGTTGGAGAGCGGCGAAGGAGGCGAGGATGCTGGACGGCGCAGAAGGCGGCGACGCGGGCGGCTCGGGCGTCCCGCCGGCCGGCGAAGATTCGGTCCTGCCGTTCCAGCTCGATCGGCTCGACATGCGCGGTCGGGTCTGCCGGCTCGACGCGGCGATCGACCAGATCCTGTCGCAGCACGCCTACCCGCCGAGCATCTGCGGCCTCGTCAGCGAGGCGGCGCTTCTGACCGCGCTCATCGGCCAGGCGATGAAGCTGCGCGGCCGCTTCTCGCTCCAGGCCCGCGCCGAGGACGGCGCCGGCGCGCCGGTGAGCTTGATCGCGACCGACTATTTCGCGCCGAAGGCGCATGGCGCGCCGGCGCGGCTGCGGGCCTATGCGCGCTTCGACCCCGAAACGACGCCGGAGCGCGTCGAGGCGGCGCATGAGCTCATCGGCGAGGGCCTCTTCGCGCTGACCCTCGATCAGGGGCTTGGCGGCGCGCCCTATCAGGGTCTCGCGCCGCTCGATCCCGGCGGCCTCTCGGCCTCGGCCGAAGCCTATTTCGCGCAGTCGGAGCAGGTCGCGACGCGCTTCAAGACCGCGTCCGCGGCGGAGACCGGTCCGGACGGCGCCGAGCGTTGGCGCGCCGGCGGCGTCATGCTGCAGCATCTCGCGCCGCTCGGCGAATCGGCGGCGGCGTCGCCCGAGGCGGCGGCGGCGGGCAAATACGCCTCGGAACGGGCGCAGCGTCTGATGACGGCGGCGGACGTCGCGGCGATGTCCGAGCACGCCGAGGAGTGGGCGCGGGCGAACATCCTGCTCGACACCGCCGAGGAGACCGAGCTCCTCGGCCCGCATGTGTCGTCCGAAGGGCTGCTTCTGCGGCTTTTTCACGAAGAGACGCCGCGGGTGTTTCCGCCGCAGCCGCTCGTCTTCGGCTGCACCTGCGGCCGAGAGAAGGTCGCGGACGTGCTCCGCCGCTATCCCGAGGCGACGTTGCGCGAGATGACGACGGAGGCCGGCGACATCACCGCGGATTGCCAATTCTGCGGCGCGCGGTATCGGTTCAGCGTCGAGGAGGCGCGCGGCGGCGACGCCGGCGCGCCGGTCTGACCGCGGGCGAGAGCGGAGGGGCGGCGATGGGCGGCGCGTCGGAGGGCGAGGGGACGCGCGAGGGCGCGGCCGAGAAGCCGCGGCTCGCTCCGATGCGGCGCGCGATCGACGTCTGGCCGCGCGGTCTCAAGGCGGCGCGGATGAACGCGACGCCGCTCGTGCTCTTCGTTCTGATGGCGATGCTCTTCGCCGGCGCGATGACGCGTCTCGGCGTCGGTCCGGTTCAGATCGCGTTTCTCTGGCTCGCCGGCGTCTACGCGGCGTCGATCGTGTTCGTCGCCGCTTATCGGACCGCGGCGAGCCGCGGCGCCGATTGGGGCATGCTCGCGCTCGGCGGGTCCCGGATCCTGCACCGGGTCGCGCTGAGGGCTTTCTTCGTCGCGGCGGTCGGCGCCGCTCTCGGCTTCGCCGCGCTGCGCGCCGCCGTCGGTCCGCCGGTCTTCGAGCGCGTCGAGGGCGCGGCGGCGGTGGTCGATCTTTATCTCGGCGGCCGGGCGCTCGTCGCCTCCGCCGGCTCCGTCCTTTCGGCGGCGGCGTTCGGCGCCGCCTTCGCGGCGGCCGGCCTGCTCTTCGGCGCCGGCGCGGGCCGCGTCGCCGGGCGCGGGAGCTCCGCGGACGCCGAGCGGCGGCCGGGCGGCGTCCTGCGCCGCGTCGGCGCGGCGGCGCTCGGCCCGGCGCCGCTGGCGGCGCTCGCGATCTGGATCGAACTCGCCCGCCCGAGCGCCGTCGAGGCCGGCGGATATTGGACGCTCGAGCACGCGTTCGGCGAAGGCGCGGTCTTCGCCGCGGCCGGGCTCGCGCTCGTCTTCGCGGCGCTCGCGATCGAGGACGGCGCGCCGCATCACAAGGCCTCGCGCGGCAATTGATCCTCGGCGAATCCGCCCGCATATTGGTTCAGGGCGGCGCGGGCCGCGAAGGCGACCGGGAGTGAGGGCGATTAGCGCGGCGACAGATCCGATCCGACACGCGCTGGCCGGGTTGCTCGCCGCGGCGGTGTTTCTCGGGCTCTTCTTCGGCGCCGCGCTCGATCCGGCGGTCGCCGCCGCGGTCGCGGCCGGCGCTTACCTCGCGACATTCTTGATCGCCGCTCGCCGTCCGCCGCGCCAGGCGGAGAGGATGCTGACGCCGGACGTGTCCGAGTCCGATCTCGACGCGGCGCTGGCGGCGTTCCGCAACGCCTCGGCGCGACTGCAGGCGATCGAGTCGCGGGCGCCCGTGGAGGTCGGCGACGCGATCGAGGAGATGGCGGCGCGGCTCCGGCGCATCGCCGATCTGCACGAGAAGGATCCTCGGGATCTGAAGCACACGCGCAATTTCGTCCGGCACGATCTCGAGCGCATGGTCGAGACCTGCGAGAGGTTCGTCGATCTCGCGGCGCTGTCGGATCCGACCGACGGCAAGCGGTTGTCGCCGATCGGCGAGCGAATCAGGGCCTTCGCGCCGGCGCTGGCGAAGATCGAGCAAGCGTGCATGGAGAATGATTTCTTGCGCCTCGAGGTCGAGGCCGAGGTGCTGAGCGGTCAAATCGGCCGTTGAGGGTTGTCGGCGCCGACGGCGCGCCCCATATCTGTCTCGCTGTCTTAGCGGGGCGGGCCGATCCGGCCGCCGGCGAGCGTGTTTTCGCCGGCGATCCGGAAAAATTCTCGTTTTTCCGCAAATTTAGTCTTGAACTCTGTTTTGAGTTCGATCATAAGACGGCCTCCGGCGGCGAGCGGTTCACTGAACTGTCGCATTCCGGCGCTCTTTGAAATCGATACGAACGCGAAGGGATATGCGGGCGGTTGCGCCGTGGG
>CAZPTD010000261.1:0-6286 GCA_964588915.1 uncultured Neomegalonema sp. | reverse complement strand
GCGCGCTTCGCGCTTGGCCGGGATGACACGGGCGAGGTTGGCTCCGTCAGAACCGATCAGACGATAGCGCCACGCTTGCGGTGCGCGGCGCGGGCTTTACCATCTCTGTCGGGCGACTCGCCCGAGACCGTCGCGATCGAGCCCGAATGGAGACCCCGATGCCAGTTCGCCTCGCGCCGCCGAGCGCCCCGCCGCGCGGTTTCGCCCCGCCATCCGTCCTCACGACTCTCGCGGCCCTCGTCGCCGTCGCGCTTCTCGCGCTCTCGGCGCGACCGGCGGCCGCTCAGGACGGCGGCGCGCCCGGCGGCCCGTCCGTCTGCGCGACGCCCGGCGTCGCCGAAGCGCCCGGCGTCGTCTTCCGCCGCGTCCGCTATGACGGGCCGTTCGCGCCCGGCGAGGTCGCGATTACCTATATGGGCCACTCGACCTTTCTGATCCAGACGCCGGAAGGGCTCGAGATCGCGACCGATTTCGCCGATTGGCTGCCGCCCGGCTTCGCGCCCGAGCTCGTCACCATGAACGGCGCCCATGAGAGCCATTTCACCGACAACCCGCCGGCCGAGATCGCGCTCGTCCTGAGAGGCTGGAGCGACGCTTCGGGCCCGGCCGTCCACGACGTCATGCGCCGCGACGCGCGGGTCCGGAACGTGACGACCGATGTCGTCCGCGGGCCGACGCTCGTCTATCCGGACGCCAACTCGATCTTCGTCTTCGAGATCGGCGATCTCTGCCTCGCGCATCTCGGGCATCTGCATGTCGCGCCCACCGAGGCGCAATACGCCGCGATCGGCCAGATCGACATCGTCTTCGCGCCGGTCGAGGGCGGCGCCTACATGCTCGACGCGACGGCGATGATCGATGTGGTCGACAGGCTCGGCGCGCGCGTCGTCATCCCGATGCATTTCTTCAGCCTCAGCGCGATCGACCGGTTCGAGCGCGTGCTCGGCGCGCGCTACGTCTCGATGCGGCCGTCGAGCCCGACGGTGCTGTTCTCGCCCGAGACGCTGCCGGCGCAGCCGACGCTGCTGATCTTGCCGCCCATCCGCTGACGCGGCCGAGGGCCCGACCGACCTTCCCGTCCGACCGACCGCGGAGAGCCTGATGTCCGACCTCCGATCCCCTTCGCGCGCCGGCGCCCTCGCCTGCGCCGCCGCCATCCTCGCCGCCGCCCTTCTCGGCGCGCCGCCGCACGCGGCCGCGCAAGAGCCGCCCTCGGAGCCGTCGATCTGCACGCACGCCGCCGTCTCCGCGGCGCCCGCCCCGATCGTCGAGGCGCAGCAGGGCGGCGCGCTCGCGCCCGGCGAGGTCTCGATGACGTATGTCGGCCATGGGACCTTCTTGTTCCGGACGCCGGGCGGGCTCGACATCGTCGCCGACTACACCGGGCCGCTGCCCGGCGGCGGCGCGCC
Source organism: uncultured Neomegalonema sp. (assembly GCA_964588915.1). GTDB lineage: Bacteria > Pseudomonadota > Alphaproteobacteria > Rhodobacterales > Rhodobacteraceae > JALEGB01. The sequence goes on along the minus strand of CAZPTD010000261.1, from coordinate 4,877 downwards.
CGACGTCGCGACCATGAACGGCGCTTTCGAGGATCATTTCAGCCTCGATCCGCAGCCCGAGATCGCGGTGCTCCTGAACGGATGGAGCGAGGGCGCCGGCGCGATGCGGCACGACGTCGTCTACGGCGACGTCCGGGTCCGCAACGTGCCGACGGACGTCTATCGCTTCGGCCATCAGCCCGAGGCCAACTCGATCTTCATCTTCGAGATCGGCGAGCTCTGCATCGCGCATCTCGGCCATCTCCATGTCGTGCCGAGCGAGGCGCAGTACGACGCGATCGGCCAGATCGACATCGTGATCGTGCAGCTCGAAGGCGGCGGCCAGAATCTGAGTTCGACCCAATTCCTCGAGGTCGCCGACCGGCTCGGCGCGCGCGTGGTCATCCCGATCCACTATTTCAGCGCCGACGCCCTCGCGCGCTTCGTCGACGCGTTCGGCGCGCGCTACGCGCCGAGCGCCGCCGAGGGCCCGACCGTCAGCTTCGCGCCGCGCACGATGCCGGAGCGGCCGACGCTCATTCTCGTGCCGAGTTTGGCGCAATAACGACGCGCCGGCGCGGGACGCGCACGCGCGCCGGCGAACAGCTCATCCGTCCTCGGCGAGCGGGCCGCCGAGATAGCGCTCGAGCACGACGTAGGAGACGCGATAGCCGAGCGCCTCGTAGGCGGCGCGGGCGGCGTCGTTGCGCGCCATCGCCGCGATCTCGATCCGGAGCGCGCCGCCCGCGCGGAGATGCGCCTCGCAGGCGCGGACGAGCGCCTTGCCGGCGCCTTGGCCGCGACGATCCTCGGCGACGACGATGTCGGTGATCCGGCCGATCCGCTCGTATTCCGGCAGGTTGTCGATCCCGCCCGAGCCGACGCCGCAGAGCGCGAAGCCGACGACGTCCGCGCCGGCGCAGGCGACGAAAAGCGCGCCGCCGCGCGCCGTCGCCCAATCCCAGATCTCGGCGAGATAGGGCGCCTTCATCGCGTCCGGCGCGCTGCGGTTGCGTTCGAAACGGAGCTCGTAGGCCTGCAGCTCGGCGACGAGCGCGACGAGTCGCGGGCGGTCCGCCTCCGTCGCCAAGCGGATCGAGATCTCCGTGTCGACCATCTTCCCGGTCCTTTTCCATCCGTCGTCCGGCGGAGCGGCGCCCGGAGGGCCTCGATTCGCCGCGCCGACGCCCCAATCGGATCGCCACCCTGTCAGACCGCGCCATCGCGCAAAAGGCGCGACGCAAAAGATCGCGAAAGGACCGAAATGCGCTTCAGGATCCATTCAGGCGCGCGCGCCCGCTGGCGAGCCGGGCTCGCCGGCGCCGCCCTCGCCGCGGCCGTCGCAGCGGCGCCCGCTTCGGCCGAGGAGATCGTGTCGATCGACGCGCGGGTCGTCCCGAACCTGGAGGACGCGGAATTCTCGTTCGCGGCGGTCGCCGCCTTCGACGCTCTCGAGACCGGAGATCGGGTCGCGCTCGATCTCGAGGTTTTGGTGGCGCCGCGACACGCGCTCGACGCGCACGCGCCGGACGGCTCCGTCCGTCCGACGAGCCTCTGCGTGGCCGGGCCGCTCGAGAACGTCGCGGAGCTGCGCGTCCTTCTCCGGCCCGAAGAGGGCGCGCGCATGCTCCCGCTCCGGATCCTGCTCTCCGATCCGATCACGACGCCCGGACATGTCGCCTATTGCGCGCGGCGCGACCGTCTGGCCGCGATCGACGGCGCGCGCGAAGACGCCGAAGGCCAGGAACGCCTCAGCTCCTACGGCGCGATCGGCTGCTTTCAAGCGGCGCGCATTCCGCAGGGCTCGATCGGCCCGGCGACGGTCTACCTGACGCCGCTTCCGGCGGAATACTGCGAGGACGCGACATGATCACGAGAGCCCGAATCATCGCCGTCGGCGTCGTCTGCGTCGCTCTCTTCGCCGCCCTCTTGGAGCGCGCGGCGGCGCAAAACACCGAAGAGTCGCCCTACGACTATCAACTGAGCGCGATCAGCTACCCGAGCAGCGACACCGAACACCACCGGAACGCCTATCGCGAGGCGATCGAAGAAATCGGGCCGGGCGGCCATGCGCGGATCGCCTACACGATCCTGTTCCGCCCGAACGCGCCGCTTCAGGTCTACGACAACGCCGGCGTCGCCGCGATCTACACCCATTGCGGCTCCGGCCCCCCGCCTTCGGGCGATCTCAGCCTGACCGCGATCAGCGCGCCCTACGAGGACAGCCACGGCTGGACGCGCGTCTTCCTCTCGCCCGAGGACGGCCTGACCCGCGCCTATTGCTACGAGCCCGGCGACGTTTGGGTCGGCGCGGACTACGGGTTCACGATGACCATCACCGGCTGCTTTCGCCTGGAGCGGCGCTGGGTTCCGACGTTGGAGCTCATCAGCTTCTTTCCGGTCGATCCGGCGCTCTGCGACGACTGATCGGCCGCGCGACCGCTAGAAATCGACGCGGTAGACGCTGCGCCGCGGTTCGGTGAAACCGAGCCGCTCGTAAAGCCGCCGCGCGCCGGCGTTGTCGGGATGGGCGTGAAGCTCGAGCCGATCCGCGCCGGCGCGGCGCGCGGCGTCGAGGACAGAGCGGATGAGCGCGGCGCCGACGCCCTGGCCGCGCCGCTCGGCCGCGACATGGACGTCCTTGAGGAACCACGCGCGCCTCAAGCTCGAGCCCGGAAAGAGCTCCGAGACATAGGCCGCGCCGATGACGGCGCCGCCCGCCTCGGCGAGAAAGGCGCGCGCCGCCGGACGCGGGCCGAAAAGCGCGTCCGCGATCGCGGCCTCGGCCGCCGCTTGCGCGGGCGGCTCGGGCCCGCCGAACCGGCCCGCCTCCTCGGCGGCGGCGATGCGGGCGAGGGCCGCCAGGCCCGCGACGTCCGCCGGCGTCGCGGCGCGGATGACGGCGTCAGTCGCCATCGGCGGTCCGCCGCATGAGCGCGGCGAGCCGCGCCGTCTCCGAGCCGAGCCCGGCCTCCGCCGGCGTCGCGGCGATCGCTTCGGCGGCGGCGCGACGGGCCTCGTGCGGCTTGTTCTGATTGAGCTTCATGGTGCTCTCGATCCGCTCGACCGTCATCTCGGCGGGCGTGACGCCGCGCATGAGCTTCTCGACATAGCCGGGCGTGGTCTTGTCGATCGTCCAGGGCGGCTTCGGCGCGAGCCGGGCTTCGAAATGCGCCGAGAGCCGTTCGAGATGCGGCCGGAGCGTCTCGGCCGGCGCGAGCCGCGCGCGGCCGAAGAGATGGACGGCCTGGTAGTTCCAGGTCGGCACCTGATCCGGCCCGATCTCGTACCAGTCCGGCGAGACATAGGCGTCCGGCCCGGAGACGACGAGAAGCGCGGACGCCTCCGCCTCGCCGAGCGCGCGCGCGAGCGGGTTCGAGCGCATGAGATGGAACTCGGCGCGGCGCCCGTCTTCGGAGAGAACGAACGGAATATGCGACGCGAGCGGCCCGTCGGGCCCGGCGGCGGTCAGGATGCCGAAACCGCGAAACCGCGCGAAGGCGACGGCCTCCGGCTTCGGCCAGCGCCGAAAGCTCGGGTTCTGGTGCATGAGCGCGCTCCTGCGGACTGATGGCGGTGGGACTTAATCACGCCGGCGCGCGGCGCCAAGCGCCGGCGGCGCGACCTTCGGGCGACGTTGCGGCGTACCGACGGTTTTGGCGCAGGAGGCGCGCATGGCCGACCTGGAGCGACAGGCGCGCACGCCATTGGCGGCGTTCGAGACGTTCGAGCGCGCTCCGCCCGGCGACGCGCCGAGGGCCGGCCCTGCTCGGTGTTCGGCGAGTCGCTCGCCGTCGCGACCGAGACCAGCAGATTCCACCCGGACGCGACTATCGACTGTTCCGGCGTCGACGAGAACGACCCGCGGCTTTTCGCCTTGACCGCGCCGAGCCTCCTCTTCGAGGTCCTCTCGCCCGGAACCGCGCTCGAGGATCTCGGCGTCAAGGGCCCGGCCTACATGCGCATCAAGGGCATCGTCGGCGCCGTGATGTTCGATCTGACGAACCGGGTCGCGCATGTGTTCCGGCCGGAGCAGACCGGCCCGGACGGCGCGCATTTTCAGCGGCCGACGGGCGACGACGCGGCGCTCGAGTTCGAGCTCCCCGGCGGTCCGATCTCGACCGCGCTCGCCGAGGCGTTCCCGCCGAAGCCCGAAGAAGGCGCCGGCCGAGTTCGCCGCGATTCCCGACGCGTCACTTCGTTTCTTCGGGCCAGTGCTTCATCACCGCCCGGAAGACGTTGGGCGCCGCTTGGCCGAGGCCGCAGATGGACGCGTCCTCCATCGTCTGCCCGAGTTCCTCCAGAAGCGCCGCGTCCCAAACCGGCCGCTCCATCAATTGGACCGCCTTGGCGCAGCCGACCCGGCAGGGCGTGCACTGCCCGCAGCTCTCATCGGCGAAAAAGCGCATCAGGTTGAGCCCGACGGCGCGCATGTCGTCCTTGTCCGAGAGGACGATGATCGCCGCCGATCCGATGAAGCCGCCATAAGGCTGGATCGTGTCGAAATCGAGCGGCACGTCGCCCAAGGACGCCGGCAGGATCCCGCCAGAGGCGCCGCCCGGCAGATAGCCCTTGAAGCCGTGCCCGTCCGCCATGCCGCCGCAATGATCGTCGATGAGCTGGCGCACGGTGACGCCGGCCGGCGCGAGCTTCACGCCCGGAAAGCGCACCCGTCCCGAGACCGAATAACTCCTGAGGCCCTTGCGTCCGTTGGCGCCGTGACCGCTGAAGACCTCCGGTCCGCCGCGGACGATCTTGGCGATCCAGTAGAGCGTCTCGACATTGTGGACGAGCGTCGGCCGGTCGAAGATCCCCTTGCTCGCCACATAGGGCGGCCGGTGCCGCGGCAGGCCGCGCTTGCCCTCGATCGACTCGATCATCGCGCTCTCTTCGCCGCA
>CAZPTD010000260.1:0-6290 GCA_964588915.1 uncultured Neomegalonema sp. | reverse complement strand
CGACCGAGCAGTGCGTGCAGACCGACTTCACGGTCGTGATCGCGCCGCCCGCCGCCTCTTGGGCGCCCGCCTGCTCGACGACGCCGCTCGCGCCGGCGAGCGCGGCGACGCCGCCCACCGCGAGACCCGAACCGCGCAGGAACGCGCGTCGGTCGATCCGCGTCTGCGCCGCCTCGTCGAGAACCGTCGTCGCGCGGGCGCTGCTGGCGACGCCGTTGGTGCGTTTCTTGAGCATTCGCTCCTCCCAATCTCATCCGCCGGCGCCGCCGCGCCGGCGCGCGCCTCAGAAGCGCGCCGTCTCGAGATACTTCCGGACGTGGTCGGACTTGCGGTAGCCGGCGGCGTCCGCGCCGAGCGTCTGCGGCGCCGCGGCGGAAGCGCCCGTCGCCGTGGCCATGACGGCCGCGGGCGCGCCGACGGCGGCGAGCTTCAAGAAGCTGCGGCGCCCCTGCGAGACCGTGACATGGGCGCGCTTCGCTTTCGATTCCTCAGTCTTCATCGACATTCAGATCTCCCTTCGCTCGCCGCGACCGGACGCGGCCTGCGCCGGCGTCCATCGCCCTTCGCGCGGCCGCGAACGATGCGGCCGCAAAAAACATGACGGCGCGCGCTCTTAGGCGCCCGCCGTTTCGGCGCCGAGCCGAAACGCCTCCTTCTCGATCCGCATCAGCGCCCGCCCCATCGCGCCGACCGGCGCGTAGAGCACCGAGCGCTCGGCGGCTTCGAGATCCGAGAAGAAATGCTCCGCCCAGGGTCCGATATGCGCGCCGAAGAACGCGCGCTGCTCGGCGAGCGGCGCCGGCCGTCCGAAACGCCCGCGGATCAGCCCGGCCATCATCGACATCAGCGAGGCGGCGCCGTCCTCGGGCTCGAACTTGCCCGTCGCGCGCTTGATCCGGAGCCGCGCCATGTCGCCCCGCAGCCGAGCGAGCGGCTTCTCGTTCAAGAAGCCGGTCATGTAGTAGCTGGCGTAGGGCAGGAGCTCGCCCCGACCGAGGCCGACGAACAGATCATGGAATTCGCGCTTCGCCCGCGCCGCGTCGAAATCCGAGGCGATCCGCGCCAGCGCCGCCGCCGCCCGCCCGATCTCGTCCGAGCCGGCCTCGAGTCGCGACAAGGCTTCGAGTCGCGCCCGATCAGGCGGCGCGGCGAGCAGCGCGCTCAGGAAATCGTAGAAATCAGCCCTAAGGATCTCTTCCGGCGCTATTTTTTTTTCTTCTTCAACCATGGCGGGCGATTCTCCGCCAACACCTGTGCGGCCCATATCGGACATTGCGTTCCTCCACAGTCAAAGGTGAAAGGATCCGCGGCGCTTGTCCAGAAGCTTTCTTCTCATTCCGGCATGATTTGATGGCCAACACTTTTCCTGACCAAAATGGTCAGCTTTTTTGCATCGCAATTTCTTTTGGCGACTTCTGAATCTATTGGTCTTTTCAGCGACCGTCACTTGTCGAAGTCGAACGTCATCCGCGTCGCCCGGCGCGGCGGCGGCTCCGCTGCGTCGACGTCCGACTCGCTCGATCGACTCGCGGCCGCGCCCGCCCCGCCCGCCGCGGGCGCCGCGGCGTCCTCCGCCTCGTCGCCGGCGGGCGCGGTCTCGGCCTCCTCCTCCGCCGGCGCCTCCGGCGCGTCCTCGTCGGCCGAATCGGCGTTCGCGTCATGCGACGCGAAGAGCTTGCCGTAGCCGCCCTTGGCCTCGTAGACCGACTGCAGCGTCTTCACCGCCAGCGCCGCGTCGGTGTAGTCCTCGCCGTATTCGACCAACCCGTCGACGGCGCCGAGCGCCGGATTGATCTTCCAGAGCCGCCTCAGCGCCCGCCTTTTCAGCGCTTCGGGCACCCCGGCGCGCATGAAGCCTGCGACGCCGTCGCCCGGCTGCAGATCTTCCGGAACCGGCAGGCCGAGCTCCGCCAGGATCTCCTCTTCCGAGCGCTCGTCGAGCGGCCCGCCCGCCGGAGCGCCGCGCTCCGGCGCGTCGGCGGGCGCCGCGGCCGCCGGCTCGGCCCGCGCGTTCTGCGCCTCGCCGCGCTCGCGAGCGGTCTTGCGCCGAGACCAGCGCGAGAGAAAACCCTCCCCGGCGTCGCTCGGCTGGCGGCGTCGCTCGTCCTCGCTCATCGCCCGCCCTCCTCCTCGGACGCCCGCCGCGGCTTCAGGGCGCCCGGCGCGCGATAGACGTCCGCGCCCTGGCGCACCCGAGGATCGCCGACGCCGTCCTGCTTTCGCTCGACGGCGACACGGTCGCGCCGACGTTTCCTGAACGGCTCCTCGCGGTAATGCGCGCGCGCGAACTCGGAGATCCACGCGACGAGCGCCGGCGGCGCCGGGACCGGCTCGACGATCTCCTCGCCGCTATCGGCGTAGTCCTGCGCTTCGAACGGAGACGCCGTGACGCAATGCGCCTCGGGCTCTGCATGGCGCCCGTCGCGCCTGAGCACGACCCAGACGAGCGGCGGATCGTTCGAGAGCCCGGTGAGATAAGCCTCGGCGTCGGCGCGGTGGAGCGAAAGCGTGAGCGTCGCCGCATGCCGCTCCTCGATCTCGCCCTTCGGCCCGACCTCGCGGCGGATCACCCTCCCGTCCGCCGGCCCGGCGCCCGGCAAGAGGGCGGAGACGCTCCAGGCCCATTTCGCCCACCGCGTCGCGCCGGGACTGCGTCGCAGGATCACGCCGACCGGCGCCGACACGCTGCGTTCGGCGCTTGACGCGCCCTCGCTCTCCGACATTGTCCTCTCCTGACCGGCGTCGCGCGCCGCCTTCTTCGCCTGCGGCCGCGCGTCGCTCCCGAGCCGGCCGGCCGATCTCGCAGCCGATCGGCGACGCCGCCATCATCGACCAAACCACGGCGAAGACGGAAGAGGCTTATGTCCGAAAACGCCGGCGCGAAGACGCGATCTCATCTTCTCCTCTGCGATTGCGAGGGATCCGGGCGCCTCGATCCGGCGGCGGCCGGGCTCGACGCGCCGGTCTGCTCCTCGCTCTGCCGGCTCGAGACCGCGCGCGTCGCCGACGCCGCCCGCGCCGCCGCCGCCGCTTCGGCGCCGCTGGTGATCGCCTGCGCCCAGGAGACGGCGGTCTTCGAGGCGATCCTCGAGGAGACGCTCGACGAGCCGGCCTCGCTCGATTGGCGCGGCGTCGATTTGCGCGACCGCGGCTTCTGGAGCGACGCCAAGCCGAGGGAGACCGCGCCGAAGCTGGCGGCGCTCCTCGCCGAGGCGGCGCTCGAGCGGCCGGCGACGCCGACGAAGGAAGTCGTCTCCGACGGCGTCTGCCTCGTCTACGGGCGCGGCGAGACCGCGCTCCAAGCGGCGCGCCGATTGGAGGGACGGCTCTCGGTCACCTGCATGCTCCTCGACGGCGAGACGGGCGGCGCCGACCCCGGCCCGAGCGAGACGCGCCATATCGTCCGCGGCCGCGTCCGGCGGCTCTCGGGCGCGATCGGCGGCTTCGAGCTCGAGGTCGACGGCTACGCCGAGCGCCTGCCGGGCGGCCGCGACGGCCTCCGCTTCGAGGATCCGAAGGACGGCGCGCGCTCGACCTGCGACATCGTGATCGACCTCTCCGGCGAGACGCCGCTCGCGCCGGCGCCTTCCAAGCGCGACGGCTATCTGCGCGCCGATCCGGGCGATCCCGTCGCCGTCGAGCGCGCGCTCTTCGACGCCGCCGATCTCGTCGGCGCGTTCGACAAGACGCTGCATATCCGCTTCGAGGCCAGCCTCTGCGCCCATAGCCGCGCGCGCCAGCCCGGTTGCGACCGCTGCCTCTCGGTCTGCCCGACCGGCGCGATCACCGTTCCCGAGCGCTCCGATCACGTCGCGATCGACCCGATGGTCTGCGCCGGCTGCGGCGCCTGCGCCGCGGTCTGCCCCTCGGGCGCCGCGCTCTACGACGATCCGCCGGCGGCGCATCTTCTGGCGCGGCTGCGGACGCTCCATGCGGCCTATGTCGGCGCCGGCGGGCGCGATCCGCGCCTTCTCGTCCATGACGCGGGCCAGGGTCGCGAGATGATCGCGCTCGCGGCGCGACATTTCGACGGTCTGCCGGCCGACATCCTGCCGCTCGACTACGACGCGCTCAGCCGCTTCGGGCATGATTTCATGCTCGGCGCGCTGGCGATCGGCTTCCGCACGGTCGAGATCCTGCTCTCGCCGAGCGCGGAGGCCGACGTGCTCGCGGCGCAGGCGGCGCTGGCCGAGCGGCTGGCGGCGGGCGTCGGCGTCTCGGACGCGGGCGAGCGGATCCGGATTCTCGACATCGCCGATCCCGAGGCGCTCTCGGCGGCCCTGCGGACGGCTCGGCCGGCGCCGCGCCAGGGCGAGCGGGTCGCGCCGCTCGAGGAAGGAAGGCGGCTCACGCGCCAGGCGCTGAAGGCGCTCGCCGGCGAAGCGCTTCCCGAGGCGCCGATCGACCTCGCCGGCCTCGATCCGCCGCCGGCCGGCGGCGCGCCCTACGGCGCGGTGCTGGTGAACTCCGAGGCGTGCACGCTCTGCCTCTCCTGCGCCGGCCTCTGCCCGTCGGGCGCCTTGAGCGACAATCCGGACCGGCCGGAGTTGCGCTTCCAGGAGGACGCGTGCCTCCAATGCGGGATCTGCGCGGCGGCCTGCCCCGAGGACGCGATATCTTACGCGCCGCGCTTCGAGCTCTCGGACTCGGCGCTCGCCTATCGGACGCTCCACGAGGAAGAGCCGTTCCACTGCGTCGCATGCGGCAAGCCCTTCGGCGTGAAATCGACGATCGAGCGCGTGACGGAGAAGCTCGTCGGCCAGAACTGGATGTTCACCAACTCCGACAACGCACGGCTGATCCAGATGTGCGAAGACTGCCGCGTCCGCGCGCAGATGCACGGCGCGTCGAGCCCGTTCCAGCTCGGCGCGCCGAGGAAGCCGCGGACGACGGATGATTATCTGAGAGAGGCGGCGGAGGCGAAGGAGAAGCCCGAAAAGGAGTGAGCGCAATGGTCGGCGCATGGTCTTCCAGGGCCGCGGGCGCATCCGGGATCCACGGTCGTCGGGCGCGACGAACCGGGACGACGAACGCGGAGGCCGCGCCTCGCCGTCGTTATTCCGCCCCTTGCGTCTCTGCGCCCAAGCCCTAACCTCCGAGCAAAACCAACCGCAGCCGTCGGGTAACGGCTGCGGCAGCGCTCAGCCGCGGGAGAGGATCATGGCCGACCGAAGCTTCGACGCCGAAGCCCTGAACATGTCGATGCGCAAGTTTCTGAAGCGCCTCGGCGTCACCTCGCAGCAGGAGATCGAGGCCGCCATCCGCGCCGCCGCGTCCGAAGGCGAGCTCAAGGGCGGGACGCTCGCCGTCAAAGCCGTCGTGACGATCGAGAGCGTCGGGCTCGAGCACGTGATCGAGGGCGAGATCGACCTCGAGCCTGGCGACGAGCACGGGCGTCCATGACCGCGTCAATCGAGAGCGTCAAAGCGGCGCTGCAAAGGATCGTCGATCCGGGGACGGGCCAGGATCTCGTCTCGTCGGGCGCGGCGGCCGACGTCGCGGTCGAAGGCGGCAAGGTGCGCGTGGTCCTCGAGGTCGACCCGGCGCGCGGCGCGGCGATGACGCCGATGGCCAACGCCGCCAAGGCCGCCATCGAGGCGCTCGCCGGCGTCGAGGAGGCGAGCGTCATCCTCACCGCGCATAGCGGCGCCGGCCAGGCGCCCAAGGCCGAGAGCCCGCCCTCGCCGCCGAACCTGCGCGGCCCGGCCAAAGGGTCGGGATCGGGCGGCGGCGCGCCGGAGCTGAAGCCGCTCCGCCAACCGCCGAAGAAGGACGGCCCGATCGACGGCGTCGACCGGATCATCGCGGTCGGCTCGGGCAAGGGCGGCGTCGGCAAATCGACGGTGTCGGCCAATCTCGCCGTCGCGCTCGCGTTGGAGGGCCGCCGCGTCGGGCTCCTGGACGCCGACGTCTACGGGCCCTCGCAGCCCAGGATGCTCGGGCTCTCGGGCCGGCCGAGTTCGCCCGACGGCTCGACGATCCTGCCGCTGCGCAATCACGGCGTCACCGTGATGTCGATCGGCCTGCTGACGCCGGACGACAAGGCGGTGATCTGGCGCGGGCCGATGCTGATGGGCGCGCTCCAGCAGATGCTGCGCCAGGTCGCTTGGGGCCGGCTCGACGCCCTCCTCGTCGACCTGCCGCCCGGCACCGGCGACGTGCAGCTGACGCTCAGCCAGAAGACCGAGGTCACCGGCGCGATCGTCGTCTCGACGCCGCAGGACGTCGCCCTGCTCGACGCGAAGAAGGCGATCGACATGTTCCACAAGACCGAGACGCCGATCCTCGGG
>CAZPTD010000259.1:0-6380 GCA_964588915.1 uncultured Neomegalonema sp. | reverse complement strand
CCCTGGATCCCGGCTCTGCGCGCGTCGCGCTCGGCCGGGACGACAAGGGCGAGGTTGGCGCCATCAGAACCGATCAGGACTATAGCGCGCGGGCGCGGCGTGCCCCATGATCGGTCGTCCCCGCCGATGTGAGACCGACATGAAGATCATCCGCCGTTCGAGCCGCCTCTGCGCCGCCCTTCTCCTCTTCGCCTCGACCGCGGCCGCGCAGTCGCCGGCCGAGATCGAGGCCCGCGTCGCCGCCGCCGCCGACCTCTTCCAATCCAGCGGCTTCGAGACGTTCTGCGCCGCGGTCTCCGACCCGGACGGCGCCTTTCTCGTCGACGACGCCTATGTCTTCGCCCTGACGCGCGAAGGCCTGCTCGTCTGTCATCCGCGGCCGCATCTTCTCGACGTGCCGACCGGCGCGCCCTCGGCGATCCCGCTCATGCTCCGGAACGCCGAAGCCGCCGCGCCGGACGGCGCCTGGACCCGCTACGCCTGGCCGCATCCCGAGACGCTCGAGGTCGGCGTGAAGTCGACCTATTGCCGAATCTCCGGCCCGCTGATGATCTGCGCCGGCGACTTCTTCGACGAGGCGACCTCTTGACGGCCCGGCGCGTCCTCTTCGTCTGCCTCGGCAATATCTGCCGGAGCCCGAGCGCGGAAGGCGTCGCCCGGTCGATGGCCGAGCGCGAAGGCCTCGCCCACGCCTTCGACTTCGACAGCGCCGGCTCCGGCGGCTGGCACGCCGGCGACCCGCCCGATCCGCGCGCGATCCGCGCCTGCGCCCGGCGCGGCGTCGACATCTCGGGCCTGCGCGCCCGGCAGTCGACGCAACAGGATTTCGAGGTCTTCGATCTCATCCTGGCGATGGACCGCTCCAACGCGGCGCATCTCGAGAGAGCGCGAAGCGGCCGCGCGACGCCGATCCAGCTGCTGCTCGACTACGCGCCCGAACGGCGCGAGCGCGAGGTTCCGGACCCGTATTACGGCGGCGAGGACGGCTTCGAGGAGATGCTCGATTTGATCGAGGCCGGGACGGCGGGGCTTCTGCGCCGCGCCGCCAGCTGACGCGCCGAGCGGGCGTCAGCCGTCCGGCGCGCCGTCGGATAGGCCGAGCAATCGCTGGACGAGCTCCGCGTCGACGTCGAAGATCTCGAGCAACTGAACCACGAAGTAGATGATGATCGGCGCCACCGCCACGGCGAGGGCGTAGAAGAACACGACGACCTTGCGCAGAGTCCGCGTGTTCTCGCGCGTGGCCTCCGCCTCGATGATGAGCGCCGAGGTCTGGATCGTGCTCGTGATCGTCTCGAGACGCTCGCGCAGCGCGATCAGTCGGTTGCGCGTCGACTGGATCTGGTCGAAGACCGGCCTCAGGCCGCGCATCACGAACTGATCGTAGGCGATCCAGCCCTTGATGTCGGTGATTTCGAGCGTCGGATGCATGCGCTCGAATTCCTCGACAAACGCTTCGGCGCGATCGATGACGTAGAGAAGACGACCCGAGCCGCCTTCGCCGATGCGGTCGAGCTCGCCCGCCAATTCGATCAGTTCGAGCTCCGTCTTCGAGATCTCGTTGCTGAGGTCGCGCACGCGCCGATCGTAGATATCCTGACGCCGAGCGCTGACATGCGCGCTCCTCGGGCCGAGGAGCGTCAACATCAGGCGCGAGCGGCGCTTCGGCTCCGGCTCTTCGATCCTGAGCCCGGCGGCGCGCAATCGTTTCTGATGCTTCTTTTCGATCTCGCGGCGGCGCAGGCTCCATCCCTGCAGGACGCCGTCGAGCTCGCGGCCGAGAAGTTCGAGAAGCGTGCCCGCGTTGCGCACCCGCGCGTAGTTGCGCAGCGCATAGAGCCGCATCGTCCCGATGGCGTTGATCCGCTCGAGAAACCGCCCGATCTGCTCGCGATGCGGCTCGCCCTTGGTCACGATCAGATAGCGCTGCGGTCGCGACACCTCGCGATCGAAGAGGAGCGCCCGGTCCTCCGGATCGTCGTATTCCGCTTCGCGATCCCACACGCGCTCGCGCGCGGGCAGATAGCCGGCCGGCGCCTCGACCTCGCGGCCGGCGAACTCGTCGAACGCGTTGAATTTTCCGGTCGATCCGAGAGCGCTCACATAGAGCGCGCGCATGCTGATGATGCCGCAGCCGACGAAGCTTCGGTAGTCGGCCCAAGGAGAGACGCGCCGTAGAAACGGCCAAAGCGACTTCAGGACCGCGTTGCCTTCGTTGCTGCCGGTGTCGAACTCGTCGAGGTCGCCGATTCCGATCGTGCCGTTGCGCGGGTCGGGGCGAAAACTCGTCGGGTCGGCGCCGTCGGCCCAGGCCTTTCGCTTCGACAGCGCGTTCAGTTCGCGGAGATCCGCGTTTCGCTCCTCGCGTTCCTGGTCGGTCCGCGTGGTCAGCCCGCGCATCGACATCACGACGCCCCGAAAGTCGGCGAAGCGGTTGAGCGACCAGCTGTCGGCGTCCGCCTCGTCGCGCCATTTGATGTAGGCGGCGCGGCCCGACGCCTCCATCCGCGTCTTGTAGTCCTCGGCGTGCGCCTTGATGTCGGTGGACGTCACCGCCTCTTCCGAAATGATGAAGTGCAGGCCGAATGACGCCATGAACTCGCGCCAGACATCGTCATAGAGATAGTTCGCCGCCTCCAGCAGCGCCTTCGCGTCCGAAGGCTCCACGCCCCGTTCGGGAATGCGAAACTCGTCGACCTGGCCGTTCCGGATCTGGTCGTTGGAGATCTTCCGCACCGCGTCGACGAGCGTCATGATCTTGCGGCGGCGGCCGCTCAGGCCGGCCCAGTCGTTCGTCACCTCTTCGATCTGCGGCTTGTTGTACGGCTTCAGCACGTCGATGTAGAATGTCAGCGTCGCGTGATCGCGATGGAGCTGACACTCGACCCGCACGCGAAGATCGTCCCGGCTCGGCTCGACCCGCGCCGTGTTCGGCGCGTCCGGCCCGGTTCCGTCGGCCCACCAAAGCGTAAATCCAACCGATTGCGGCTTGATGTTAAGAAACGACGCGACGTCCTTGCTCGGATCGGTCGGATCGTCGTACGGCTCCAGCTGGAAAAGTTCGAGATTGTCCGGGTCTCTCGCGGTGGCGACCCGACCGCCCACCTGAAGTTCGGCCAGCATGCTGTTCAATTCGTCGAGAAACAGCGAGCGCGCCGCCTCATACTCGAAAAAGCTGTCCTGATACTTGCTTTCCGCCTCGCCAACTCGGACCGCATCCTCGGGAGACGCCGAACCGTCCTCCGCCCGCGCCTGCTCCTTGCGTCCCGCCTCGCCGAAGCCGCGCGACGGCCAAAGCCCCATGTGCCACACGAGGCAAGGCGAACCGATCGCCGGCGCCTTGTTCGTATGGCCTTCGCGTTGCAGCGCGTCATAGCGCCGAGCATAGGGCCAAACGCCGACCGTCGGCACGAAGCGCGACGTCGCCTTGGCCTCGTCGAGCTTCCTCGCATGCGTCTCGATCGCCGAAATCTGCGCCCCGACCCCTTTGGCCTTGTCGCGCAAGAGCGCGCGCCGCGCCAACAGCTTACGCATCGATAGCCCCTCAATCACTCAGAGGCCGTGTTAGAACGAAGGGATCGATTCGTCCACCATGCGCATCGCGTTTTTCGGGGCGTTTCCCAAAATAAAGCCGCCGCTCGCGTCCCTTCCGAGAGGCGCGCGGCGGCTCTGATCGCTGCCGACATCTCAACCCGACTTCTCTTCCGCTCCTCTTCTCTCGGCGGCGGGCCCGCGGTCAGGTCGGGTCGGACAAGACCTCCTCCATGGCGCGCTTGACGACGACGTCGCGCGTCTTCTTGAGCTGCGGCACGCCTTGGACGCGGCTGCGCATCCGGTCGCGCGGGCTCTGGGTGATGTCGAGCACCTTCTGCGCCAGGAGCGCGCGGCGGCCCTCGGCGTTCATCTGCATTTCGATGCGCCGGCACATCGCCCGCATCGCGCCGCTGTCGCCCAAGGGCGGCTTGGCCGGCGCGCAGAGAAGCCGGAGGCCGAGCGCCGCGTGCAGCTCGACCTGGGCGAGGCGCGGCTCGTCGCGCTCGCGGGCGACCTCGCGCACGAACTGAAGCAGCCTTGCGACGATGTAATAGGGCTCGGCGGTCAATGACGGCGCGAGCAGATGATCGTCGACCTCGCCGGCGATCGCCGCGAAGCCGCGCTCGGCGATATGGCTCTTCTCCATGAAGACGGCGTAGAAGCCGCGCAGAAGCTCCTCCAAAGAGATCCGATCCGCCGGCACCGACTTGGCGTATTGGCCGGGCCGCCGTTCGAGCACCAGCGCCGGGCCGCCGGCGCGGGCGCGGCCGATGAAGTAGTCCTCGATGGCGAGCGCCTTCTCGCAGGCGGCGAAGAGCGCGGCGCCGGTGATCGGCGTCTGGCGGTTGGTGGCGTCGATGATCGCGCGGCGGACCGGCGTGTTGGTGGCGCCGACGAGCTTCACCGGCACATGCACGTCGCGCGCGCCGCGGAGCTCGTCGCGGTTGCGGTAGATGACGGTGCTCGTCTGCAGGCCGTTGACGATTTGGAAATTGCGCAGCAGCACCGATCCGCCCGCGTCCTCGACCGCGTCGGCGACGACCGTGACGCCGTTGTTCCTGAGCAGGAACTGCGCCCGCTCCTTGCTGAGCAGCGTGTCGCGGATGCGCGCGTTGACGCCGCCGTCGCCCTGATAGCCGCGCACGTTCTGGTTGAAGATCGCCTCGCGCATGCCCTGGCCGTCGTCGCGCTCCAGCAGCTTCAGGAACTGGCCGATCGGCACATGGCCGAAATAGCCGCCGTCGACGCCCTTGATCTTCGGAATGGCGATGAGCCCGGCTTTGGGCAGCCCGACCTCGTAATCTTCGATCTCGAGCCGCGTCTTGCCGGGCTCGGGCAGCGTGTGCAGCGGCATGCCCGTCGCCATGAAGTCGAGCAGCCGGCCGCGATCGACCGCCTCGAACTCGACGTCGGCGCCGCCGTCGCCGGCGTCGGCGAGCCATTTCACCGCGCCGCCGCGGCGGCGGCCGTCGCGCAGCGCCTCGGCGGCGCCCGAGTCCGGGCTCCAATGGCCGAGCGCCGCGAAGTAGCCGTAGACCGACACGCGCAGGCCGATCTTCGCTTCGAACGCCCGCGCGCGCAGCTGCGCCAGAAGCGCGCGCTTCGGCGCCAGCGCCTCGTCGACCTCGGCGCCCTCGAAGAACCGCGCGATCTCGCCGACGAAGCGCGCCATGTTCTCCGGCTCGAACCGGTTGGCGCGCGTCGCGTGGATCGCCGCGAAGGAGACCGAGAGCCGATCCGCGGCCGCCTCGAGCGCCGCGTCGAGCGCCTCGGCGCTGTCGATGATGCGGTCGTTCAGCATCATCACCACGCAGTCGAGCGCGCTGGCGTTCTCCTGACGCGGGATCAGCGCGCCGATCTTGAGCGGCTCGAGCTCCTGGTCATGGAACCGACGCAAGATGTGGAACGTCGCGAAGCGCTCGAAGACGCCGCCGCGTTCGGCGTCGGTGAGCGTGTTGAAGTCGAGCCCGAGTTCCGCCGCGAACTCTCTGACCGCGACGGCGACCGCGTTCGGCGGCCGCTTCTTCTTGCCGCGCCGCGGAGCTTTGCGCGCCGGCTCGGTTCTTCGAGTCGTCATCATCTGAAGCATGCGTCGCTGCCCCTATGCCTTTGGCCGCCTAACCTCGCCCGATATTGCCATCTCTACAAAAAATTGGGTCATCCGCAAATGCAATGTATAGATCTGGGAATGCTTTTGTGGAGCGTTTGAAATTTGCCACAAAATGTAGCGCGTTAGATGTCCCATGGCGTGAGAGAACTTGGCCAGGTCGGACTTTCTTCATCTCGGCGAAGCGACTAATCTTGGACTGGCGCATTCTTGGAACGAACGTGCGGACCTTCGTCCGCGCGGCGTCTGTCGCATTGACAAATCGCTCTATTTTTGGCAGAGGCGCGGCCGTCGGCAGGGATTTCGCGCGCGTCCGCCCTATATTGTTTGTGGACGCCGCGAGACGCGGCTGAAATCGAGACGGGAGCGCTCGGGTTTGCGCTCCACAGCGCGCGTCGCCGCGCGCAGGACATGAGCAGCCGCCTTGGGCGCGCGGCGATCCGCAAACAGCGAAGCGGAGCGCGCCAGGGAATCGGAGCGTGTCGCTCCTTTGCGCTGCTCGACGAGACGCAACGGAGCTCCATGAAGTTTTCTGAACTCGGACTCGATCCGAAAGTCTTGAGCGCGGTCACCGAGGCCGGCTACGAGACCCCTACGCCGATCCAGGCGCAGGCCATCCCCCATGCGCTGAAGGGACGAGACGTCCTCGGCATCGCGCAGACCGGCACCGGCAAGACCGCCTCTTTCACGCTGCCGATGATCACGCTGCTCGCCAAAGGGCGGGCCCGGGCGCGGATGC
>CAZPTD010000258.1:0-6415 GCA_964588915.1 uncultured Neomegalonema sp. | reverse complement strand
GGCTGGGGAAATTTCCCGTGACGCAGGCCCAATGGCGCGTCGTCGCCGCAATGCGGGCAGAGGACCTGCCTGGCCGCGAGCTGCTTGTCGCAAGCGCCGCTGCTCTGGAACCACGCGTCGAATCGATGCCCGGCGCCGCATTGCAGCGCATATCTGATCATCGCGCCCAAGCCCGTCGATGCGCCACGGTCTCGGCTCCTCCTCTTGATCCCGGCCTCTCGAACCCGGCCTCTCGGACCCGGCCTCCGCGCGGCGCCGCGGCGCGGCGGCCGAGATGCGCCGCCGAGGCCGCAACGTCCGTCAAGCTAACGCGCCGCTCGGGGCGTCGTCTCGGCAAATAGCGCGAAAGCTGCTAGTCCCACGGCGAATTTTCGCCGATGCGCGCCCGAACGGCGCGCCGAGACCGCTCAGGAAGACCGCCGAGCTCAGATGACCGCGCAGAAGAACCTCGTCCATCCTTCCGCCCATGCGCCCGCCCGCGGCCGCGCCGCGGCGCGCGCGCGCGGCCGCGCGCTGCGCGACGCGTTCCGCCTCACCGCGCCGGCGGCGGTCGCGGCGATCGCGGCGGCGGCGCTCTCCGGCGCCTCGCACCTCTCGGCCGTCGGCGTCGGCCTCGGCGCCGCCGCGGGCGCCGGCGTCGCCGCTCTGTTGCGCGAGCGGTCGCAGGCGGCGCCTCGCCCCGCGCGCGCGGCGGATCAGGCCCGCCATATCGGCGAGGAGATCGCGGAGTTTCTGCCGCTCGCGCTTTTCGTGCTCGACGGGCGCGGGCGCGTCGTCTTCGCCAACGCCGCGGCGACGGCGGAGTTCGGCGAGCGGCTCGTCGGCCGGCACTACGCGCTCGTCCTCAGGGCGCCGTCGCTCTCCGAGGCGGTCGAGAAGGCGATGGCCGAGCGCAGCGCCGCCAAGGCGGGCCGGCTCGACGATGCGGATAGCCCGGGCTCGGCCGAGGCCTTCTTCGCGCTGCATAGCGGCCGCGAGCGCCATATGGCGGCGTTCGTCCGGGCGGTGCCGCCGGCGCTCGAGCTGCCCTGGGGCGGCGAGGCGGGCCTCGAGCCCGACGAGCGCCGCGCGACGCTTCTGGTCATGATCCAGGACGTCACCCGCGCCCGCCGCGCCGAGCGGCTCCATCGCGACTTCGTCGCCAACGCCAGCCACGAGCTCAAGACGCCGCTCGCCTCGATCGCCGGCTTCGTCGAGACGCTGCGCGGGCCGGCGCGCGACGATCCGGCGGCCCGGGAGCGGTTTCTCGCCATCGCCGCCGAGCAGGCGGACCGCATGATCCATCTCGTCGAGGATCTCCTCTCGCTCAACCGGATCGAGCTCAACGAGCATGTGCCGCCGCGCGAGACGGTCGATCTGCGCGAGGCCGTCCTCACCGCCGCCAAGGCCGCGTGCCCGCGATCGCCGGACGGCGCCGAGGACGGCGCGCTCTGCTGCGAGATCGCGCTGCCGAAGGACCTGCCGCCGGCGCGCGGCGACGCGCGCGAGCTCGGACTCCTCTTCGCCAATCTGATCTCGAACGCGGTCAAATACGGCGGCGACGGGCGCCCTCCGCGCGTCTTCGCCGAGCCGGGGCTCGACGAGGAGGGCCGGTTCGGCGTGACGGTCGAGGATTTCGGACCGGGCGTCGGCAAGGAGCATATTCCGCGGCTCTGCGAGCGCTTCTACCGGGTCGAGGACGGCGGGAGCCGCGGCAAGTCCGGGACAGGGCTCGGCCTCGCCATCGTCAAGCACGTCGTCTCGCGCCATCGCGGCGAGCTCGTGATCGACAGCCAGATCGGCCGCGGCAGCCGCTTCACCGTCTGGTTGCCCGCGGCGGCTTCGCGTCAGCCGCAAGCCAAGCAGCCTTAACGTCGCGTAACCGCCCATTTAGGCGATCTCTGTATATACAAATTCGGCCAACTCGATGTTTTGGCCACATATGTGAGCAAAATACGTCATCAATCGTTCATTATCGCGTCGTGGGTGGTCACTAATTTCCGCGGCCGATCGCGGTGGCGCGGTTTCGATTTCAAACCTCGCGCCGCCGCGGCGCACTGCAAGATCTTAGGGAGACACACAGTGAAGATGACTCGCATCGGCCTCGTCGCCGCCGCAGCCGTCGCCGTCGCCGGCACGGCCTCCGCCCAGGGTCGCGACCAGATCCAGATCGCTGGTTCCTCGACCGTTCTTCCGTACGCTCAGATCGTCGCCGAGAACTTCGGCGAAGAGTTCCCGGAATTCTCGACCGTGGTCGAGTCGGGCGGTTCGTCGGGCGGCCTGCGCCGCTTCTGCGAAGGCGTCGGCACCCAGTACATCGACATCGCCAACTCCTCGCGCTCGATCCGCGACACCGAAGTCACCGCTTGCGCCGGCAATGGCGTGACGGACATTCTCGAAGTTCGCTTCGGTTATGACGGCATCGTCTTCGCGTACGACGTGAACGCGCCGGCGCTCGAGTTCACCCCGATCGACGTCTACCGCGCGCTCGCGTCGGAGATCATGGTCGACGGCCAGAAGGTTGCGAACCCGAACGCGACCATGCAGGACGTTCAGGGCGAATACCCGTCCTGGCCGATCGCCTTCTACGTGCCGGCCTCGAACCACGGCACCCGCGAAGTCTTCGAAGAGAAGGTCCTTCTCCAGGGCTGCCAGGACATCGGCGACTTCGACGCGTTCCAGGCCGCCGGCATGAGCGAAGACGACGCCGAAGAGGCGTGCATCACCATGCGCGACGACGGCGCGGTCACCGAGATCGCCGGCGACTACACCGAGACCCTCGCCCGCATCGACGCGAACCGTCAGGGCTTCGGCGTCTTCGGCCTCTCGTTCTACGAGAACAACCGCGACAAGCTGCAGGTCGCGCCGATGAACGGCGTGGTCCCGTCGGAGGCGAGCGTCGCCACCGGCGAATATCCGGTCTCGCGTCCGCTGTTCTTCTACGTGAAGACGGCGCATCTCGAGGTCATCCCGGGCATGTGCGAGTACGTGAACTTCTTCGCGTCCGACGCCATGACCGGCCCGGGCAGCCCGACGGTCAACTACGGCCTGGTCCCGGCGCCGTCGAACGAGCGCAGCGCGACCCAGGCGGCGATCGCCGAGTACTGCCCGGAGTAATCCGGTTCGGGGAGGCGGCTGCGGCCGCCTCCCCATTTCCTTTCGGCGGGTCGGACCGCGAGGCCCCGACGCCGGTTAATCTTTTAAGCGCATCGCCCGTCGACCCTCGGTCGGCGTGCGCCCTTTCCAGGAGCCCGGCGGATGGGTTTTGACGAGTATCTCACAACGCCGAACCTGATCATCGCCGTCCTCGCGCTCGGCGCCGTCGGCTATGTTCTCGGCCGCATGCGCGCCGTCTCCGCCAGCGGCGGCAAGGCCGGCGTTCTGCACTCGCGGCCGGGCTATCACGCCGCGTTCGTGATGATCTGGACCACGGTCCCCTCGCTCTTGATTCTCGCGGCGTGGCTCGTCTTGCAGCCCCTCTATGTCGAGTCGCGCGCGCTCGAGAGTTTTCCGCCCTCCGTCCTCGAGGACGAGACCGGCGCGTCTCTGCGGATGAACACCGTGATGCAGATCGCCGAGGGTTTCGAGCGGCTGGACGAGGAGCGTCGCCAGGCGCTGACCTACGGCGTGCGCGACGCGCGGACGGCGCTCAACGAGGTCGGCGTGCCCACCTCCGCCAGCGTTCAGATCGCGCCGTTCATGCCGCGCGCGGCCAAGGTCGTGTTCGAGACGCGCCGCGACGCGCGCAGGCTGATGTCTATCGTCATCGCCGCCGTCGCGGTCCTCGGCCTCGTCGTGGCGCTCGCGCGCGTCTCCACGAAACTGCGGGCCCGCAACAGCGTCGAGCGCTCGGTGCGCGTTGTCCTGATTGCGGCCTCGACCATCGCGATTCTGACGACGTTCGGGATCGTGCTCGCGCTTATCTTCGACACGATCACCTTCTTCGGCGACGTGCCGGTCGCGGACTTCCTCTTCGGCACGACCTGGGACCCCGGTTTCGGCGGCGGCGCCAGCGGCTCGCGCGCCGGCGGCGGCGAGTTCGGCTTCCTGCCGCTGCTTTGGGGCACGGTCTACGTCAGCATCCTGGCGTTGATCGTCGCGGTGCCGATCGGCCTCTTCGCCGCGATCTATATGGCCGAGTTCGCCTCTGAGCGCGTGCGCGCCTTCGCGAAGCCGGTTCTCGAGGTCCTGGCCGGCGTGCCCACGATCGTCTACGGCTTCTTCGCGCTGGTGACCGTCGGCCCGTTCATTCGCGACATGGTGATGGAGCTGTCCGGCGCGTCGATCTCTTCGGCCAACGCGGTGACCGCGGGCCTGGTCATGGGCATCATGATCATCCCGTTCGTCTCGTCGCTCTCGGACGACATCATCACGGCCGTGCCGCAGAGCTTGCGCGACGCGTCGCTCGGTCTCGGCGCCACCCAGGCCGAGACGATCAAGAAGGTGGTCCTGCCGGCCGCGCTGCCCGGCATCGTCGCCGCGGTCCTTCTCGCCGCCTCGCGCGCGATCGGCGAGACGATGATCGTGGTGCTCGCGGCCGGCGCGACGGCGAACCTGACGCTGGACGCGTTTGAATCGATGACGACGATCACCGTGACGATCGTCAATCTGCTCAAGGCGGACGTCGACTTCACCTCGACCCCGGCGCTGTCGGCCTACGCGCTCGGCATCGCTCTGTTCGTGATCACGCTCGCCATGAACATCTACGCGCTGCGCATCGTTCGCAAATACCGGGAGCAGTACGAATGACGGATATCTCGGCCGGAGCCTCCGCCGCGCCTGTCCCGGCCGGCAAGCGCGATATCGGCATCCGTCGGCGCCGCGCCGCGGAGACCCGCTACAAGATCTACGGCGTCATCGCGATCCTGCTCGCGGTGCTGATGCTGATCACGCTGCTCTATTCGGTCGTCCGGCAGGGCGTCTCGGGCTTCACGACCCCGAGCGTCGACATCGAGTTCTTCTACGATCCGGCGCTGATCGATCCCGAAGGCGAGTTCGAGAACGCCTCCGCGAGAGAGCGGCTCGACATCGTCCGCTCGTTCCGGACGAGCGACTACCGACCGCTGGTCCAGGCGGCGTATTTCGAGGCGATCGGCGTCGATCCGGCCGACGAGGCGCGCGCCGCGGCGGCGCTCGAGATCTATTCGAGACGCTCGGCGGGCGTGGTCTACGGCGACATTCTCGACGATCCGAGCCTCCTCGGCCAGCGCGTCACGGTCACGCTTCCGCTCGACGGCGACGTGAAGTCCTATCTCGAAGGCGGCGTGCTGCGCGAGACGCCGGACGAGCGGCGCCAGCTCTCGCTGCCGGCGCTCGATCTGATCGACGCGCTGGGCGAGCAGGGCGTTCTCTACTCGCGGTTCAACTGGGAGTTCCTCACCGATCCGTTCTCGACCAACCCGGAGACCGTCGGTCTCGTCTCGGCGCTGATCGGCTCGGCGTTCATGATGTTGATCGTTCTCGCGGTGGCGGTGCCGATCGGCGTCGCGGCCTCGATCTATCTCGAGGAGTTCGCGCCGAAGAACCGGGTGACGGATCTGATCGAGGTCAACATCAACAACTTGGCGGCGGTGCCGTCGATCGTGTTCGGCCTTCTCGGTCTTGCGGTCTTCATCAATTTCATGGGGCTGCCGCGATCGGCGCCGATCGTCGGCGGGCTGGTGCTGAGCTTGATGACCTTGCCGACCGTGATCATCGCGACGCGCGCGGCGCTGAAGGCCGTGCCGCCCTCGATCCGCGAAGCGGCGCTCGGCGTCGGCGCGTCGAAGACGCAGGCGGTGTTCCACCATGTGCTGCCGCTGGCGTTGCCGGGCATTCTGACGGGCACGATCATCGGCCTCCCCCAGGCGCTCGGCGAGACCGCGCCGCTCCTCGTCATCGGCATGAGCGCGTCGGTCTCCGGCCGCGAGGCGATCGCCTCGACGCCGTTCGATCCGGCGCCGGCGCTGCCGACGCAGATTTACATGATGTCGGGCATGGACGAGGTCGATCTCTGGTGGCCGCTCGCGTCCTCGGCGATCATCGTGCTGCTGATGTTCCTGATCGTCATGAACCTGACCGCCGTGTTCCTGCGTCGTCGTTTCGAGCGGAAGTGGTGATCGCGGAGCGGCGACGCTGTAGGAGCGGGATCGCTCGCCGGCCGCGCCGGCGGGCTCAGGAGAGAAAACCGGCTCGCGGCGGCGCGCGGCCGGACGAAAGGAAGAGGCCATGACGGAAACGACGACGACGATGACCGCGCCGGCGCCAACCGCGGCGGACGCGAATGCGGTCGGCCATAAATTCACGGCGCGGCATGTGGACGTCTATTACGGCGACACCCGCGCGATCAAAGACGTCTCGATCGACATTCTCGACCGGACGGTCACGGCGTTCATCGGCCCGTCGGGCTGCGGCAAGTCGACCTTCCTGCGCTGCCTCAACCGGATGAACGACACCA
>CAZPTD010000257.1:0-6444 GCA_964588915.1 uncultured Neomegalonema sp. | reverse complement strand
AGGTCTGCATCTACATGTGCCCCTGGCCCCGCATCCAGGCCGCGATGCTCGACGAGAACTCGCTGATCGTCACCTATAAGGACTGGCGCGGCGAGCCGCGCTCGAAGCACCGCAAGACCATCGACGAGTCCGCCTTCGGCGACTGCATCGACTGCAACGCCTGCGTCGCGGTCTGTCCGATGGGCATCGACATCCGCGACGGCCAGCAGCTCGAATGCATCACCTGCGCGCTCTGCATCGACGCCTGCGACGAGATGATGGACAAGGTCGGCAAGCCGCGCGGGCTGATCGACTACGTCACCTTGAAGGACGGCGCCGCCGAGGCGTCCGGCGCGTCGACGCGCTCGGTCTGGCGCACGATCCTGCGTCCGAGGACGTTCCTCTATTTCGGCCTTTGGTCTTCGATCGGCGTCGCGATGGTCGTCGCCCTGTTTCTGCGCACGCCGATCGACCTCAAGGTCGAGCACGACCGCAGCCCGCGCTTCGTCCAACTCTCCGACGGCGGCGTCCGGAACAGCTACACGCTCAGGATCCTCAACAAGAACACGGCGCCGCACACCTTCTCGCTCAGCGTCGACGCGCCCTTCGGCGTGAATATCGACACGGCGCGCGAAGATCCGAGGGCGATCGTCGTCGACGCCGACGAGACGCGGCAAGTGCGCGTGTTCCTGATCGCCGAGCCCTATAGCTGGGTCAGCGAAAGCCAGCCTGTCACCTTCTGGATCACCGATCAATCGAACGGCATGCGCACGTCCGAGGCTACGGTGTTCCATGCGCCGGAGGATTTTACTCGTGAGCCTTGAAAACAGAGCAGAGGTGAAGCCCTTCACGGGGCGGCGGGTCCTCGTCATCGCCCTTTCGGCGTTCGGCGTCATCATCGCCGCGAACGCGACGCTGGTCTACTTCGCGGCCAGCAACTTCTCCGGCCTCGTCGCCGAGAACTCCTATGTCGCCAGCCAAGACTGGACCCGGACCCGCGCCGCCGAAGAAGCGCTCGGCTGGGACCTCGAGGTCGACGCCGCGCCGGAGGCGCTCCGCCTCGTCGCGCGCGACTCCGCCGGCGAACCTCTCACCGACGTGGTTATCGTCGGGCGGATCGGCCGCCCCGCCGACGCGCACACGGACGCGCCGCTCGAGTTGGCGGCCGCAGGACCGGGCGTGTGGACGGCGCCGCCGCTCGGGCCGGGCGCTTGGCGGATCGAGGTCGCGCTGGCCGACAGCGAAGGACATGTCTTCGAGCGCGCCTATCGGCGGCTCGGGCCGCGTCCGCCGCGGTCGTCGCTGAGGTGAGCCCGATGGCCGAGATCGCCGCTCCGCTCGCCGCCGCGCGCGCCGCCCAGCCCGAGAGCGCGGCGTTCGCGACCGGCGCGAGCGCCGATCCGCTCGAGCGCTGGGCGCGGCCGGAGGGCGCCGACGGGCGCCGCGTCGATCTCTTGGCGCCCGGCATGCGCTGCGCCGGCTGCATGCGCAAGATCGAGAAGGCGCTCGCCGAGACGCCGGGCGTGCGCTCGGCGCGCGTGAACCTCTCGCTCAAGCGCGTCGGCGTGGTGTTCGATCCGGCCGCCTTCGGCGTCGCCAGGGCGGTCGAGCTTCTCTCCGAGATCGGCTTCGACGCGAAACCCTTCGACGCCGAGGCGCTCGACGCCTATCGCGCGGACAAGACCGGCCGCGAGCTCCTGGCCTGCCTCGCCGTCGCCGGCTTCGCCGCGATGAACGTGATGCTCTTGTCGGTCTCGGTCTGGTCCGGCGCCGACGGCGCGACCCGCGATCTCATGCATTGGATCTCGGCCGGCGTCGCCATCCCGGCGATCCTCTATGCGGGAAGGCCGTTCTTCCGCTCGGCGTGGTCGGCGCTCTCGCGGCGCGCGCTCAACATGGACGTGCCGATCTCGCTCGCGGTGCTGCTCGCCGCCGGCGTCAGCCTGTTCGAGACCGCGAACTCCGGCGCGCACGCCTATTTCGACGCCGGCGTGTCGCTGCTCTTCTTCTTGCTGATCGGCCGCTATCTCGACCACCGCGCCCGCGGCCTGGCCCGCTCCGCCGCCGCCGAACTCGCGGCGCTCTCGGCGACGTCGGCGATCCGCGTCGACCCGGACGGCGTCCGCCGCCCTTGCGCCGTCGACGCGCTCCGGCCCGGCGACGTGGTCTTCGTCGCGCCGGGCGAAAACGCGCCGGCCGACGGCGAGATCGTCTCGGGCGAGAGCGAGCTCGACGCGTCGATGCTGACCGGCGAGACGGCGCCGGTCGCGGTCGGTCCGGGCGCGACCGCCTATGCCGGCATGGCGAACCTGACCGGTCCTTTGGAGATCCGGGTCGCGGCGACGGCGGACGACACGCTGCTCGCCGAGATCGGGCGGCTCGTCGAAGAAGGCGAGCAGGCCAAGAGCCGCTACACGCGCCTCGCCGACCGCGCCGCGCGGATCTACGCGCCGACGGTGCATCTGGTCGCGCTCGCCGCCTTTCTCGGCTGGCTCTGGGCGACGGGCGGCGACTGGCGCGTCGCGGTCCTGACCGCCGCCGCCGTCCTGATCATCACCTGCCCCTGCGCGCTCGGCCTCGCCGCGCCGGCGGTGCAGACGGCCGCCGCCCGCGCCCTCTTCCGCGCCGGCGTGCTCGTGAAGAACGGCGCCGCCTTGGAGCGGCTTGGCGACGTCGCCACGGTCGTCTTCGACAAGACCGGCACGCTCACCCGCGGCGCGCCCGAGCTCCGCGAGGCGCCGGACGCCGACAATCCGGCTTGGCCCGCCGCGCTCGCGCTGGCGCGGGCGAGCGCGCATCCGCTGGCGAAGGCGCTCGCAGCCGCGGCGCCCGCCGCCGTCGCCGCGACGATCGAAGCGGTGGAGGAGGTTCCCGGCCACGGCGTTCGCGGCCGCATCGACGGCCTCGAGGCGCGGCTCGGGCGGCGCGATTGGGTCGGCGGCGCCGAGGGCGCGTCCGAGGCCGACGGGCCGGAAGTCTGGATCCGCGTCGGCGACGCCGCGCCCGCGCGCTTCGGCTTTGCGGACGCGCTCAGGCCGGACGCCGAAGCGGTCATCCGCCGTATGAGCGCGGACGGGCTCGACATCCGCATCCTCTCGGGCGACCGCGAACGCGCCGTCGCCGCGACGGCCGCGCGGCTCGGCGTCGAGAGCTGGATCGCCGAGGCGCGGCCGGAGGAAAAACTCGCGGCGCTCCGCGCGTTGGCGACGCAAGGGCGCCGGGTCCTGATGGTCGGCGACGGGCTCAACGACGCGCCCTCGCTCGCCGCCGCCCACGCCTCGATGTCGCCGGCGACCGCCTCGGACGTCAGCGCGGCGGCGGCGGACCTCGTCTTCCTCGGCGGCGGGCTCGAGCCGGTCGCCTTCGCCCGCCGCGTCGCCCGCGCCGCCAAGCGCCGCGCGCAAGAGAATTTCGCCTTCGCCGCCCTCTACAATCTCGTCGCGATCACGCTCGCGCTCGCCGGGCTGGTGACGCCGCTCGTCGCCGCCTTGGCGATGAGCGGCTCCTCGATTATCGTGACGCTGAACGCGCTCAGACTCACGCCGATGACGCCGATCGAAGGAGCCGCCGCATGAACATCCTCTTGCTGTTGATCCCTGCCGCGCTGCTTCTGGGCGGCCTCGGCCTGGCGGCGTTCTTCTGGTCGCTCAAGAACCGGCAGTTCGACGACCTCGAAGGCGCCGCGGCGCGCATTCTCGAGGACGAGGCGCCGAAGGACTGACCGGCCAGGCGACGCCGGAGCGAGAGCGTCGCGGTTGTCTTTCGCGCGCGCCGCGGCATGCTCGCCCGATGTGCAATCTCTACTCGATGACGACGTCTCTCGACGCGATGCGCCGGCTCTTCGGCGTCGAGCGCGCGCCGGCGACCAACCAGCCGCCGCTGCCGGGCGTCTTTCCGGGCCATGACGCGCCGGTCGTCCGGCTCGCCGACGGCGCCCGTGAGCTGGCGACGATGTCCTGGGGCTTCGTTCTGCCGCAAAAGGATCGGGCGCCGCGGCGGGTGACGAACGCGCGCGACGACAAGGTGCGCGCCTCGCCCTTCTGGCGCGGCTCCTTCGAGGAGCGGCGCTGTCTCGTGCCGGCGTCGAGCTTCTGCGAGCCGAAGGGCGCGAAGCCGGCGGTCTGGCACTGGTTCGCGCTCGAGGGCGACGAGGCGCGGCCGCCCTTCGCCTTCGCCGGCCTCTGGCGCTCCTGGCGCGGCGAGCTCAAGGGCGCTTTCGTCGAGCTCGACGTCTATGCGTTCCTGACGACCAAGCCGAACCCTCTGGTCGCGACCGTGCATCCCGACCGCATGCCGGTGATCCTCGATCCGAACGACTACGAGACATGGCTGACGGGCGCGCCGGACGAGGCCTTCGCGCTCGCGCGCTCCTTTCCGGCGGAGCGGATGCGGATCGTCAAGGCGGGCGCCGACAGGGCGGACGAGCTCGTCGACTGACGTCGAAACGCTTCGTCGCGTCACGCCCTTCCGGTCGGCAAGGGCGCGTGGTCCTGCAGCTCGATCGTCCGGCGGAGCGCGCGCTCGACCAGGTCGCTTCTCGTCGCGCGCGTCCCAGTTCTCGCCCCGGCGCAGCGTCGTCCGCCAACGGTCCGTCACGAAGGTTCGGAGCCCGAACGTCAAGCTGCTTGAATAGCGCGCAGGCGCGCCGTCACGCGCTCCGATCCATCTCGCGTCAACGCGCTCCGCAAAGCCTGATCACGGCGCGCAGCATCAACTGCGCGCCGACCAGGATGTCCTCCCAGTCGCTCCACTCGTCGGGCGCGTGGCTGACGCCGCCGCGGCTCGGGATGAAGACGAGGCCCGATGGACAGAGCGCCTGCATGGTCTGGGCGTCGTGGCCGGCGCCCGAGGGCATGCGCGTCGCCGGCGCGCCCATGGCGGCGGCCTCCTCCATCAACATCCGCTGCAAGCCGCGATCGAGCGCGACCGGCGGCAGCCAACTGCGCTCCTCGATCGCGTGGCGGAGCCCGCGCGCCGCCGCCGCGTCGGCGATCGCCGCGCGCGTCGCCGCGTCGAGCGCGCGCAACGCGGCCTCCTCGGTATCGCGGAGGATGACGGAGAACTCCGCGACGCCGGGAATGGTGTGCGGGAAGTTCGGCCGGATCTCGACCTGCCCGATGGTCGCGCGCGCCTCGTCGGTGCCATGCGTCCGCAGGATCCCTTCGAGGCGCGAGGCGACTTGCGTCAGCCCCGCGAAGGCGTCGGCGCGCAAATGCATCGGCGTCGCGCCGGAATGATTGGCGACGCCTTCAAAGCGCGCGAAGAGATTGCAGACGCCGGAGACCGCCGTGGCGACGCCGATCGGAACGCCTTCCGCCTCCAGAACCGGCCCCTGCTCGATATGGAGCTCCAGGAAGGCCGCGACGTCGCCGTGTCTCCAGGCGGCGCGCGGCGCGTCCTCCGGCGCGAGACCCTGAGCGCGCAACGCGTCGGCGAGGCGCGCGCCCTCGGCGTCTTTCGCCTCTGCGATCCAGTCGTCCGTCACTTGGCCGGCGATCGCCTGCGAGCCGAGCATGCCGCCGAAGCGGCCCTCTTCCTCGGCGGTCGCGACGACCACGACCGCCCGCTCCGGCGCCCATCCCGCGTCGCGCATCGCCCGGACGCATTCGAGCGCGACGCACGCGCCGAGCGCGCCGTCGAAGGCGCCGCCGTTCGGCACGGTGTCGAGATGCGAGCCGATCATGACGCAGGCGCCGTCCTCGGGCCCGTAGCGGCCGAAGACGTTCGCGACGGCGTCCGTCCGGACGGACAGGCCGTCTTGCCGCATCTCTTCGGCGACCCAGCGCCGCGCGTCCATGTCGGCGTCGGAGTATCCGATTCGGTTGAATCCGCCCGTCTCGGCGTCGCGGCCGAAGGCGTTGACGCCGTCGAGCAAGGCGCGCAGGCGGTCCGAGTCGATCGAGATGTCCGCATTGGCCATGAAATTGCGCTCGCTTTTCAATGCGATCGTCCGTTGGCGCCCGCCCCGAAGGCGGCCGCCTCCCTGTCGTCCATTTATTATGATAAATTGTTGCTAATGCAAAATTTTTAAGCATCAATTGGCGAACGCCACCGGAAGGGAGATTCTGATGAGACGCATTTTCGCCGCCTTGCTCGCGGTCGCTTGGGCGTTCGCCGCGCCGACGGCGCTGGCGCAGACGCCGCCGGGCGTCCTGGTCGTCGGCCAGATCGCCGAACCCAAATCGCTCGATCCGCACGCGGTGACGGCGGTCAACGACTTCCGCATTCTGATGAACGTCTATGACGGGCTCGTCCGCTATAAGGACGGCACGCTCGAGGTCGAGCCGGCGCTGGCGGAGAGCTGGACCATCTCCGAGGACGGCGCCGTCTACACCTTCACGCTCCGGAGCGGCGTGACCTTCCATGACGGCTCGCCGCTGACCGCCGAGGCGGTCAAGTTCAACTTCGACCGCATGCTCGACGAGGAGCATCCCTAACACGACACCGGCCCGTTCACGCTCGCGT
>CAZPTD010000256.1:0-6493 GCA_964588915.1 uncultured Neomegalonema sp. | reverse complement strand
GCGATCACGGTGCCGACGCGGGTGTAGGTGTAGTTGCCCGGAATGCCCGCGCCGCCGGCGCGCATGCGCTCGGCCAGCGTGCCCTGCGGGTTGAACTCGAGCTCGAGCTCGCCTGCGAGATACTGGCGCATGAATTCGGCGTTCTCGCCGACATAAGAGCTGACCATCTTCTTGATCTGCCGGGTCTGCAGCAGGACGCCGAGACCGAAATCGTCGACGCCGCAATTGTTCGAGTAGATGGTGATGTCCTTGGTTCCGGCGTCGCGGATCGCCGCGATCAGGAGCTCCGGAATGCCGCAAAGGCCGAAGCCGCCCGCGGCGATGTGCATCCCGTCGAATAGAAGCCCGTCCAGGGCGGCGGCGGCGTTGTCATATGTCTTGTTCGCCATCTCATCCTCGCAAACTGGCCTGTCGACGCGCGTCCGCGACAGCGGCGCGTCGGTCCGAGGAGACCTCTAGCAGCGCCTCGGCGCGGATCAACAGCGTTTTAGGGCGCCCGCCGGCTTCGAATCGCCGTGAAGTCAACCTTCTCCAGATAAAAGCCGCGCCGAAACCGGAAAAACTGCGTGAAACGTGGCGCCGTCCTCGCTATAGTGGAGCGGAAGTTTGACGCATCCCTCGCTCATAACACTAAGCCCGGCGCTCGGCCGGGCTTTTTTTTGTCGTTTTTCAAAAGGGTGCGCGAGGCGCGCCGGCTCAGGCCTGCTTTTCCGGCATCCGCACCACGAGGCCGTCGATCTCCGAGCTCACCTTGAGCTGGCAGGAGAGGCGCGAGTTGTCTTTGCGCTCATAGGCGAAGTCGAGCATGTCCTCCTCCATCGCCTCGATCGTCGGCAGCTTGTCGACCCAAGCGGCGTCGACATAGACGTGGCAGGTCGAACAGGCGCAGGCGCCGCCGCAATCCGCGTCGATGCCCGGAATGGCGTTGTCGCGCGCGCCTTCCATCACGGTCATGCCGTCGGCGACGTCGACCGTGTGCTCCGCGCCGCCGAACTCGATATAGGTGATCTTCGCCATCTCTCGCTCTCCAGAAGTTTGATCGCCCTGTTTAATCGCTCTGGCCGACGCCGGAGCGCGCCGCCTATTCCGCCGGATGCGCCGCCGCGCGCCGGATCGTCAAGAGCGTCTCGGCGCCTTTCGCCGGCCAGCGCGGCGTGAGCTGCGCGATGACGAGCGATAGGAGCGCGAGCGCCACGCCGAGGCCGAAGACGGCGCCGGGCGCGTAGAGATATAGAAGCCCGAGCGGCAACGGCAGCGTCACCGCGGCGATGTGATTGATGGTGAAGGCGACCGCGGCGGTCGGCGCGATATCCTCGGGGTCGGCGATCTTCTGAAAATAGGTCCGCTGCGCGAAATGCAGCCCGAAGAAGAGATGGTCGAGCACGAACAGCACCGCGGCGAAGAGCGGATCGGCGACGAAGGCGTAGGCGAGGAAGATGAAGGTCAGGCCGACATATTCGAAGGTCAGCACCGCCCGCTCGCCGAAGCGGTGCGTCATCCGGCCCATCATCGGCGAGAAGTAGACGTTGACCGCGTGGTTGATGATCAGGAGCGTGACCATCTCGTGCAGCGAGAAGTGGAAGCGCTCGACCAAGAGAAAGTAGGCGAAGACGACGAAGATCTGGCGCCGGGCCCCGCCGAGGCCGACAAAGGCGTAATAGAGCCAGTAGCGGCGCTTGAGCACGAGCTTGCGCTGTTGCGTCGTCGCCTCGGCGAAGCGCGGATAGAGCGCCCAGGCCGCGATGGCGAGGATCACCGTCGCCGCGCCGCCGGCGAGGTAGAGGAGCTCGTAGGGCGGCGGGTCGCGGAAGATCTCGAGCGGCGCGTGGCCCGAGAGCGCGAGATCCGCGAGCGCGCCGGCGAGAAGGCCGGAGCCGGCGCCGGCGGTCGCGAGCAGCGCGAGATGATCGTGGAAACCCGGATCGCTCGGCAGGGTCGCGAACCAGATCAACCCGAAGGCGATGAAGGCGGTCGAGGAGCCGACGCCGCCGAGCCGCCCGAGCACGATCGGCGCCCGCTCCTTCGGGATCCATTGCAGCTGCAGCGACTGGTTGACGGTCTCGTAATAGTGAAAGCCAATGGAGCTGATCAGCGTGGTGAGCGCGATGCCCCAGAAGCTCGGCAGGTAGCCGGTGATCGCCGTGCCGATCCCGAGCAGGAGCAGCGACACGATGGCGAGCGTTTGCTCGCGGAAGAAGAACAAGAGATAGACGACGAGGATCGCCAGGAAGCCCGGGATCTCGCGAATCGCCTGCACCGCGCCGATATCGGCGCCGTCGAAACGCGCGAGCTCGTAGGCGAAGTTGTTGAGCATCGCCATCCAGACCGAGAAGGCGAGCGGCATGGCCAGCGCGAAGAGCATGAGCAGCGCTTCGGGCCGGCGCCAGCGCGCCAATCGCTCGACGTCGCGGATCGGATGGACGAGCATCGGTCTGTCCTTAGAGACGGCGCGGCGGAGGCGCGCGCCGTGTACGACAACAAGGCTTACTTAAACATGGCGCTGCAGATAATCCACCATCCGGACTATCAGGCGCCGCTGCGCTCGGATCATCGCTTTCCGATGTCGAAATACGGCTACGTTCGCGAGCTCCTGATCGATCGCGGGCTGATGCGGCCGGGCGGCTATGTCGCGCCGCAGCCGGCGAGCGCGGGGCAGATCGCGCTGGCGCATGATCAGGACTATGTGAGCCGCGCCTTCGCGCTGGAGCTGCGCGAAGAAGAGGTCCGGCGGATCGGCCTGCCGCCGACGGAGCGCGTGATCCGCCGGGCGCGGCTCGCCGCGGCCGGCACGGTCCTGGCCGGCGAGATGGCGCTCGCCTTCGGGATCGGCTGCAACACCGCCGGCGGCTCGCATCACGCCGGGCCCGAGGGCGGCGCCGGCTTCTCGACCTTCAACGACGTCGCGGTCGCGGTTCGGCTCTTGAAGGCGCGCGGCCGGATCGTCCGGGCGCTCGTCTTCGATTGCGACGTCCATCAGGGCGACGGCACGGCGCGGATTTTCGCCGCGGATCCGGACGTGGTCACCGTCTCGATCCACGCCGAGAAGAACTATCCGCATCCCAAAGCGACGTCGGATCTCGATATCGGCCTCGAGGACCGGCTCGACGACGACGCCTATCTCGAGACGGTCGACCGCGCGCTCGCCGCGGCGCTGGCGCTCGGGCCTTACGACATCGCCTTCTACAACGCCGGCGTCGACATCCATGTCGAGGACCGGCTCGGCCGGCTCGCCGTCACCGACGCCGGCCTGGCGGCGCGGGAGCGAATGGTCGTCGAGAGGCTGCGCGGCGCCGGCCTGCCGATGGCGACGGCGCTCGGCGGCGGCTATGGCGACGATCCGCGCGTCATCGCCGCGCGGCATGCGATGGTGTTCGAGGCGGCGGCGGCGATCGGTTGAGGCGCCGATCTTCGCTCGCGAGAGTTTCGCAAGATCGATCAATCGCGCATTTGCTAACCGGACCTCGGAAGCGCAGCGGACAGGCGGGTTCGGTCATGAGCGACGAGAGACGGGCGAGAGACGCGACGGTGGAGAGCTATCGGGCGCGGATCGACCGGGTGCTCGCTCATATCGAGCGCGCGGTGGCGGAAGGCGGCGGCGAGCTCGATCTCGACGCCCTGGCCGAGATCGCCTGCTTCTCGCGCTTCCATTTCCATCGGATCTACCGAGCGATGACCGGCGAGACGCCGGCCCAGACCGTGCGGCGGCTTCGGCTCGACCGCGCGGCGGCGGCGCTTCTCGACAGCGATCGTCCGGTGGCCGAGATCGCCCGCGAGGCGGGCTATGGCGGCGTCGAGGCGTTCACCCGCGCTTTCGCCGCCGCCTATCGCGCCGGTCCCGCGGCCTTCCGCGCCGGCGCGCCGCAACCTGTGGAGACCATCTTGAGCAAATTCATCGACAACGTCGAAGTCAAACAGACGCCCGCTTATCGGCTCGCGGCCATCGCGCATCGCGGCCCCTACCCGAAGGTCGGCGCCGCGTTCGAGCAACTTGGGGCTTGGGCGGGCGCGCAAGGGCTGATGCGGCCCGACGCCGCCTTTATCGGCATCTACTACGACGACCCGGAGTCGACGCCGGAGGCCGAGCTGCGCGCCGACGCCTGCGTTTCGGTTCCGGACGGTTTCGATCCGAGCGCGCCGGCGCATCTCGTCGAGATCGCCGCCGGCGAGCACGCGGTCTATCGTCATGTCGGTCCTTACTCAGGGCTGGCCGAGGCGTGGCGCGGCCTCTATGCGGAGTGGCTGCCGCAGAGCGGGCGCGAGCCGGCCAACGCGCCGGCTTACGAGCTCTACGTCCGGATGGCCGGGCAAGGCGGCGCGGAGGAGTCGATCACCGAGCTCCGCCTGCCGCTCAAGCCCGCCTGATCCGCGGGCTTGACCGATCGGCCGTTCCGGGCGACCGGAGCGGCATGACCGGAACCGTTCCCATCCGACCGGCCGAAGCGCGCGATCTCGCCGCGCTTTGGGCGCTCAACGACGCGGCGACGCCGGGCGTCGGCGCGGTGACCGAGGCCGAGCTCGCGCGGCTGATCGCGTCGCCGCAGGCCACGACCTTGGTCGCGGTCGACGCGGCGGACGCGCCGCTCGGCTTTCTGCTCCTGATCGCGCCGGGCGCCGACTACCGGAGCCCGAACTACCGCTGGTTCGAGGCGCGTCTCGCCCGCGGCGACGGGCCGCGCTTCGCCTATGTCGACCGGATCGCCGTCGCCGCGGCGGCGCGCGGGAGCGGGATCGGCCGGGCGCTCTACGCGGCCGCCTTCGCCTCGGCGGCGGCGGGGGCCGCGGCGGTCGTCTGCGAGGTCAACACGCTGCCGCCCAATCCGGGCTCGATGCGCTTTCATCAGCGGCTCGGCTTCGCGCAGGTCGGCTCGGCGGCGCATGAGCCGGGCGTGAAAGAGGTCGCGTTTCTCGAGCGCCCGCTCTGAGAACCGCCGCGCTCCATTGCGGCGCGGCGGCGCTTCGGATAGGCGCGTCGGCGAGAACGCCTTCCGTCCGGAGAGTCCGATGACCGCCAAGCTCAGCACCTGCCTCTGGTTCGACGGCGTCGCCGAAGAGGCGGCGCGCTTCTATGTCGAGCTGCTGCCGGGATCGGAGATCGGCGAGATCACGCGCGTCGCGCCCGACGCGCCGGCGCTCGTCGTCGAGTTCACGCTCGCCGGCGCGCCCTACCAGGCGCTCAACGGCGGCAAGGGTCCGCATTTCACCGACGCCGCCTCGATCGCGGTGCGCACCGAAGACCAGGAGGAGACGGACCGGCTCTGGTCGGCGCTGACGACCGGCGGCAAGGAAGGGCGCTGCGGCTGGCTCAAGGACCGCTACGGCCTCTCCTGGCAGATCGTGCCGAAGGCGCTCGGCGAGCTTGTCAAGAGCGCGGATCCGGCGGCGACGGCGCGGGTCATGCAGGCGCTGATGGCGATGAAGAAGATCGACGTCGCCGCGCTCGAAGCGGCGCATCAGGGCGCTTGAGGCGCCCGTCGAACCGCCGATGGTCGATCATCCATGACCGAGATGCTGTCGGCGCTCGCCGACCCGATCCTACCGATCTTCGCGGTGATGGGTTTCGGCGTGCTCTTCGCGCGGGCCGGGCTCTTCGAGGCCGACGCGGCGCGGGCGCTCAATCGCTTCGTCTTCTACATCGCCCAGCCGGCGCTCTTCGTCTTCCTCGCCGCCACCGCGCCGATCGAGACGTATCGTCTCGAGATCATGGGCGCGTATCTCCTCGGCGAGATCCTGCATTACGCCGTCGCCACCTGGATCTTCGCGCGGCTCTTCGGCTTCGGGCTGCGCGACGCGATCCTGCTCGGCATGACGGCGATCTTCATCAACCATTTCTATTTCTCGTTGCCGATCGCGGAAATCCTGGCCGGCGACCCGGCCGCGGAGCCGATTGCGGCGACGGCCTTCGTCGACGCCGCGGTGCTCTTTTGCGGCACGGTCTTCATCATGGAGCTGATCGGTTCGGAACGCCGCTCGCTCAGCGCGGTTCCGCGCATGCTGCTGCGCAATCCGTCGCTGCTCGGCCTGGCCGCGGGCCTGGCGATCAACCTCACCGGCGACTGGGCGCCGTCAGGGATCCTGACCCTGACCGAATTCGCCGGCAAGGCGGCGGCGCCGGTGATCCTCTTCGCGCTCGGCGTCATGCTGGCGAAGACGCGCCTCTTCGAGCGCGATCCGGTGATGCTGACGTCGCTCGGTCTGAAGCTGGTCGCGGCGCCTCTGATCGCCCTGGCTATGGTGAGCGCCGCCGGCGCGCCGGCATCGTGGACAGGACCGCTCGTCTTCGTCGCCGCCGGCCCGTCGGGCGCGATGCCCTTCGTGCTGGCGCTCCACTACAACGCAACGCAGCCGATCATCGACGTCGTGTCGAAGACGATCCTCGCCTCGACGATCCTGTCGCTGCTGACGCTCGCGGCGCTCGCGCCGATCCTGCCGGGTTAGAGTAGGATCTGTTGAGGCGGATGCAACGCCGATGACGCCGTCATCCCGGATGACGCCG
>CAZPTD010000255.1:0-6503 GCA_964588915.1 uncultured Neomegalonema sp. | reverse complement strand
GCGCCTCGATCTCGGCTTCGGCGCCATCGGCCGTGGCGGCGCCGTCGCGCCCTTCTCTTCCGGCGCGGCGCATGCGGCGACCGCGGCGCTCTCCGGCGGCCACGGCGCGGAGACGGCGCGCGCCGCGGCGAGCCAGATCAGCGCGGCGATGCTTCAGAGCGGCGGTCAGACGCGCTTCGAGGTCGCGCTCAATCCGCCGGAGCTCGGCCGCGTCAGCCTCGAGCTCGCCTTCGACGAGGCCGGCCGCGTCCGCGTGATCGTCCAGGCCGACCGCGAGCAGACGCTGGATCTTCTGCGCCGCCATAGCGACGAACTCGCGCGCGAGTTGCGCGAGGCCGGGCTGACGCTCGACGACATGACCTTCTCGCGCGGCGGCGACGACCGTCCGCGCTTCGCCGACGAGGACGAGGCGCGGCGCGTCGTCTCGCGCGTCGGCTTCCTCGACGCCGCCGACGTCATCGCGCCGCCGCCGCCCGCGCGCGGCGCCATGCTCGACGGACGCCTCGACCTGCGCGTTTGAACCCGTCGCGGTCCTTCGATCGAAAGGTTGCACCCATGACCGACGCCATCTCCTCCTCCACCGCCGCCGTCGCCGCCGCCGCGACCTCGAGCGGCGCCAGCGACAGCGCCATCACCGACGCCGCTCTCGCCGATTACGATGATTTTCTCACGCTGCTGACGACGCAGCTGAACAACCAGGATCCGCTCAATCCGCAGGACTCGACCGAGTTCGTCGCCCAGATCGCGACCTTCACCACGGTCGAGCAGCAGATCAACGCCAACGAGCGTCTCGAGGAGCTGATCGCGGTGACGACCGAGCGCAACGTCGCCCAGCTCGCGAGCTGGGTCGGCATGGAGGTGAGCGCGCCCGGCCTCGCCTTCAGCTTCGACGGCGACGCGCTGAGCTTCGATCCGTTGGTCGACGAGAACGCCAAATCGGCGCGCGCGCTGATCAAGGACGCCGACGAGAACGTCATCGCCGAGATTTCGTACGATCCCAAGGACGCGACGGCGCTCGTTTGGGACGGCGCGAAGTCGGACGGCTCGGAGGCCGAAGCCGGCGCCTATTTCATCGATTTCGAGCTGACCTTCGTCGACGAGGAGGGCGCCGAGACGAAGCAGAACTACAGCAGCGCCGACTTCTCGCGCGTGGTCGAGGCGCGCGTGATCGACGGCGCCCAGGCGCTCATCCTCGAGAACGGCTATGTCATCCAGGCCGATCAGGTGAACGCGGTGCGCCAGCCCGGCGCCGACGTCTCGTCGGCGATGACGTCGATCGTCGAGGCGGTGACGTCGTAAGAGAACGGCGCGGGCGGCGGTCGATCGCTGTTTCGGGCGACCGCCGACCGCCGACCCGTCGCTCTCTACTCGTCCTGCGTGAGGATGTTCGCGATCAGAACGCCGCGGATCCGCGAGCCGAGCACCGCCTCGGCCGCGCTCAGAAGCTCGGCGTTGAGCTCGTCGAGCGTCGCCGAGGCCTGCCCGGTGTCGTCGAAGGCGCCGGTGGCGGCGAAATTGATCAGAACGCGCAGGAAGGCGTCGATCACCTTCGGCTCGTGCAGCGTCGCGAAGTCGCTCTCGCCCGGGCCCATCTCCAACGTCACGTCCACCGCGACATAGGCCTTGCGGCCGTTCCGGCGCTCGAAAGGCACGATCAGCTTGCGGCTGAGCGGAAGATACTCGCTGTCCGCCGCCGCCTCCTGCAGCGCGTAGCGACGCCCGCCGACCGCCTCGAGCGCGGCCTCGTCCGGCGCGCCCGCGTCGGTCGCTTCCGGATCGGCCGCGGTCGTCTCCGTCTCGCTCGCCTTCTTCGCGGACACGTAATAGTAGCCGACGGCGCCGCCGGCGGCGACGCCGATGAGAGCGAGAAGGATCGGCAGTATCAGTCTCATCGCGCGCTCCGAGAGGAGTGTTGTGCGGCGCGCAACGCCGCTCAGGCATTCTGCCAGAGCGCGGTTAGCGCCGCGTTACGGGAAGTCGTCAGCGGTCAGCCGTCGGTCGTCGGAGGCGGGCGCTCGGCGGCGTCGCCAGGCCGTCGAGCCCGGCGCCCCCTGACGGCGGACAAGCCGGCCGCCGACCGCTCAGAACGGCCTCAGGCCCTCGACGATCACCTCCCCATAGGTCTGGCCGGTGGCGTTGAAGGCCGGGCCGTCGCCGCCGATCGAGACGCGCGCGCTGGCGATGCGGTCATGCGTGACCGTGTTGTCGCGGGCGATGTCGCTCGGGCGGACCACGCCGACGACCTGCACGTCGCGGAGCTCGAAATTGACGCGGATCTCCTGGCTGCCGACGATGACGAGGTTGCCGTTCGGCAGGACGTCGACCACGGTCGCGGCGATGCGCACGTCGACGGTCTCGTCGCGCGAGACGCTGCCCTGGCCGGTGCTCGACGTGTCGGTCTCGGCTTGCGCGCCGGCGGCGAGGCCGACGGTGTCGCCCGGGATGATCCGGTCGACGATCTGCTCGAGGCCGAACACGGTGGGCGCGCCGATGGCCGTCGCGTTGCCGCGGCTGCGGGTGCTCGAGGCGGTGAGGCTGGCGCTCTCGGAGATCTCGATGATCACGGTGACCGGATCGCCGATCGCGCGGGCGCGCCGGTCGCTGTAGATCGAGCCCGTCTGGATGCGGTAGCGCGGCGGCAGGCCCTGCTGGTAGAGCGAGGGCGAGCCGCCGCCGCTCCGGGTTTCGCGCTGCGCCGACGGCTCGGGATAGGCGCCCGGCCGATCGCCGGCGCCGTAGGCGCTCGCGCGCGCGTTCGCGCCGAGGCGGAAGGCGTAGCGATCCATGTCGAAGCCGGCCGAGGGCAGGCTCGGGTCGATCGCCTGGCGCGACTGGGCGACCGGCGACATCTGCGGCGGGTCGGTGTAGCTCGTCAGCGAGTTGAGGCAGCCGGAGAGGCCGAAGCAGGCGCCGATCGCGGCGCCGGCGCGGAGCGCGCGCAGCAGCGGCGACGGGCGAAGCGCGGAGCGGCGGGACGGCATCAGCGCACCTCCACCCGGCCGGGCGCGACGACGACGCCGAAAACCGTCCGGCGGCTGTCGAGATTCATCACGCGGACGCGGTCGCCGACGCCGCCCTCGTCGAGCGCGCGCCCCTCCGTGCTGAGCGAGAGCGCGCCGCGGCGGAACTCGAGCGCGACGAAGCTGTTGCGCTCGACGACGATCGGCGCCCCGAGATCCTCGGCGCGGATCGGCCGTCCGCGATAGAGCGTCGCGCGCGCCGCGAGGCCGATCGCCTCTTCGGCGAGCTCGATCTCGCCGGGGCTCGCCTGGCCGCGGATGACCGCGATGTGCTCGGGCTCGATCACGACGCCCGCGCGGATGTTCTCGCGCGGCACGACGACCTCGGCCGAGGAGAAGCTCGGGCCGGCGGCGAGGACGATCGCCGCCAGCGCCGCGGCGCGCAGAGCGATGGCGGGCGACGGCGCCGGAACGATGTGCGTGTTCATGGCGAGACCCTTTCGATTACCGGATTTGGACCGTCGCGCTCAGCATCTGATCGGCGGCGGTGACGACTTTGGAGTTCATTTCGTAGCCGCGCTGCGCTTCGATCAGCTCGGTGATCTCGGCGACGACGTCGACGGCGGACGCCTCGAGATAGCCCTGGCGCACCGAGCCGCGGCCTTCCGTTCCCGGCTGGCCGAGCTGCGGCTCGCCCGAAGCGGCGCTCTCGGCGAAGAGGTTGCCGCCGAGGGCGGTGAGGCCCTTCTCGTTGGCGAAGAGCGCCACTTCGATCGCGCCGATGAGCTGCGGCGCCGGGTCGTCGGGGAAGACGACGTAGATCTCGCCGTCGGCGTTGATCTTCACCTCTTGCGCGTCTTCGGGGATCGTGACGCCGTCGCCGACCTGGTAGCCGTCCGAGGTGACGACGAGCCCGTCGGGGTTGCGGTTGAAAGCGCCGTCGCGGGTGTAGGTGATCGCGCCGTCGGGCATGGTGACCGGGAACCAGCCCCTGCCTTCGATCGCGACGTCGAGCGGGCTTCCGGTGCCGATCATCGCGCCCTGCGTCACCTGCATATGGACGGCGGCGGTGCGCACGCCGAGGCCGAGCTGCACGCCCGTCGGCAGGATGGTGCCGGTCGTCGAGGTGATCGAACCCGGCGCGCTGACCTGCTGATAGTGCAGATCCGCGAACTCGGCCCGTCGCGGCTTGTAGCCGGTGGTGCTCATATTAGCGATGTTGTTGGAAATGACCTCGACGCGCGTCTGCTGCGCGTCCATGCCGGTGGCGGCGATCTTCAATGCGCGCATTTCGGTCTCCTTTCTTCTGGTTTCAGGTCTGCGCTCGCAGCCGGCGCGTTAGCCGAGCGGCTGGCCGAGCGCGCGGATCGTCCGCTCCGCGAGCGCCGCGGTGTCTTCGATGAGGCTCTGGCCGAGCTCGTAAGCGCGCTGCACTTCGATGAGATGCGTGATCTCGAGGAGCGGGTCGACATTCGAGGATTCGAGGAAGCCCTGGACGACGCGGGCGCCCTCGGCCGGAAGGAGCGGCTGATCCGAAATCAGGAGCACGCCGCCCGAATGCCTGAGCTGCGCCGGATCCTCGACGGTGACGAGGGCGATCTGGCCGATTTGCTCTCCGTCGGCGGAGATCGTGCCGTCCGGCGCGACGAGAACGCCGCCGGCGTTCGGCGGGATGAAGATCTGCGCGCCGCCTTCGTCGAGGACGAAACTGCCGTTCAGGGTCACGAGCGCGCCGTCAACGTCCGTGGTGAAGGAGCCGGCGCGGGTCAGCCGCTCGCCTTCGGGCGTCTCGACGACGAAGAAGCCGTCGCCTTCGATCGCGACGTCGAGCGCGGAGCCGGTCGCCTCGATCACGCCTTGGGTGACGTCGGCGAAGCGCGCGCGCACCGTCGCCATCGAGATGCTGCCGGTCTCGCCGCCGGTCTCCTCGACGAATTCGCTGAACACCGTGACTTCCCGCCGATAGCCGGTGGTCTCCGCGTTCGAGATGTTGGTCGCGATGACGTCGAGCTGGTCGAGCAGGCCCGCTTGACGGCTGACGGTGACGTAAGAGGCGTTATCCATCTCTGGCGATCTCCCTCATGAGTTCGAGCTCGGCGTCGAGGTCTTCGAGCAGCGCGCGCCCGTCGGTGAGCGCGGTCGGCGTCTGGACGAGCGGCCCGAAGGCCGCGCTCGTCTCTTCGGTCGAGCGCGTGAGCATGCTGAGCAGCGCCGCCGCGTCCGGATGATCGGAGGCCTCGAGCTCGGCGACGACCGCTTGGCGGCGCTCGGGCGGACCGAGATAGGCGGCGAAGGCGCGCTCTCTGAGCGGCGCGAAGGCCAGCTCCGCCGCCGGCTCGGGATCGGCGGTCTCGATCGGCGGAGGCCCTTGCGCGCTCCCGGGCGCGTCCGGATAGCGCTCGGGCGCGCCCGTCAGGCTCGCGGCCGCGGCGGCGCGCACGGCGATGTCGGCGGCGCGCGGATCGGCCTGCTGGAGCTCGATCGGCAGCACGAGCGGCGCGAGATGCGCCGTCGAACTGTCGATCAGCGCCTCGCCGAGCAGCAGCCTGAGCCGCACGCCCTCGGCGTCGGACGCCGCGGCCGTGACGACCTCGATCGTCGCGGCGGTGCGTTCGCCGTCGCCGAGCCGGGCGACGGCCGCGATTTCGGTCTCGATGAGCGCGCCGCGCAGCGCGGCGAGCCGCGGCGAGGGCGGATCGAGCCGCGCCTGCAGCCGGTCGACGGCGTCGACGGCGCCGACGAGATCGCCGAAGCGCGCGCGCAGCTTCGCCTCGGCGGCGACG
Organism: uncultured Neomegalonema sp.; assembly: GCA_964588915.1. Lineage (GTDB taxonomy): Bacteria > Pseudomonadota > Alphaproteobacteria > Rhodobacterales > Rhodobacteraceae > JALEGB01. Next base: position 760 of record CAZPTD010000255.1, on the reverse strand, counting down.
AGGGTCTCGGCGTAGGGCTCGCCGCGCCATTCCGTCGCCGCGTCGGAGAGGCGCAGGGCGAGCGGCGCGACCTGGGCGGCGTCGCGCGGCGGCTCGAGCTCTTCGCTGAGACGCACGAGCGCCACGACATTGAGCGGCCCGCGCGAGGCGGCGACGCGTCTCAGGAGCGCGCGGCCGGCCGCGTCGCGGCCCTCCTCGAGCAGGAGCTCGGCTTCGACGAGGAGCATCTCGTCGCTCGGCGGCGCCACCGAGCGGCCGAGGAGCTGGAGAAGATCGCGCGCGGCCTCGAACTCGCCGGCGGCGACCAGCGCGCGCCCGATCCGGGCGCCGAGGAGGCGGCGGAGCGGCTCCGGCGTCTGCGGCAGCGTGCGTCCCGAGCCCGCATAGGCGGCGGCGGCGGCGACGGGGTCGGTCTCGGCGAGCGCCGCCGCTTGCCAGAGGCCGTGCCGGCCGGGGCAGGGCTCGGCGCGCGCGAAGGCGTCGCCGGGCGCGGGCGGCAGGCCCTCGACGACGCGGCCCATCGCGGCGACGACGCGCGCCTCCGGCGTGTCGACGCCGAAGCTCTCGGGGATCGCCGTCGCCTCGTAGCCGAGACCGGCGGCGACGTAGTGGCGGGCGAGGTCGACGACGGCGTCGGCGTCGACGCGGTTGACGGCGTCGTAGACGGCGCCGCGCCGCGCGGCGAGTTCTTCGTAGAACGGGCGGTTGCTGCGCCAAGCGGCGATGTCGAACGCCGCGTCGGGCGCGCAAGGAGCGTCCA
>CAZPTD010000254.1:0-6547 GCA_964588915.1 uncultured Neomegalonema sp. | reverse complement strand
ACCGGCCCTGGATCCCGGATAAGCCTGCGGCTTTCCGGGATGACGACGTCATCCCTGGATGAGCGCGTCATCAGCGTTGCATCCACCTAATCAGATCCTGCTCTGGTGTGGCGGTTGCGAAATTCGCCACATTTATCCGCAAGCGCCGGAGCGCATTTAGGAACCGAAACCGCACGAGCAACTTATTGATTCTAGCGTCCTTTACGGATCTGAAACTCGCAACGCCCTCGGCCGCGACTATGAAGCGAATTTCAGATCGCGGACACTAGCCCTGTCTAAATGTCGACGAGCCTTTGCATTTCCGGCATATCCGCTCGCTGAATCCGCTGCTTTCGAAGGGCTTCGAACAGCATAGGCAGGCGCGGATTTTCGGGACGTCGCCCTTCGCCCGATCTGAGGCGAAGGGTTCTGGTTCGAGGTCGTTCAACAGAGGCGTTCCTTAGAGGCGTTCCTTGCTTCGCCCTCGGCGCCGGCGGCCCTTCGCGCGCGCAAGGGGGCGACGATCCGTGTCGAGCGAGCTTTTCAAGTTGCCGTTCTGAGATCTTTTGTTCACCCCACGCTTATCCCATGTGACTTAGGAGAGCGATGATCTTTTTCAATGGCGGGTTTGGTTTTTAGAGGAAATATTCAAGCAGTTTTTAGGCCGAGGCGAACACGGAAACCAGATTAGATACGGCCCGATACAAAAATACTCAACAAGAAGTGCTCAAAAAGAAGTGTTCCGAGTTCGACAAGCGAAAGTTCGCGCCGAACGTGGCGCGTCCACGCCTCTGCTACTTCGCGGTTGGCGAAATTGGTCGGATCTGCGGGGCAGAGGGGTGGTGACCAAGAGTAGCGGCCATCGCCGTTTCTTGCGTCCGCCTGGTCGGTGGCGGAAGGCGGCGTGGCGGACCGGCGACGACGGCGGCGCCGGCGAGTATAGCCGCCGGGTCGCTTCGCAGCTAAGCTTCGGCGAACGAATGAGGGGAGATCGAGACGTGACGGAGCACGCGGTGTCGCAAGCCGAGGTCATCGGCCGAGAGGCGTTCGATCTCTTGGGGACGGCGCGTCAGGTCGCGCCGTTCACGGCGCGCTGGCCCGGCTTCGATCTCGACGCGGCCTACGCCGTCGCCGCGCGGCTGCGCGCGCTCCGCGAAGCGCGCGGCGAGCGGGCGGTCGGGCGCAAGATCGGCTTCACCAACCGCGCGGTCTGGGGCGATTTCGGGATCGCGGCGCCGATCTGGAGTTACGTCTACGACCGGACCGTGCGCGGGCCGTCCGCGTCGCATCCGGCTTTCGATCTCGCGCTCACGCCCGAGCCTCGGATCGAGCCGGAGCTCGTCCTCCATCTCGCGCGCGCGCCGGCGCAAGGCATGAGCGCCGAAGAGCTCGCCCAATGCGTCGACTGGGTCGCCGCCGGCTTCGAGGTCGTCTACTCGATCTTTCCCGGCTGGAGCTTCGCCGCCGCCGACGCCGTCGCCGCCTACGGCGTCCACGGCGCGCTCGTTCTCGGTCCGACGCTGGCGCTCGCCGGCGCCGCCCGCGCGCGCCTCGACGCGCTCTCGAACTTCGACGTCGCGCTCGAAAGCGACCGCGGCGCGCGCTTCGACGGCCATGCGAGAGACGTGCTCGGCGGGCCGCTCCTCGCGCTTCGCTTCCTCGTCGAGGAGATCGGTCGTCGGCCTGGCGGCGCGCCGCTCGAGGCCGGCGAGATCGTGACCACCGGCACGCTGACCGAGGCGCCGGCCGCGATCCCGGGCGAGAGCTGGACCGCGCGCTTCCGCGGCCTCGACCTCGCCCCGCTGCGCCTAAGCTTCGGATAGCGTCTCGCGCCCTCGAGGCCGAGCTCTGTGCGCCATGCGCGTCACGCTTCGCAACGCAGCGCGGGCCGTCGGCCTTCGAGCGCTCTTACAACGTCTTGTTGCAATGACGCCGAGACCGTAGCTCTGATACCGAACCGACCGCAGGCCGTTTAGCGGCCCAACCAAGACCAAACGCAGGGAGAGAGAGATGAAGCGCAGAACGTTTCTGATGAGCGCCGGCGCCGCGGCGCTGGCGACGCCGTTCATCGCCGGTCGCGGCCGGGCGGCGGGCGAGCTCGTCATCGGCGCGGTGGCGCCCAAGACCGGGCCGCTCGCCGGCGGCGCCGCGGTGACGCATTGGCCGAACATCCAGCTCTGGGCGCGTCAGGTGAACGAGAGCGGCGGCCTCAATGTCGGCGGCGAGCAGATGACCGTGCGCATCGTCGAATACGACGACCAGACCAACCCGTCCGAGACCATCCGCGCCGTCCAGCGCCTCGCCACCCAGGACGACGCCGACTTCATCGTCGCGCCCTACGGCACCGGCCTCAACATCGCCTCGGCGCCGCTCTTCGACCGCTACGAGTATCCGCATATCGCGGTCTCGGCGATCACCGACCAGATCGAGGAGCTGAGCGGCCAGTTCCCGCGCATGTTCTTCACGCTCGGCAGCACCAGCGCCTTCGTGCAGTCGGTCTCGGACATTCTCGTCGCGATGCGCGACGCCGGCCAGATCGGCCCGCGCGTCGCCATGGTCAACGTCGCCGACGCCTTCGGCATCGAGCTCGCCGCCGTCGCGCGGCCGGCCTTCGAGGCCGCCGGGCTCGAGATCGTCTACGACCAGTCTTATCCGCTCGGCACGCAGGACCTCTCGCCGGTGATCCAGGGCGCCAAGGACTCCGAGCCCGACGCCTTCGTCGCCTGGTCCTATCCGCCGGACACCTTCGGCCTGACCGAGCAGGCGATGATCCAGGGCCTCGACGTCCGCGCCTACTACACCGCCGTCGCCACCTGCTTCCCGGCGTTCCACGAGCGCTTCGGCGCCTCGGCCGAGAACGTGCTCGGCGCCGGCGGCGTCAACCCGGACTCGCCCGCCTTCCTGGAATACGCCGCGGCGCATCTGGCCGTGACCGAGCGCGCGCCCGACTATTGGGCCTCGGCGACCACCTACGCCGCCATGCAGATCCTCGGCGACGCGATCGAGGCGGTTGGCGCCGATCGTGCAGCGGTCACCGAGCATCTGAAGGAGACGACCTTCGACACCGTGCTCGGCGACATGGCCTTCGACGAGAACAACGCCAATCCGGTCTTCTGGACCGTCGGCCAGTGGCAGGACGGCGTGTTCCACGGCGTCGCCTCGACCGGGCGCGAGGGCGAAGCCGAAGTCCGGCTCAAGGAAGGCTGGGGCTAACCTAGGCTCTGCGGCCGGCCCGGACGGGCCGGGCCGGCCGTCACCGCGGGGGCGGAATGGACGTTCTCATCACCGGGCTGCTGCTCGGCGGCAGCTACGCGCTGATCGCGCTCGGGCTCAACCTGCAATACGGCGTCGCCCGGATCATGAACCTCGCCAATGGCGAGATGCTCGTCGTCGGCGGGTTCGCGGCGTTTTGGCTGTTCACCGTGGCCGAGGTCAGCCCGCTTCTCGGCGTTCTCGCCGTGGCGCCGATCGCCTTCGCCGTCAGCTGGCTGCTCTATCGGGTGATGCTGAAGCCTCTGGTGCGGCGCGCCAAGAACCGCGGCCAGCTCGAGGTCGACAGCATCCTCTCGACCTTCGGCGTCAGCTTCATCCTGGTCGGCCTGATGCTCTCGGTCTTCGGCGGCGACTATTTCAACTATTCCTTCCTCTCGGTTCCGGTCGAGGTCTTCGGCGAGAATTTCGGCCTCAACCGCATCGTCGCCTTCGCCGTCGCCGTCGCGATCTGCGCCGCGCTCTACGCCTGGCTCAATCTCAGCCGCGCCGGCATGGTGGTGCGCGCGGTCGCGACGGCGCCGGACGCCTCGCGCCTCGTCGGCGTCGACGTGCAGCGGGTCGCGGCGTTCGCCTTCGCGCTCGGCGGCGCGGTCACGGCCTGCGGCGGCGCGCTCGTCTCGACCTATCTCACGCTCGACGCCTCGGCCGGCATCGCCTTCACGATGAAGGCGCTCGTCATCGTCATCATGGGCGGCGTCGGCGACGTGCGCGGCGCCATCGTCGCCGCCTTCGCGCTCGGGCTGGCCGAGACTGCGGTGGCGCGCTGGATCGATCCGGGGCTGACGCTCGCCGCCGCCTATCTGATGTTCATCCTCATCCTGCTCTTCCGGCCGCAGGGCCTCTTCGGCAGGGCCGGCGGATGAGCTCGACGAGCGCGTTCGGCGCGCGGAACCTCGTCTATTTCGCGCTGGCGATCCTCGGTTTCGGGCTCGCGGCGCTCGTGCCGCTCCTCGGCGACGGCTACATCCTGACCATCGGCGTCACCATCCTGATGTACGCCGCGCTGGCGACGAGCTGGGCGCTCTTCTCCGGCCCGACGCATTACATCTCCTTGGCGACGGCGGCGTTCTTCGGACTCGGAACCTACGTCGTCGCGCTCGGGATCGACGCGCTGCCCTTCTACGCCCTGGCGGCGCTCGCCTGCCTCGCGGGCGCGCTTCTCGCCTTTCTCGTCGGCCTCACCACGCTCCGGCTCTCCGGCGTCTATTTCGTGATCTTCACGCTCGGCCTCGCCGAGATGATCCGGCAGATCGTCACCTGGCTGCAGAACAATTTCGGCGGTCATCGCGGCCTCTACGTGCTGACGGATGCGACCGAGGAGACGATCTACTGGCAGCTCCTCGGCGTGACCGCCGCGGTGCTGCTCATCGGCTGGCTCGTCGGCCGCTCGCGGCTCGGCTTCGCGGTCCGGATCATCGGCAATGACGAGGTGGTGGCGGCGCATAGCGGCGTGAACACGCCGCGGGCCAAGATCCTGCTCTTCATGGTCTCGGGCGCGGTCGCCGCGCTCTGCGGCGCGCTCCTGGCGCCGCGCTACACCTATATCGAGCCGGCGACCGCCTTCTCGCCGATGCTGTCCTTCCAGGTCGTCATCATGGCGCTCCTCGGCGGCGCCGGGCGGCTCTGGGGCCCGCTTCTCGGCATCGTTCCCTTCACCTTGCTCTGGGAGTTCATCTCGATCCAGGCGCCGAACCAGACGACCTTGCTGCTCGGCGTGTGCTTTCTTCTCATCGTCTACGTCCTGCCCGACGGCGTCGCCGGTCGCGTCGAGGCGCTGATCGCGCGTCTGCGCCGCAGGCCGTCATGAGCCGGCGGCGGAAAATCGTGATCTCGGTCGAAGGCGCGACCAAGCGCTTCGGCGGGCTCGTCGCCGTCAACGCGATGAGCTTCGAGGTCGCGGAGCACGAGGTGCTCGGCCTTATCGGTCCGAACGGCTCCGGCAAGACGACGATGATGAACCTGATCTCCGGCGCGCTCGGGCTCAGCGCCGGCGAGATCCGGCTCGGCCATAAGCGGATCTCGGGCCTCGAGCCCTTCCGGATCGCGCGGCTCGGCGTCGCGCGCACCTTTCAGCTCGTGCGGCTCCTGCCGTCGCTCAGCGTCCTCGACAACGTCAAGGCCGGCGCGGTGTTCGGCCATGTCCGCCGCTGGGGCGACGAGGCGCATTACCATTCGCTCGAGATGCTGGAGCGGGTCGATCTCGCGCATATGGCCGACGCGCCGATCTCGGCGCTGACCTATATCGACCAGAAGCGGGTCGAGCTCGCCCGCGCGCTCGCCGGCGAGCCGGAGATCCTGCTCCTCGACGAATGGCTCGCCGGCCTCAACCCGACCGAGCTCCGGACCGGCATCGAGCTCATCCGCGAGTTGCGCGAGGAGGGCCGCACGATCATCCTGGTCGAGCATGTCATGGACGCGATCCGCAGCCTTTGCGACCGCTGCGTCGTCATGAACAGCGGCGCCAAGATCGCCGAGGGCGCGCCGAGCGAGGTGCTCGCGGACGACGCCGTGATCGAGGCCTATCTCGGAGGGTCCGATGCTTGAGGTGAAGAACCTCTCCGCCAGCTACGGGCAACACCGGGCGCTCGAGAACGTCTCCGTCTCGGTCGCGCCGGGCGAGATCGCCGTGATCCTCGGCGCGAACGGCGCCGGCAAGAGCACGCTTTTGCGCGCCGTCGGCGGCGGCTGCGAGGGGCGGGTCGCGGGCTCGGTCAAGATCGACGGCAAGGAGATCCTCGGCGCGCCGGCGCAGCGCGTGGTCGACGCCGGCGTCGCCTTGGTGCCGGAAGGGCGCGGCGTCTTCGGCGAGATGACGGTGCGCGAGAACCTGGCGCTCGGCGCCTACGGCAAGCGCGCGCGCGGCGACGAGAACGCGAATCTGGAGCGCGTCCGGGCGCTCTTTCCGAAGCTGATCGAGCGCGAGAGCCAGATCGTGCGCACGATGAGCGGCGGCGAGCAGCAGATGGTCGCGATCGGCCGCGCGATGATGTCGGCGCCGTCGATCCTGCTTCTCGACGAGCCGTCGCTCGGCCTCGCGCCGAAGCTTTGCACGGAACTCTTCCACAATCTCGCGCGCATCCGCGAGGCCGGCGTCGGCGTGCTTCTCGTCGAGCAGAACGCCAAGCAGAGCCTGGCGATCGCCGATCGCGGCTATCTCTTGGAGAACGGCCATATCCTGCACGAAGCCTCGGCGGCGGCGCTCGCCCGCGATCCGGCGGTGCAGAAGGCCTATCTCGGCGCCGGCGACGCGGACGACGCCGTCCTCGCCTCCGAAGGCGCGCCGACCCAAGCCGCG
>CAZPTD010000253.1:0-6547 GCA_964588915.1 uncultured Neomegalonema sp. | reverse complement strand
TGCCGGTGATCTCCTTCGAAGCCAAGAAAGACGGCGAGATGGAGAAGAAGCACGCGGAGTTCGTCGATCGGATGGTCGGCCGCGGCTACACGCAGCGTCAGGTCCGCCGGCTGGTGGAATGGTACATGCGCGTGAAGAAGGCCGGCTGATCGCAACTGCATGCCGCGGCGCGCCTCTCGGCGGCCGCGGCGACGAGTGAGGACGCATGCGGGTCATCGACCGTCGTCTCAATCCGAAGTCGAAGAGCCTCGGCAATCGCCAGCGCTTCATCCGCCGGGCCAAGGCGGACATCCGCGACGCGGTGCAGGAGGCGCTGAAGCGGCGCCGGATCGCCGATGTCGAAGGCGCCGAGCGCGTGCGCATCCGCGCGCGCAGCGTCCGCGAGCCGAGCTTCAGCCACGGCAACGAGCAGGGCCGCCGCACCTATGTGCTGCCCGGCAACAAGGATCATCAGGTCGGCGACATCATTCCGAAGCCGCCGAGCGGCGCCGGCTCGGGCGGGCCGGAGGGCTCGGCCGACGGCGACGGCGAGGACGACTTCATCTTCACGCTGACCAAGGAGGAGTTCCTCGACGTCTTCTTCGAGGATCTCGAGCTGCCCAATCTCGAGAAGACCAAGCTCGCGACGATGAAGTCGGCGGCGCCGGCCCGCGCCGGCTACTCCTCGGACGGCGCGCCGGCGAAGCTCGCCTACGGCCGCACCATGCGCAACTCGCTCGCGCGCCGGATCGCGCTCAAGCGTCCGAAGAACGAAGACATCCAGGCGCTCGAGGAGGCGCTCTTCCGGGCGGAGTCGAGCGGCGACGCCGCCGAGGCGGCGCGGCTCCGGCTCGAGATCGAAGCGCTGTCGCTGAGGCGCCGGCGCGTCGCCTATATCGATCCGTTGGATCTGCGCTACCGCCGCTACGAGATGAAGCCCAAGCCGACGACGCAGGCGGTGATGTTCTGCCTGATGGACGCCTCGGCTTCGATGACCGAAGGGCTGAAGGATCTCGCGAAGCGGTTTTTCATGCTGCTCTACGTGTTCCTGTCGCGCCACTACGAAGAGATCGACATCGTCTTCATCCGCCACACCAGCATCGCGGCCGAGGTCGACGAGGACACGTTCTTCCGCGGCGTGCAGACCGGCGGCACCGTCGTCTCGACCGCGCTCGAGGAGATGATGCGCGTCGTCCAGGAGCGCTATCCGGTGGCGGACTGGAACATCTACGCGGCGCAGGCCTCGGACGGACATAATTTCAGCGACGACATGGATCGCTGTCTCGAGCTTTTGGGCGACGAGATCCTGCCGATCTGCCAGTATTTCGCTTACATCGAGGTGGTGGAGCGCGAGTTCGCGCGCTCGCGCTTCGCGAGCCAGCTTTGGGCCGGCTATCGCGACATCGAGGATCCGCGCTTCGCGATGCGGCGGGCGTCGAGCCCGGGCGAGATCTATCCGGTGTTTCACGAGCTCTTCTCGAAGAGCAACGCGGCGGCGTAACAAGGGGCGAGACATGGAAGACGGACTCGGAGCGCCGCCGATCGGCGCGGGCTCTCTGCTCTTCGACGGCCCGGAATGGGACTTTCCGCTCCTGCAGCGCGTCTATGACGCCTGCGGCGAGATCGCGCTCGGCGAGCTCGGGCTCGACATCTATCCCAACCAGATCGAGGTGATCACGGCCGAGCAGATGCTCGACGCCTATTCCTCCATCGGCATGCCGCTGCTCTACCGCCACTGGTCGTTCGGCAAGCGCTTCGCGCGCGAGGAGACCCTCTACCGCAAGGGCCACCGCGCGCTGGCTTACGAGCTGGTGATCAACTCCAATCCCTGCATCAACTACATCATGGAAGAAAACACCATGACGATGCAGCTGTTGGTGATCGCCCACGCCGCTTATGGCCATAATCATTTCTTCAAGAACAACTATCTCTTCCGGCAGTGGACCCGGGCCGACGCGATTCTCGACTATCTCGACTTCGCCAAGAACTATGTCGGGAAATGCGAGGAGCAGTACGGCGTCGAGAAGGTCGAGCAGATCCTCGATTGGGCCCACGCGCTGATGAGCCACGGCGTGCATCGCTATATCGGACCGCGCCGCGTGAGCGCCGAGGAGACGCGCCAGCGCTCGCTCGCCCGCGCCGAATACGAAGAGGCGACCTATAACGACCTCTGGCGCACCGTGCCGAAGCCGGTGAACGAGCCCGACACGCTGCCGCTCGGCATCGGCGGCGGCGAGGCGTCGCGGCTCGGCCTGCCCGAAGAGAACATCCTCTATTTCCTCGAGAAGCACGCGCCGAAGCTGAAGGATTGGCAGCGCGAGCTTCTGCGGATCGTGCGCAACATCGCCGAATATCTGCATCCGCAGCGCCAGACCAAGGTGATGAACGAAGGCTGCGCCACCTTCGTCCATTACGAGATCCTGAACCGCCTCTTCGATCGCGGCCGCATCACCGAGGGCGCGATGCTGGAGTTCCTGCACAGCCACTCCTCGGTGGTGTTCCAGCCCGGCTTCCGCGACCGCCGCTTCGGCGGCATGAACCCGTATGCGCTCGGCTTCGAGATGATGCGCGACATCAAGCGGATCGTCGAGGATCCGACCGGCGAGGATCGCGACTGGTTCCCGGACATCGCCGGCTCGGGCGACTGGATGGCGGCGCTGCGCGAGGTCTGGGCCGATTTCCGCGACGAGAGCTTCATCCTTCAGTATCTGAGCCCGAAGCTGATCCGCGATTTCCGGTTCCTGACGCTCGACGACGACGCCGAGGACGACGAGATGGAGGTCTCGGCGATCCATGACGAGGTCGGCTATCGCAAGGTGCGCCGGTCGCTGGCCAAGCAATACGACGTCGCCGCGCATGATCCGCGGATCGAGGTCGTGGAGGCCAATCTCGCCGGCAATCGCCGCTTGCTGCTGAAGCACACGGTGATCGACGAGCGGCTCCTGAACAAGTCCGAGACCGAGCAGACGCTGCAATGCATGGCCAATCTCTGGGGCCATCGGGTGAAGCTTCTCGAGATCTGCGCCGAGACCGACGAGGTCCTGGTCGAGCACGACGCGCTGCCGCGGCTGCTCTGAGCGGCCGCGTCCGGCGTTCGGGTCGATGTCGCGCCCTGTCGCAGCGAGGACGCCATGTCGCTTCGTCTGAGAGCGCCGGCGTTGGACGAGCTTCCCGCGCTTTCCGGCCTTTGCTTCCGCTCGAAAGCCGTTTGGGGCTACGGCGCCGCGTTCATGGAGGCGTGCCGGGACGAACTCGCCTTTTCCGAGGCCGATCTCGACGAGACGTGGACGATCGTTGCGGAGCGGGACGGCGGGATCGTCGGCGTCGCCCAGATCGGGCTCGAAGGCGCCGACGCCGATCTTCTCAAGCTGTTCGTCGAGCCCGACAGGATGCGATCGGGCGCCGGACGGGCGCTGATGGCGTGGGCGGTTGCGAAGGCCGAGGAGCTCGGCGCGCGGCGGTTGCTGATCGAGGCGGATCCGGACGCCGCGCCGTTCTACCGGCGGATGGGCGCGCGCGACATCGGGTCGGCGCCGTCGCAGTCGATTCCGGGACGGACGCTGCCGCTGCTGGCGATCGTTCTGCGCGGTTGAACGCGCGCGCGGCCCGCCGCGGTCAGACGGCGGCGCCGAAAATCCAGCCCGACAGCATCGATCCGGCGATCGCGAGCGCGAGATAGAGCAGGAACGGCTTCAGCCGCAGCACCGGGAAGATCGCCATGGCGCCCCAGACGCTGAGCACGCCGCCCGAGACCAGAAACGCCATCGCCGCGCCCGGCGACATGCCGTGCTCGAGCAGCGCCCGCGTCAGCGGCAGCGCCGCGTAGCCGTCGAGATAGGCCGGTCCGCCGACCAGCACCGCGAGCGGGATCGCGAAGGCGCTGTCGGCGCCGACATAGGCGGCGACCGCGTCCGGCGCGAGCCACTCGTTCAGCAGATGCTCGGCGGCGAAGGCCGGCGCCAGCACAAGCAGCATCAGCCGCCCGAGCGACCGGCATTCGCGCCAGAAGCGCCGCCGGCGCTCCGGCGCCCGCCAGATCTTCGCATCGAACGATCCGTCGCCGCCGCAGCCGCCTGAACCGCCGCCGAGCGAGCGGACGAGCCGGTTGTCGCGCAGCGGCGCCAGCGCCCAGGCGCGCGCCGCGAACAGCCAGACGCCGGCGCCGCCGAGCAGCCCGAGCCCGACCGCCGCGGCCGTCTTGCCGAGCGCGAACGGCCAGCCGAGCGTCGCGACGGTCGCCGACAGCATCGCCGGATCGGTGACCGGCGAGGCGAGCCAAAACGCCATCACCGGCGCGAGCGGCACGCCGGCGGCGAGAAGCCCGGCCATCAGCGGCAGCACCGTGACGCCGCAGACCGGCAGGAACGCGCCGACGATCGACGCGGCGAGAACGGTGACGACGGTCCGGCCGTGGAAGACCTCGGCGACGCGGTCGCCGGCGCCGCTGGCGACGATCCAGGCGGCGAGCAGCACGCCGGGCAGCACGATCGGCGCGATCGCGACCATCGCTTCCGCGACGAAAAGCGCCGCGTCCCAGGCCTCGCGCGGCCATAAGAGGACGACGGCGCCGAGCGAAAGGACGCCGATCGTCCGGATCGGAATTCGGTAGCGCCGCTCTCGGCGCGCATCGACGGTCGACATGGCGTTCTCCATTGATCGCGGTCGAGAATAGCGGCTCGACGTTCATCTGAAAAACGCATATCTTGGGAACCAGCCATCGAAATCGCCAATGCCTTACGCCCAGCTCGAAACCGAACAGCTCCGCGTCTTTCTCGCCGTCGCCGAGACCGGCAGCGTCACCGGCGGCGCGCGCCGCATCCGTCGCTCGCAATCGGCGGCGAGCTTGCAGATCCGACATTTGGAAGAGGTCGTCGGCCGGCCGTTGTTCACCAGACATGGTCGCGGCGTCGCGCTGACGGCGGAGGGCGAGCGGCTCCTGCCGGTCGCGCGCCGCGTGACGCAGGCGCTCGAGGCGACGCTGGCGGATCTCAGAGGCGAGGGATTGAAGGGCGGCCTTCGGCTCGGGCTGCCCGACGATCATAGCCGATCGGCGCTCGCCGACATCGTCGCGGACTTCGCCGACCGCCATCCGGAGGTCGAGCTCCAGGTCCACTGCGCGCTCGGTGCCGGCTTCGAGGCCGCGCTTCTCTCGGGCGCGCTCGACCTCGCGGTCTACGAGACGCCGGCGCCGAGGCCCGAGGAGGAGGTCCTGCGACGGGACGATCTCGTCTGGATGCGACGGAGCGACAAGGACTTCGCCGACGCCGAGATCCTGCCGGTGGCGCTCTTCGATCGCGACTGCTGGTGGCGCCAGAGCGCGCTGGCGACTCTCGATCAGGCCGGTCGGCGCTACCGGGTCGTCTTCACCAGCGAAAGCGCCGCCGGCGTGCGCGCCGCGGTGCGCGCCGGCGTCGCGGCGGGGTTCCTCAACGTGACGGACGACGTCGACGGGTTGGCGCCGCTGCCCGACGTCGCCGAGCGCCGGGCGTCGTATCTCGTGATGCGGGCGGCGCGCGGCGCGCGCGGGCCGGTCCGCGACGCCATGAGCGACGCGATCCGACATGCGTTCGATCGGAACGGCCGGCCGTCCTGAAGCCCGATCGGCGCGCGCGTCGAGGGCGCTCCTGTCGGCTTACCGGCCGGGCAGGCCGCAAACGACGTGCTCTTCGATCGGGCATCCGTCGATCACGGCGTCGGCCGCGCTGTCGTAGCAGGCCTCTCGGCAAGCGACCGTTGTCGATGGCGGGCAGTATTTTCCGGAGCCGCAATAGGGATGGTTTTCCGGAATGCAGTGTCCGTCGCCCGTGTCGTAGTAGCCGATCGGGCAGCAGCCGCCGAACGCGGTGCAATAGGCGCCGTGCGCGCAGCAATAGCCGCCGCAGTCGACAGGCGCGTCGTTCGGGCAGTAGCTCTGCGCCAAAAGCGGCTCGCCCGCGGCCGTCATCGACCATAGAGCGGCGAACGCGATGAGCGTCGCGATCCTTCTCCTCATCCCTTGCGGCTCCCTGCGCGACCGGAAGTCGGCCGATTGCGCGCCGCGCGGCCCGGCGCCGCGCGATTCGAGGCGCGTCAACGATGAAGCGGAAAGGACGAGAAATCTACGGCGCGCGCCGCGCCGCCGCTTCGCGCGGAAAAAAACAGGGGCGCGCGGCCCCTGTTCGACTTTGCATGAGGCGACGCGCCGCGGAGCGTCGCTGGCGGACGGATCACACCGAGTAGTAGAGCTCGAACTCGGCCGGGTGCGGGGTGTGCTCGTAGAAGAACACCTCTTCCCACTTCAGCTCCATATAGGCTTCCAACTGGTCCTCGGAGAACACGCCGCCCTTGAGCAGGAAGGCGTGGTCCGCCTGCAGCGACTCGATGGCCTCGCGCAGGCTGCCGCAGACCGTCGGGATGCCCTGCAGCTCTTCGGGCGGCAGGGCGTAGAGATCCTTGTCCATCGGCTCGCCCGGATGGATCTTGTTCTCGATGCCGTCGAGGCCCGCCATCATCAGCGCCGCGAAGGCGAGATAGGGGTTGGCGGTCGGGTCCGGGAACCGCGTCTCAATCCGCTTGGACTTCGGCGAGG
>CAZPTD010000252.1:0-6589 GCA_964588915.1 uncultured Neomegalonema sp. | reverse complement strand
CGATGCCCATGGCGCATGACAAGCCGATCGATTTCGGCCTGCAGACCTTTTGCGAAAGCTGCAACAAATGCGCCCGCGAATGTCCCTCTGGCGCGATCACGGCCGGCCCGACGCTGATGTTCAACGGCTACGAGATCTGGAAGTCGGACAGCCAGAAATGCGCGACCTACCGGATCACCACCGAGGGCGGCGCGATGTGCGGCCGCTGCATGAAGACCTGCCCGTGGAACTTAGAGGGCCTCTTCGCCGAGCGGCCGTTCCGCTGGGCGGCGATGCATGTTCCGGCCGCGGCGCCCGCGCTCGCGCGGCTCGACGACTGGGCCGGCCGCGGCGGGCTCAACCCGGTCAAGAAATGGTGGTGGGACATCGAGCGCGAGGAGGACGGCGCCTATCGGCCGACGCGGAAGCCGGTGAACGCGCGCGACCTTCAGAAGGATCTCGACCTCAAATACGAGGACCAGACCCTCGCCGTCTATCCGGCCGATCTCGCGCCGCATCCCTGGCCTTTTCCCTATCCGATGGACCGCGAGGCCGGCATCGCCGCCTACGAGAAGCTGGTGACCGCGGCCGAGTACCGGCGCCGGATCGCGAAGGGCGACGAGAGCGTCGTCCATCGCTATCGGGCCTTCGCGGACGCGCCGGTGATCGAGGCGCGGGTCGCCAAGGTCGAGAAGATGACCGCCGACGTCGCGAAATACGAGTTCGTCGCCGCGGACGGCTCGGACCTGCCGGAATGGACCGCCGGCGCGCATATCGACGTCGTCGTCGCGCCGGAGTATCTGCGCCAATACTCGATGAGCGGCGATCCGGCCGACCGCTCGCGCTACCAGATCGGCGTGCTGCGCGAGGACGCCGGCCGCGGCGGCTCGGCGCTTCTGCATCGCGTCTTCGCCGAAGGACGGCGCGTCTTCATCTCGAAGCCGATCAATCATTTCGAGCTTGTCGAGGACGCGGCGAAGAGCTTTCTCATGGGCGGCGGCATCGGCGTGACGCCGATGATCGCCTTCGCGCATCGGCTCTATGCGCTCGGGCGCGATTTCGAGCTTCACTACTCGGCGCGCCGCCGCGAAGACGCCGGTTTCCTAGACGACCTTTCGCGCTTCGCCTGGGCCGAGCGCGTGACCCTTCACATCTCGGAAGAGGGATCGCGCGCCGATTTCGACGCCCTCCTCGCCGGCTGGCGGCCGGGCTGGCATGTCTACGCCTGCGGGCCGGACCGCTACATCTCCGCGACGATCGACGCGGCCGAGCGCCAGGGCTTTCCGGACGAGGCGCGGCACTTGGAGTATTTCTCGACGCCGGAGCAGCCCGACTACGTCAACCATCCTTTCACGTTGAAGCTCGCCCGCTCCGGCCGGACGGTGCTGGTGCCGCCCGAGAAGCGCGCGACGGACGCGCTGGCCGAGATCGGCGTCCATATCGACGTCAAATGCTCGGACGGCATCTGCGGCGTCTGCAAATGCGGCCTGATCTCCGGCGACGTCGACCACCGCGACTTCGTGCTCTCGAAGGCGCAGCGCGAGACGGCGATTATTCTCTGCCAATCCCGCGCCGCCGAGCCGGACGGCGTTATCGAGATTGATCTGTGACGGGCGCCGCGCCGGCCAGCACGATCTCGCGCCAGACCCGCGTCGGGCTCACCCACGCGTCCATGCGGTTGTAGGCCCCGGCGAAGACGACGCCGATCAGATCGAGCTCCTTGCAAACGAACAGCCGCTGTCCGCCATTGCCGAAACCGCCGACCCAGGGCGGCGCCCTGTCCCAACCGGGCGGCGGCGGCAGGTCGGTCGCGAGCCGCCAGAAATAGCCGTAGTCGATCCCCGGCTCGACGCAGGCGGCAGGCGCGAAGCTCGCCTCGAGCCAGGACTCCGGCACGATTTGACGCGCGCCCCAGACGCCGCCGCGCAGGACCAGCAGACCGATCTTCAGCAGACCGCGCGCGGTCATCCGCAGCCCCGACGCGGCGGCGCATACGCCGTCCGCGCCTTTGACCCATTCGAAACGTTCGATCCCGAGCGGCCCGAACAGCGTCTCGGCGGCGAATTCGTCGAGCGGCTTGCCGGCGCCGTCCTCGATCAGCCGAGCGATCAGCGCCGTCGCGCCGCCGGAATACCGCCATTGCTCGCCCGGCGGCGAGACGATCGGCCGCGACAGCACGAAACGGATGCGATCCTCCGCATGCTCCATCGCGACCTCGCTGTTCTCGAGGCTCGTGTAAGGACCCGTCTCGTCCCATTCGAGCCCCAGCGTCATGGTCAGCGCGTGACGGACCAGGATCTCCGAGCGGCTCTTCTCGACGGCGAGATCCGCGTAGTCCGGAAACGCCTGGTAGAGCGGCGCGTCCGGCGGCGGAACGAGCCCGCGCTCGAGCGCGACGCCGTAGAGCAGGCTGACGACGCTCTTCGCGACGGAACGCAGATCATGGAGCTCCTCCGGCCCATGGGCGACTTCTCCGAGCCGCCGGCCCCAGGCTTCGTCGACGCCCGGCCAGTAGGCTTCGACGGCGATCGCGTCGCCGCGCGCCACGACGACGCCGTGAAGATCGCGCAACAGGCCGGCGCGCACGCCCGCCTCGATCCGGTCGCCCAGATCGTCGTAGAGACCGACGTCCCGCGGCGCGCTGAGTCTGAAGGCGTCCATCTACCGAAACTCCTCTCGCAGCAGCGGCCTCGAAAGCCGCTCGGAACCCCTGAAGCGTCCACAGCTCGCCGCGCCGATATGGCGCGTTGAGGGCCGCCGCTCAGGATTGGCAGGAACGATCAAGCGCCGCCGCGCGTCTCCTCGGCCGCCTTGATCCCGCCCCAATCGGCGCATTGGCTCCTCTATCGCATAGAAGCGCAAACGGGGCGGAGAATGCAGCGCGCGGCAGCCAAACATTTGATCGCCATCGCCGCGATCGGGCTCGCGGTCGCCGGAGCCGCGGCGAAAGAAGCCGTCCCTTGCGCCGAGCCCCTCGAAGCGGTCGTCGCCTTTTCCGCGCCCGACGCCGAGGACGTCCTGCGTCTCAGCGTCATGAGTCACGCCTGCGCCGCGGGCGGGTGGATCGAGATCGAGATCTTCTCGGCCTCGGGCGAGACCCTCTATCTCGACGGTTGGCCGCATTCGAATTTCTACGATTGGGCGAACGAGCGGCCGACGCCGATCGACGACGTGATGCGGATGATCAGCCCAGAGGTCGGGCCGATGCCCGATTTTCCGAGCGCGGCCGAGATCGCGGCCGATCCCGATCTTGTCGAGGGCGACTTCATCGTCGTCGCGCCGCCGGAGACGTTCGACCGCGCGCGCGAGACCGGCGGCGCCGTCGCCTGTTACTTGACGAGTCCGGTCGAGGCCTATTGCGCCTGGTTCGATCCCGAGGCGCGCGAGGCGGTCAAGCTCTACTATTTCGCAGGCTGAAACGCGCCGTTGGCGCCGGTAAAGGAAAGTCCGTTAGTGATGGAGTTCGCGGAAGAATGGATATTGCTGCTCGTCGTCTCGGTGGTCTCCGGCGGCGACGTCGGCGTGACGACCGAGCGTCTGGTGTTTGACGAGCGCGCCGCCTGCGCGGAGGCGGCGGCGGTGATGGCGGCGCGCAGCGGAACGACGACGGTCGGCGGCGTCGAAATCACGACCCGCTACGAGCCGGCCTGTATCGGCGCCGCGACCGGGCGCGTTCTCACGGAATAGACGCGCACGGATCGGCCGCGCGCATCGCAGGGCGCGAAGCCCGCGCCGTCAGACGTCGCCATACCGGTCCCGGCGCCGTATCCAGGCCTGCGTCCAGTCCAGCTCCGCCTCGTCGCGGCCCTTCGGCGTCGCGTCGAGCACGTGGTAGGCGCCGTTGAGGATGTCGAGCCCGCGGCCGTAGGTCGAGTAGGCGTGCCCGATCGCGCCGTCCTCGAACCGGCGGAAGGCGCTCAGGCCCGGCATCTCCTCGCCGAAGACGTTGTCCGTGTAGTTGTAGCCGCCGGTCGGGCCCGGATCGCGGCCCGGGAAGGTGACGCCGAAATCCCGATTGAACGCGCTTGCGCCGCTCGACGCCCAGTCGAAGCGCCAACCCATGCGGCGCTTATAGGCCTCGAGCTTCTCGAGCGGCGCGGTCGAGATCGCGACGAAGCTGACGTCGCGCGCGGCGAGATGCACGTCGACGCCGTCGAGATTGTCCATCCAGAAGGAGCAGCTCGGGCAGCCCTCCTCCCAATCCGCGCCGAACATGAAGTGATAGACGACGAGCTGGCCGAGCCCCTTGAAGAGATCGGCGAGGCTCTCGCGCCCGCGCTCGGTGTCGAAGCGGTAGTCCTTGTCGACGCGCCTCATCGGCAGGCGCCGGCGCTCGGCCGAGAGCGCGTCGCGCTCGCGCGTGAACGCCTTCTCCTTGGCGAGCAGCGCCTTGCGCGCCGCGAGCCAGGTCTCGTGGTCGACGAACCGGTCGTTGCCGCGCTCCTTCATATCGACGGCCTCCTCTAAAATGAACTCTTCGGTTGACTCTGAGGCGATTGCAGCGATTAGTCAACCCATGGGTTCACTTTTGAGATCGACTGAGGCGGTCCGCGCGACGGTTGGCGATCCTGACGTTTCAGACGCTCGACAGCGTGATGCAGGCGCCGAAGACTCAGGAGCAAGACGGCTCGGGCGGCTGCTCGCCGGGCGGCTGGGCGGATCCCTATCGGGACGAGGTCATGGCTCGGGTCGGGCGCGAGGCGACGGCCGAGCCCTGCGACCTCCTTCTCGGCAAGGCGACCTACGAGACTTCGCGCGGCGCTGATGACGCCGGCGCGGACGTCGAGGACCGGCTTGCGGCGGCGAAGCAATACGTCGTCGCGCCGAGCCCGGAGCCGCTCGCTTGCGGCGCGCTCCAGACCTTCCGGCGTCCGGACGAGCGCTGAATTCGCCGGAGCCCCTCAGCCTATTCCGGCCGCTCCAGAGCGCCGCTGGCCAGCATCTTCGCCAGGACCAGATCCGCAGCGTCCTCGGCGCTCATGCGGGCGGTGTCGACGCGCATCTCCGGCGTCTCGGGCGCCTCGTACGGGCTGTCGACGCCGGTGAAGTTCTTGATCTTGCCGGCCCGCGCCTTGGCGTAGAGGCCCTTGACGTCCCGCTTCTCGGCCACCTCCAAGGGCGTGTCGACGAAGATCTCCCAGAACTCGCCCTCCGGCAGGCGCGAGCGGGCGAGCTCGCGCTCGGCGCGGAAGGGCGAGATGAAGGCGGTGAGCACGATCAGCCCGGCGTCGGCCATCAGCTTCGCCACCTCGGCGACGCGGCGGATGTTCTCGACCCGGTCCGCGTCGGTGAAGCCGAGATCGCGGTTGAGCCCGTGCCGAACATTGTCGCCGTCGAGGAGCACGGTGTGCTTGCCGAGCGCATGCAGCTTGCGGTCGAGGATGTTGGCGATCGTCGACTTGCCGGAGCCAGAGAGCCCGGTGAA
The DNA here is from genome assembly GCA_964588915.1 of uncultured Neomegalonema sp. Lineage (GTDB taxonomy): Bacteria > Pseudomonadota > Alphaproteobacteria > Rhodobacterales > Rhodobacteraceae > JALEGB01. Next base: position 1,185 of record CAZPTD010000252.1, on the reverse strand, counting down.
CCAGAGCACGAGCGGGCTTTGCGCCTTCGCCCGCGCCCGATCCGTCCGGTCGACGTCGATCGCCTGGCGATGGATGTTGCCGGCGCGCCGGAGCGCGTAGTCGATCATCCCGGCGCCGACGGTGGCGTTGGTCAGCTTGTCGATGAGCACGAAGCCGCCGAGGGTGCGGTTCTCGGCGTAGGGCTGATAGGCGACGTCGCGGTCGAGCGACAGATTGACGACGCCGATCTCGTTGAGCTCGAGCGTCTTGGCCGCGAGCTCGTCGAGCGTGTTGACGTTGAGCCGGCATTTCGGACCGGAGATCTGCGCCGAGGCCGTCGCCGCCGCCGACTTGAAGACGTAAGGACGTCCCGGCAGGAGCGGCTGATCCGACATCCAGATCAGCTTGGCCTGGAACTGGTCCGACGCCTCGGCCGGCGCCTCTGCGGCCGCGATCACGTCGCCGCGGCTGGCGTCGATCTCGTCCGAAAGGGTCAGCGTCACCGACTGGCCGGCGCGGGCGAGCGGCAGAAGCGTCTCGCGGCCGTCCTTGCCCATGACGACGATCTTCTCGATCCGGCTCTCGCGGCCCGACGGCGTCACGCGGATGCGGTCGCCGGGCCGCGCTGTTCCGGACGCGATCTGTCCGGCGAAGCCGCGGAAGTCGAGATTGGGCCGGTTGACCCATTGCACCGGCATCCGAAACGGCGCGTCCTCGAGCGCGCTCTCGACCTCGACGCTCTCGAGATGGCCGAGGAGCCGCGGACCGTCATACCAGGGCGTGTTCGGGCTCGTCTCGATGACGTTGTCGCCTTGGAGCGCCGAGAGCGGGATCGCGACGATGTTCTCGAGGCCGAGCCGGCCGACGAAGGCGCGATACTCCTCGACGATCGCGTCGAAGATCGCCTGGTCGAAGCCGACGAGATCCATCTTGTTGACGGCGAGGACGATCTGCTTGACGCCGAGCAGCGCAACGATGGTCGAGTGCCGACGGGTCTGCTCGAGGACGCCCTTGCGCGCGTCGATCATCACCACGGCGAGGTCCGCGGTGGAGGCGCCGGTCGCCATGTTGCGCGTGTACTGCTCGTGGCCGGGCGTGTCGGCGATGATGAACTTGCGTTTGGCGGTGCTGAAGTAGCGGTACGCGACGTCGATCGTGATCCCCTGTTCGCGTTCCGCTTTCAGTCCGTCAGTCAGCAGCGCCGG
>CAZPTD010000251.1:0-6624 GCA_964588915.1 uncultured Neomegalonema sp. | reverse complement strand
TTTTCGCGAATATCGACGGGCATCGAAGCGTCGACCTTGGGTTTCGGGCGACGCCCCCACCCCTCGGATTGCCGAAGCCGCAACTCCAGCTCGCGGACGGACTCGAAATACTCGTCCAGCTTTCGCCGATCGGCCGTCGATAGAGAACTCGCTAACGAGCCGGCCAGCGTCTCGACGAGCACCGCGGCGATGGTCGTGGGATCATGGAGCGCGCTGAGCCGCTCGAGATCGTCGGCGAACTCGGCGCCGTGCTCGGGCTGGCCGCGCGAGAAGGCGTTGCGCGCGAGGTCGTGCGTGTGGCGGATATGGTCGACGCCGGACAGCATCGGGCCGAAATGCATCCGGTTCTTGACGATGCCGCCGACGGACATGCCGCCGAAGCCGACGCCGTGATAGCCGCGCTCGCGGCCGATCAGCCGCGTCCGCGCCGCGTCGCCGCGCATCCGATGATAATGGAGCGCGATCTTGAGCGCCGTGTCCGCCGCCTCGGAGCCCGAATTGGTGAAGAAGACGCGGTCCATGCCCTCCGGGAAGATCTCCGCGACGCGGTTGGCGAGCTCGAAGGCCTTGGGATGGCCGAATTGAAACGGCGGCGCGTAGTCGAGCTCGTCGAGCTGGGCGCGGATCGCGTCCTTGATCTTGGCGCGGCCATGGCCGGCGTTCACGCACCAGAGCCCGGCGGTGCCGTCGAGAATGTCGCGACCGTCGGCGCTCTTGTAGTAGACGCCGTCCGCCGAGACGACGAGGCGCGGGTCCTTCTTGAACTGGCGGTTGGCGGTGAACGGCATCCAATAGCCGCTGAGATCGTTCGGCGTGCGGGCGTCGGCCGCCATGGGAACCTCCGGTCTGGGCGCGCGCGGCGTGCGTCGGCGCGCGGTGGCGACGCATGGTAGGGCGACGATCATTGTTGCATCAATGACCGAATGTCCGTCTAAACTTGCAGATATCTGCAACTTATCGCGGCGCAAAGGCCCGGGAAAGCGATGGGCAAGAGCAAAGCGCTGCTCGGCGACGTCAGCGACCACGAGCTGAGGCTTCTCAGGATCTTCGTCGTCATCGCGCGCGCCGGCGGGCTCGCGGCGGCGGAGCTCGCGCTCAATATCAGCCGCTCGACCATCAGCCGCCATCTGAAGGATCTCGAAAGCCGGCTCGGCGTGACGCTCTGCCGGCGCGGCCGCGGCGGCTTTCAGCTCACCGGCGAGGGCGAGCAGGTCCTCACGGCGGCGCTCCGGCTTTTCGGCGCCGTCGACGACTTTCGCGGCAGCGTCGAGGAGCTGCATGAGCGCCTGCGCGGCCGGATCGTGGTCGCGCTCTTCGACAAGACCGTGACCAATCCGGAAGCGCAGCTCGCCGACGCCTTCCGCCGCTTCGACGCGCGGGCGCCCGAGGCGGAATTGGAGATCCATGTCGCGCCGACCGACCGGATCGTCGCCGGCGTTCTCGAAGGCGGCTTCCATGTCGGCGTCATTCCGACGCGGCCGAGCGCCAGCGGCCTCGAGTATCGGCGTCTCTATGGCGAACGGATGCGCCTCTATTGCGGCCGGAGCCATCCGCTTTTCGAGAAGCCGGACGACGCGCTCGATCTCAGGCGCGTCCGCGCCTCGAAATACGCCGGCATCGGCTTTCACTCGCCGAACATGGACGCGAGCGTCGCCTTCAATCTCGCGCGCCACGCCGACGTCTACGACCAGGAAGCGCTGGCGGCGCTCATTCTCTCGGGCCGCTATCTCGGCTTTCTGCCGACCCATTACGCCGAGGATTTCGCGCGCCGCGGCCGCATGCGCGCGCTCTTGCCGGAGACGCTCTCCTATCGCTGCGATTTCGGCGCCATCTCGCGCGCCGGCGTCGAGCGGACGCGGCTCGTCGGCGCGTTTCTCGACTGCCTCGTCGAGGCGCTCGGCCGCGGCGCGCGGGCCGCAGGTTAGTCCGCCGGGCGCGGCGGCGCGAGCGGATCGCGGTCGAGCGCGGCGTGAAGCTTGGCGAAGATCGTGGCGAGGCGCTCGCGCTCCTTGTCGCTCAGCGCCGAGAGGATCTCCGACTCGATCTTCTGCACGATCGCCGAGACCTCCTCGAAGACCTCTCGGCCGCGCGGCGTCAGCGAGATCTGCACCAGGCGGCCGTCCTTGCGGTGCGTCTCGCGCTCGACGAGCCCTTCGGCGACAAGGCGCTTCACCGAGCGGCTGACGGTCGGCTTGTCGAGATTGACGGCGCCGTAGATTTCGCGAATCGAGAGCCGCTCCGTTCCCGCGACATGGGTGATGACGCGCCACTCGGAGATGTTGAGGCCGAAAGCCTCGCGATAGGAGGCGAGGAGCCGCTTGCTGACGCGGCTCGAGAGGACGGAGAGCTGGTACGGGAAGAAGCGCCTGAGCTCGAAGGCGTCGCCCGCGCCATGGCCGAGCGGCTCGACGTCGACGCGGCTTCGTCGCTGCTCACCTTCGCTCATTGCTCGATCCTGTCGTTTCGGCGCGGCGCGCGGCAGGCCGTCAGGGATGGCGCGGAAGACCGTCGCCAGGTAGGCTCGCGCGACAACGTCAGGAGCGCCGAAGATGAAACTCTACGATTATTGGCGCAGCTCCGCATCCTATCGGGTCCGCATCGCGCTGCGACTTAAGGACGTCTCCGCGCACCAGATCTCCGTGAGCCTCGCGCGCGGCGAGCAGCACGCGCCGGACTATCGCGCCGTCAATCCCGCCGCCGCCGTGCCGAGCCTCGTCCTCGACGACGGGCGCGTGCTCACCCAGTCGCTGGCGATCATCGCGTATCTCGACGAGACGACGCCGGCGCCGCCCTTGGCGCCGGCCGACCCGTTCGAGCGCGCGCGGATGCGGGCGGCGGCGTATCTGATCGCCTGCGACATCCATCCGGTGAACAATCTGCGCGTCGGCCAGCATCTGAAGAAGGCTTACGGGCGGAGTCAGGAGGACGTCGTCGCCTGGATGAACCATTGGATGCGCGACGGTTTGACCGCGTTCCAGGCGATGCTGCCGGAAGGGACGGCCTTCGCCCATGGCGACCGGCCCTATCTTTCCGACATCTGTCTCGTCGCGCAGCTCTACAACGCGCGTCGCTGGGGCATGGATTTCGCCGGGCTCGACCGGCTCCTCGAGATCGAGGCGCGCTGCCTGGACCTGCCCGCCTTCGCCGCGGCGCGCCCGGAGGCGCAGCCGGACGCCGAAGCGTAGCGGCCACGGGCGCAGCGCCCCGAGGAGCGCGCCGGCTCGTCGAGACTCTGCCCCTCTCTTCGCCTCTCAGCCCTTCGGCGCGCTTTCCTCGGCCAGCGCCAGCGCCTCGGAGAGCGCCTGCAAGTCGCCGACATGGTTGGCCAGGATCAGGACCAGACGCGCGTTCAGGGCGTGGCTCTCGGCCTCCGAGATCCCTTCATGGGCGGCCAGGAGCGCCGCATAGAAATCGTCCGGCTTGGCGATATTCGGCGTCTTGACGAGCGCGGCCATGCCTCACCCTCCCATCGCTTTGGTCATCGCGGCGGCGACCGCGCCGGGATCGAAGGCGCGCCAGCGCGCGGCGACATGCTGATCCGGCCGGATCAGATAGAACGCCTGGTCGCAATCGCCGAGATAGCGGCGGCGCAGCGCGTCGGCCTCGCCGGCGCGGACCGAGACCGGCTCGGCGACCTGGGCGCCGCTCCTGACCGCGCCGGCCTCGGCGTTCACCGCGAAGAGCTGGAAGCGCCCGCCGATCCGATCCGTCAGCCATCCGTCGGCGACCGGCGCGTCGAGGATCGGCGCGCCCGGCCGCGTCGCCTCGGGCAGCAAGGGATCGTCCGGCCCGTTCAAGGGCGAGCCGTCATAGCTCGCCGGCACGGAGAGGCGGCCCGAGTTCACCATCGGCCGCGCAAACTCGGCCGCCTCGGCGAGATCGAGAACGGAGTCCCGGAAGAGCCGGCTTACGGATGATTTCGGCGTCAGGAAATCCGTCGAGCGCGAGGAGTTGAGGATGTTCTCCTCGGCCGCGTATTTGCGCTCGACGTCATAGCTGTCGAGCAGGCTCTCCGGCGCCTGGCCGGCCAGCGCGAGCGCCAGCTTCCAGCCGAGATTGTCGACGTCCTGGATCCCGCCATTGCAGCCGCGCGCGCCGAAGGGCGACACCTGATGCGCGCTGTCGCCGGCGAAGATCACGCGGCCGTGGCGGTACCGCTCCATCGTGCAGCATTGGAACGTGTAGACGCTCACCCACTCCAGCTGGAACGGCGTCGACGGCCCGAGCATCGCCCGCACGCGCGGCATGACGTTCTCGGGCTTGACCACCTCTTTCTTGTCGACGTTCCAGCCGAGCTGGAAGTCGATCCGCCAGACGCCGTCCGGCTGCTTGTGCAGGAGCACGGACTGGTCGCGATTGAAGGGCGGATCGAACCAGAACCAGCGCTCGGTCGGGAAATCCGCCTCCATCTTCACGTCGACGATCAGGAAGTTGTCCTCGAAGACGCGGCCCTCGAAGCCGAGCCCCATCATGCCGCGAACGGGCGAGCGCGCGCCGTCGCAGGCGATGAGCCAATCCGCCTCGAGCCGATACGGCCCTTCGGGCGTGTCGACCTCGAGCCGCACGCCGTCCGGCTCCGGCGCGACCGCGGTGACGCCGTTGCGGCCGCGGATCTCGATCGGCGCGCCCTTCGCTTGCGCGCGTTCGATCGCCTCGAAGATGAACCTCTCGAAATGCGGCTGCTGCAGATTGATGAAGGCCGGCCGCTTGTGGCCGTCTTCGGGCAAGAGGTTGAATCCGTAGATCTGCCGCTCGTCGCGGAAGACGCGGCCCTCGTTCCACACCACGCCCTTCTCGACCGCGGCGTCGCCGAAGCCGAGACGATCGGCGATCTCGAGCGTGCGCTTGGAGAAGCAGATGGCGCGGCTGCCGATCCCGACGCCGTCATGGTCGTCGAGGAGCAGCACCGGCACGCCTTTGAGCCCGAGATCGAGCGCCATCGCCATGCCGATCGGGCCGCCGCCGACGACGACCACCTTGTGGCGCGCGGGTTCGGGCGCGTCCTGATCGGGCGAGCGGCGGTAAGGATAGAGCTGGAACTGCGTCGGATAGCGCACCGCGACCATGTCGCCTCCCTTGGTCTGGCCTGACGCGCCGCGATCGAGCGCCGCGGCGCGCTCTCGGATCATGGCCGAGCGCGATCGCCGTTCAAGTCCGGACGCGCCGCGCCGTCGGGCGACGCGTCACAGCTGGCGGAACTCCTTCTCGTGCAGCCAGGCCGCGTGCTTCGGCGCCTTCTTCGTCTTCGACCAGTCCTCGAGCATCAGCCACTTCACCTCCTCCATGCGCTCGAGCATGGCCGCCTCGTCCGGATCCGGACAGGCGAGCTCGAGGCGGTGACCGTTCGGATCGAAGAAGTAGATGGAGTGGAACATCGAGTGATCGGTGACGCCGAGCACCTCGACGCCGTTCTTCTCCAAATGCTCCTTGAACGCGATGAGCGTGTCGCGATCCTTGACCTTGAAGGCGATGTGCTGGACCCATTCCGGCGTGTTCGGGTCGCGCCCCATCTCGGGCTTGGTCGGCAGCTCGAAGAAGGCGAGGATGTTGCCGTCGCCGGCGTCGAGAAACAGGTGCATATACGGGTCGGGCTCGTGCGTGGACGGCACATGGTCCTCGGCGATGGCGAGGACGAAATCCATGTTCAGCATCTTGCCGTACCACTCGACCGTCTCCTTCGCGTCGTTGCAGCGATAGGCGACGTGATGGATCTTCTCGATCTTCATTGTCAGCTCCCAGTCTTGGCGCCCGAGGGGTCGACGGCGGCGAACGCTTCTCGGAGCGTCTCGCGGTCGCCGATGTGATTGGCGAGGACGAGAACGAGCTTGGCGTTGATCGCGTCGCTCTCGCGGCGGCTCCGCCCGTCATGGAGCGCGATCAGCTCGCTGTAGAATCCGTCCGGATCGGGAATGTTGGGCGTGGTGATCAGCTTCGACATCGCGCGCTCCTCTCGTCAGCGGCCGATCGCGGTCCGCAGCGCCGTCTCGGCGGCGGCGCGGTCGAAGGCGGGCCAGCGCGCCGCCACATGCTGGTCGGGCCGCATCAGATAGACGGCGCTCGGCGCCGAACCGAGATAGCGCTCGCGGACGAGATCGTTGGGCTCGACGGCGAGCGGCTCGACGGCGACGCCTTCGATGTCGAACGCGGGCGGCGGCTCGGCGCCGATGGCGAGGAGCTGGAAGCGGTCGCCGAGCGTGTCGAGGAGCCATCCGCCCGGCTGCGGCGCGTCGGGCGCCGGCGCGCCCGGGCGCGTGCGCGAAGGGCCGTCGAGCGCGTCCGGGCCGTTGAGCGGCGAGCCGTCATAGACGCAAGGAACCGACAGCCGGCCGGAATTCACCAGCGGCCGCGCGAAGGCGAAATCCTCGGAGAGCTCGAGCACGGCGTCGCGGAAGGCGCGGCTGGTCTCGGATTTCGGCGTGATGAAGTCCGTCGCCCGCGTCGAGTTCAGGATGTTCTCGTCGGCGCCGCGGATCCGCTCGACATCGTAGCTGTCGAGCAGGCTCTCGGGCGCCTTGCCGTCGATCACGAGCTTCAGCTTCCAGCAGAGATTGTCCGTGTCCTGCAGCCCGCTATTGGCGCCGCGCGCGCCGAAGGGCGAGACCTGATGCGCCGCGTCGCCGGCGA
>CAZPTD010000250.1:0-6677 GCA_964588915.1 uncultured Neomegalonema sp. | reverse complement strand
GCCGGAATGGCCTTCGAGCACGGCGATCTCTTCCCCGTCCGCCGCGCGCCAGATCCGCGCCGTCCCGTCCTCGGAGGCGGTGACGATCCGGGTCCCGTCCGGGCTGAACACGGCCGAGACCACATTGCCGGAATGGCCTGTGAGCACGGCCCGCTCGCGCTGCTCGGCGAGAGCGGTGTTCAGGCTGAGCTCCGGCTCGGACGTGTAGGGACGGTCGCCCTCGGCGCCCAAGCGCGCATCCGGAAGGCCGGCAAGCGCCAGCAAGACGCCGTTCACCGCGTCGTCGCGCTCGAGCGCTTGATCGCTCAGACTTGCGAGGAATTGCGACTGGGTCGTCAGCGCCTCATCCCGCCGCGCCTCCGCCTCCTCTGCATTGCGCCGCGCTTCGTCCGCATTCTCTTCGGCGCGCGCCTCGTTCAAGAGCGCCAATTCCTCATTCTCTCTCGCGATCTCGCTCTGCCAATAGGCGAACACCGCCAACGCCAGCATCGCGGCCGCCGCGACCGCCGAGCCGCCCGCAATCCGCTGCATCCGCCGCCCATAGGCGCGGCGGCTCTCCGCGATGAAGGCGCGCTGGGTTTCGGTCGGCGGCGGCGAGGTCTCGGGCGCGGCGTCGCGCCAGCGCTCGGCGGCGGCGATCGCGTCGTTGCGCGTGATCAGGAGCCGTCGCGGTCGGTCTGCCCGCGCCCAGGCCTCGGCGAGATCGTTCACCCGCGTCTTCTCGCGCTCCCAGGCGAGATCGACGGTCAGCGCCGCCTCGATCCTGGCGAGCCCCTCCGTCCGCTCGGCCTCGTCGCGCAGGAAGACGAAGTTGAGCCGGCTCAGCCGCGGCGGGATCGTCTCGACCGCCGTCTCGCGGATCACGACCGGCGTCACGCTCTTGCCGAGACGCTCGGCCTCGTTGACCTCCCAATCGCAGATCTCCGAGGCGACGCTGTCGGGCGAAATGAGAAAGACGACCTTCTCCGCCGACGCGATCAGCGCGCCGAGCCGCTCGCGCCAGGGCTCGCCCGGCGCGATGTCGTGGATGTCGAGATAGGCGTCGAAGCCGCGCTCGATCAGCGCGTCGCGGACCTGCTCCGCCGCCGCCTGATCGGCCCTGGAATAGGAGATGAACACCCGCCCCTGAACCGCTTCCGCCGCCATGCCGCCCTCCTCGAATCCGCGCGCCTCGACCCTAGCGCCGAGCCCGCCCGGTTGAGAAGCCGCAAGCGTCCGGCTCGCGCGTCCGCGCCGCGCCGAGCGAATTGGGGCTGGATGCGGCCCGGCGTCCGGCGCTATCTGGACGGCGTCGAAACGCGCGCTCCTCGAGCTCGAAAGGCGGACGCATGGCCGAGCATTCGGAAACCTGGACCTATTTCAACGGCGATTGGTTGAGCGGCAACCCGCCGATCATGGGCCCGAGGACGCATGCGGTCTGGCTCGGCTCGAGCGTCTTCGACGGCGCGCGGGCGGTCGACGGGCTGACGCCGGATCTCGACCGCCACTGCGCGCGCGTCAACGCCTCGGCGACGACGCTCGGCCTCGAGGCGACGGTCGAGGTCGAGACCTGGCTCGGCCTCGTGCGGGACGGGCTGAAGAAGTTCGAGAGCAAGCAGGCGATCTATATCCGCCCGATGTATTGGGCCGAGGATGGCGGCTATATGGGCGTGCCGGCCGACCCGGCCTCGACGCGGCACCTCCTCTGCCTCCACGAGGCGCCGATGATCGCGCCGACCGGGTTCTCGCTCACGCTCTCGCCCTTCCGCCGGCCGACGATCGAGACCATGCCGACGGACGCCAAGGCCGGCTGCCTCTATCCGAACAACGCCCGCGCCCTTTTGGAGGCGCGCGGACGCGGCTTCGACAACGCGCTGGTGCGCGACATGCTCGGCAACGTCGCGGAGACGGCGACGTCCAACATCTTCATGGCCCAGGACGGCGTCGTCTTCACGCCGATCCCGAACGGCTGCTTTCTGAACGGGATCACCCGGCAGCGGACGATCGCGCTCCTGCGCGAGGCCGGCCAAGAGGTGGTCGAGAAGACGCTCACCCTCGCGGATTTCGCCGGCGCCGACGAGATCTTCTCGACCGGCAACCACTCCAAGGTGGTGCCGGTGACGCGCCTCGATGAGCGCGAGCTCCAGCCCGGTCCGCTCGGACAGCTGGCGCGCGAGCGCTATTGGGAATGGGCGCGCGAGACCGCGCTGAGCTGACCCGAGACGCGGGCGGCGCGCGAGCGCGACCGGGCGGAAGGACGAAGGAGCTTCCGATGGATCGCTGGCGTTCCGGCGTCGTCCTCGCTTGCTGCGCCCTGCTCCTCGCCTTCGCGACGGCGCGCGCCGGGCCGACGGCGTCGAGCGAGACCGCTCGCGAGGCCGAAGCGCCGATTGCGGCGTCCGATCACGCGCGCCTCCTCGGCGTCGTCGAAGGCGGGCGGCTGCGCGCTCGAGGAGTAGCGGCGTCGCCGCGCGGCGTCACGCCGGGACGAGCCGGGCCGCCAGCGCCCGCGTCGCCTTGATCCGCTCGCGCGCGCGCTCCACGACGGCGTCGAGCGCCACCGGCGCCCGAGCCGCGCCGTCCTCGGCGGCGGCGAGCGCGGTGCGGCCCGCGCCCAGCGCCGCCGCGTCGATGTCGTCGAGCCGCGGCAACAGGCGCTCCGGACCGAGCCCGAGCCGCCGCGCCCGCGTCTGCAGCGCGTCCGAAGCGGCGAGCGCCATGGCGTCGGTGACGCGGCGCGCGCGGGCGTCGAGCACGCCGCGGAAGAGCCCTGGAAAGACGAGCGCGTTGTTGAGCTGATTCGGAAAATCGCTCCGCCCGGTGGCGACGATCGCGGCGCCGGCGCGTTTGGCGTCGTCCGGCCAGATCTCGGGCGTCGGGTTGGCGCAGGCGAAGACGATCGCGTCGCGCGCCATCGCCCGGACCGCGTCCGGCGAGATCACGTCCGGACCCGGCCGCGAGAAGGCGACGCAGACGTCGGCGCCCGCGAGCGCCTCGGCGATCCCGCCCGTCCGCCGCTCCGGATTGGACTCCCGGCAGACCCGCCATTTCTCGCGCAGCCGATCCGCGTCTCGGCCGATATCGGCGCGATCCGCATGCAGCGCGCCGACGCTGTCGCAGGCGACGATCTGGCGCGGGTCGACGCCGGCCGCCTTCAGCAGGCGGTATAAGGCGTAGTTGGCCGAGCCGATCCCGACAAGCGCGATCCGCGCCGCGTCGAGCCGCTTGCCGACGATCTCGAGCGCGTTCCTCAGACCCGCGAGCGCCGCGGCGGCCGTGCCCTGCTGGTCGTCATGCCAAACCGGGATCGGCGCGCTCTGCTGCAGCCGCTCCAGGACCCGAAAGCATTTCGGCGCGGCGATGTCCTCGAGATTGACGGCGCCGAAGCTCGGCGCGATCGCCTCGACGAAGGCGACGAGACCGTCCTCGTCCTGGATGTCGACGCAAAGCGGCGCGGCGTCGACGGCGCCGAGATATTTCATCAGCAGCGCCTTGCCCTCCATCACCGGCAGCGCGGCCGCCGGACCGACGGCGCCGAGGCCGAGGACGCGGCTGCCGTCGGAGACCACCGCGACGGTGTCGCCCTTCGCTGTCAGCTCGAACGCGAGCGCCGGATCGGCGGCGACGGCGCGGGCGGCGGCGGCGACGCCGGGCGTGTACCAGAGCGCGAAGTCCTCATGGCCGCGCAGCGGGCATTTCGGCATGGTCTGGATCTTGCCGCGCCAGCGCCGGTGCTCGGCGACGGCGCGCTCGGCGAGGGCGGCGCTGCGCGTCTCGGCGTCGGATCCGGTCATGAGACGAGGCGCTTGGCGAGATAGTCGGTGATGGCGTCGAGCGTCGTCAGCGCGCCGGCGTCCGCCTCGGGAATGTCGACGCCGACGCGCTTGTGCAGCGCCGTGGTCAGGTTGAGGAAATCCATGGAGTCGAGATCGAGCGCGTCGCGCAGATCCTCCGAGCCGTCCAAGCCGCCGATCTCCGCCTCCGTCTCGGGCGCGATGCGAACGATCTCCTCGGCGAGGATGCGGGCGATCTCGTCTCTTTTCATAACGCCTCCGGCTTCTGGAGCAGGTCGTCGATCTTGGCGAGAAACCGCGCGCCGCGGCGACCGTCGCTGACGCGGTGGTCGGCGGAGAGCGACGCGATCGCGACCTCGCGCGGCAGCACGGCGTCGCCGACGACGACGGGCCGGCGGGCGGGCGTTCCGAAGCCGACGAGCGCCGCCTGGGGCGGGAAGATCACGCCCTGGAGCGCGTCGACGCCGCGCTCGCCGAGGCTGGAGACGGTGATCGTCGGGTCGCTGATCTCGGAGCTCTTGAGGCGGCCGGCGCGGGCGCGGGTCACGAGATCGCGCATCTTGTCCATGAGCGCGTCGAGTTCGAGCGTGTCGGCGTCGTGGAGCGCCGGCGCGACCAGACCGCCGCCGCGCAGCGACACCGCGACGCCGGCGTGGACGGGACCGGAGGGCTCGAAGCCGCCGCGGCGCCAGACGCCGTTCAGCTCCGGCGCGGCTTTGAGGGCGAGCGCGGTCGCGCGGACGAAGAGCAGCCCCATGACCAGACGCCGATCCGGCGGGCGCGCGGCGTTGATCTCCGCGAGCCAATCGGTCGCCGCCTGCAGATCGATCTGATGGAAGAGGTAGTAATGCGGGATCTCGCGCTTCGACCGCGCCATGGCGGCGGCGATGGCGGCGCGCATCGCGTCCGGGTCGAAGCCCGTCGCGGCCGGCTTGGCCGTCGGCGCCGCCTCGACGGCCCGCTCGACATCCGCGAGCACGATCGCGCCGCCCGGGCCCGAGCCCTTCACCGCGGCGAGGTCGAAGCCGAGTTCGCGGGCGCGCACCCGCGCCGCCGGCGAAGCGGGCGGCGGCTCGCCCTCGACGGCGCGGAACGCGGGCGGCGCAAGCGGCGGCGGCGCGTCGGCGGGCGCCTCGGCGACAGCGGGCGTCGGAGCGGTCGGCGCGGCGGGTTCCTCGCCGACGCCCGAGATCTCGGCCATCGGCGCGCCGACCGGCAGCGTCTCGCCGCCCGCGGCGACGAGGCGCGCGACCTCGCCGTCCTGGAAGATCTCGATCTCGATCGCCCCTTTCTGGGTCTCGACCACCGCGACGACGTCGCCGCGCGTCACGGCGTCGCCCGGCGCGATCATCCATTCGACGAGCGTTCCGGCCTCCATGTCGGCGCCGAGCGACGGCATGCGAAAGACGCCCATAGCTCAGCCCGCCGCCAACGTCGCGCGCGCCGCGGCGACGATCCCGGCGACGCTCGGAATGGAGGCGTCTTCGAGGTGCTTAGGATACGGGATCGGAACCTCGGCCGAGCAGACCCGGCCGACCGGCGCGTCGAGCCGCCAGAAGATCCGCTCCGTGATGCGCGCCGAGATCTCGGCGGCGAGCGAGCCGCTCCTCCAGCCCTCGTCGACGACGACGGCGCGGCGCGTGCGGGCGACCGAGCCGAGGATCGTCGCGTCGTCGAGCGGCCTCAGCGTGCGCAGGTCGATCACCTCCGCCTCGATCCCGCCGGCGGCGAGCGTCTCGGCCGCCTCCAGCGTCTTCCAGAGCGAGCCGCCATAGGAGATCAAAGTCACGTCGCGCCCTTCGCGGCGGATCGCGGCCGTGTCGATGTCCACGGGACCGGCGTTCTCGGCGAGAGGGCCGCTGCGGTTATAGAGCAGCGCGTTCTCGAAGATCAGCACCGGATCGGGATCCTCGAGCGCCGTCCAAAGCATGCCGCGCGCGTCCTCCAATGTCGCCGGCGCGAGCACGCGCAGCCCCGGAATATGCGCGTACCAGCCTTCGAGGCTGTGCGAGTGCTGCGCCGCGAGCTGCTTGCCGGCGCCCGTCGCCATGCGGATCACCACCGGCGCGCCGAACTGGCCGCCCGACATGTGCCGGATCGTGGCGGCGGTGTTCAGGATCTGGTCGAGCGCGAGCAGGCTGAAATTGACCGTCATCACCTCGACGATCGGCCGCATGCCCGCCATCGCCGCGCCGATTCCGGCGCCGGTGAAACCCGACTCCGAGAGCGGCGTGTCGCGGACGCGCTCCGGTCCGAACTCCTCCAGAAGCCCTTTCGAGACCGCGTAGCAGCCGCCATACGCGCCGACGTCCTCGCCCATCAGGAAGACGCGCTCGTCGCGCCGGAGCGCCTCGCGGATCGCCTCGCGCGCGGCCTCGCGATAGGTGGTCTCCACCGTCTCCGCCGACGGCGCGGCCGGGCTCGGCGGCGCCGGCCGCTCTTCCGCCGTCACATGCCGCGTCAGCGTCTCGACCGGCTCCCATTCGGCCGCCTCGGCGAAGGCGACGGCGTCGGCGATCTCGGCGGCGACGTCCGCCTCCATCTCCGCGATCTCCGCCTCGCGGATCAGCCCGTTCTCGACCAGCCAACCCTGGAAGCGCAGGATCGGCCCCTTGCCGCGCCAGGCCTCGACCTCGTCCTTGTCGCGATAGAGCTGCGCGTCGAACATTGAATGCGCGCGAAAGCGGTAGGTGCGGCATTCGAGGAAACGCGGCGCGCCGGTCTCGCGCGTCGCGGCGACGGCCTCGCGCGCGGCGGCCTCGACCGCGACGACGTCCATGCCGTCGACCGAACGCGACTCGATCCGGTACGCGGCCGCCTTGGCGTGGATGTCGGTCTCGGACTCGGTGCGTTCGAGCGCCGAGCCCATCGCGTAGCCGTTGTTCTCGCAGACGAAGAGCACCG
>CAZPTD010000249.1:5572-6746 GCA_964588915.1 uncultured Neomegalonema sp. | reverse complement strand
CGATCCTCAACCCGCCGCAGTCGGGCATCCTCGGCATGCACAAGATCCAGGAGCGGCCGGTGGTCGAGAACGGCCAAATCGTCGCGCGGCCGATGATGTATCTCGCGCTCTCCTACGACCACCGCATCGTCGACGGCCAGGGCGCGGTGACGTTCCTGGTTCGGGTCAAGGAGGCCATCGAGGAGCCGTCGCGGCTGTTGATGGACATCTAGGCGGATCGCGCGCCCTGCGGGCGAAGGCCTCGGGGCGCCGGCCGGCGCGCCGGCGGCGGCGTAGTCGGGCGCCTCGAGCCCTGGCGCCGATCGCCTGCGCGGCGGTTTGGGCGGCGGCCGTTCCCGCGGCGGCGAACGAGGAGGCGGCGGTCGAGGAGCGGTCGCCGTTGCTCATCTGCGCCGCGACGCTGAACGAGGCTTACGGCGCCGTCGAGCAGGCCTGGGCGGCTCCGACCGAGCGCGCCGGCGAGATCCTGCTCGAAGCCGATTGCGACGCGAACCTTCAGGCGGAGGCGATCGGGCGCTTGCGGCCGCCGAGCGGTCGGAGCTTCGAGCAGGCGATCGAATACTGCCGCGAAAACGACGATTGGCGTCGTCGATTGGCCGGCTACGACTTTACGCCGCTCGAAAGTCGCATAAGTAACGCCAAGTATCGGTCGCGCCGCGTCTCCAGCTCGGTCGCATCATTTGTCGCAGGGCCGGCGCCGAGACGCCGGCCGGCCCGGCTTGAGATCTCGTCTCCGATGCATGACAAACCATTGAACGGCCGAAAGGCGGCGGACGGGTCGGGCTCGCGCGCCGGCGAAATGGCGGAAGAAGCGAAAGAGGCGGCGGGCGCGTCAGCGTTCCGCCGATGGAGGACAGCATGGCGTATGATGTGGTGGTGATCGGCGGCGGGCCGGGCGGGTATGTCTGCGCGATCCGCGCGGCGCAGCTCGGGCTCAAGGTCGCCTGCGTCGAAGGGCGCGGCAAGCTCGGCGGCACCTGCCTCAATGTCGGCTGCATTCCCTCGAAGGCGCTCTTGCACTCCTCGGAGATGGCGCATGAGGCCGAGACGCATTTCGCCGAGATGGGCGTCATGATCTCGGACGCCTCGATCGATATGACGAAGATGCACGCCTACAAGCAGGGCGTGATCGCAAGCAACACCCAGCGCATCGAGATCCTCTTCAAGAAGAACA
>CAZPTD010000249.1:0-5562 GCA_964588915.1 uncultured Neomegalonema sp. | reverse complement strand
AAGGTCGACTACGTCAAGGGCTGGGGCCGGATCGCCAACGCCGGCGAGGGGATCGTCGAGCTGCTCGAGGGCGGCAGCCAATCGCTCGAGACCGAGAACATCGTCGTCGCCACCGGCTCGGAGCCTTCCACGTTGCCCTTCGCCGAGGTCGACCAGAAGCAGATCATCGACAGCACCGGCGCGCTTGACCTGCCGCAGGCGCCGGAGCGCCTGGTGGTGATCGGCGCCGGCGTCATCGGGCTCGAGCTCGGCTCGGTTTGGGCGCGGCTCGGCTCGAAGGTGTCGGTGCTCGAATATCTCGACCACATCACGCCGGGCATGGACGGCGAGATCTCGAAGCAGTTCCAGAAGATCCTGACCAAGCAGGGCCTCTCCTTCACGCTCGGCGCGGCGGTCGAGAGCGTCGAGAAGGGCAACAAGGTCAAGATCGGCTATAAGCTCCGCAAGGACGACAGCCGGCACGAGGTCGAGGCCGACGTCGTTCTGGTCGCGACCGGGCGTCGGCCCTTCACCAAGGGGCTCGGCCTCGAGGAGATCGGCGTCGCGACGACCGATCGCGGCATGGTCAAGACCGACGAGCAGTGGCGCACCAATGTCGCCGGAATCTGGGCGATCGGCGACGTGATCGCCGGGCCGATGCTGGCGCACAAGGCCGAGGACGAGGGCATGGCGGTCGCCGAAGCGATCGCCGGCCAGCACGGGCATGTGAATTACGGCGTCATTCCCTCGGTGATCTACACTGCGCCCGAGGTCGCCACCGTCGGCGAGACCGAGGAGCAGCTGAAGGAGCGCGGCGTCGACTACAAGATCGGCAAGTTCCCGTTCCTGGCGAACGGCCGCGCCAAGGCGAATTTCGCCACCGACGGCTTCGTGAAGGTGCTGGCCGACAAGGCGACGGATCGGGTGCTCGGCGTCCATGTGATCGGGCCGTCGGCGGGCGATCTCATCCACGAGTTCTGCGTCGCCATGGAGTTCGGCGCCTCGGCCGAGGACGTCGCGCGCACCTGCCACGCCCATCCGACCTTCTCCGAGGCGATGCGCGAGGCGGCGATGGCGGCGGCGCTCGGTGCGCCCATTCATGCGTGAGAGGCCGACCCCGAGCGCGTCGGCGGCCGGTTCGATTCGAGACGGGCGCGCGGCGCGGAGCGACCTTCGCATAAGGAGCGGCGTGATGGCGGTTTGGAAGACGGCGCGCGTTGCGGCGTTGGCGCTCTGCGCTCTCGGCGCATTCGGCGCCCCGGGCGCGCAAGCGCAGGAGCGCAGCGCCGCGTTTGTCGACGCGCTCGCCGAGATCGACGCTTCGGAGGCCGAAGCCGTCACGGTCTCCGCCGACATCATGGCGCGGTGCGCGGCTCTTGCCGAGGCGGGCGCGCCTTATCGGGAGATCGCGGCGGTGCTGGACGGCTTCTCGGAGGTCGACAGGACCGAGTCCGGCGTCACATGGCTTCGAGACTTCGTCGTCGGCGAACGGATCATCGTCGCCGTCAACGACGCGCAATGCGTCCTGATGGTCACGTCCGACGCGCTCGACCCGGTGGTCGCCGCGATGCTGGCGGCGATCGAAAGCGAGCCGGGCGTCACCTGGCGGCCGCGGCGCCATGACGGCTATCGTCACTATCTGCTCGCGCCCGGAGAGACCGCGTCGGAGATCGAGATCAATTTCGGGCTGCTCGAAGCGGCGGCGGTTCGAACGGTCGACGGGTACTCGCCGGCGGTCCTGGTCGTTCTCGGCGTGCTCGCGCTTGACTGACCGGTCGCCGCGCGCTCGGAACGCTATTCGCTGCGCTCGGAGCGGCTGCGCGGATGCGCTCTCGCGTGGACGGCCGCCAGTCGCTCCTCCTCGACCGCCGTGTAGATCTGGGTCGTGCTGAGCGAGGCGTGGCCGAGCAGCTGCTGCAGCGCGCGGAGATCGACGCCTTCGGCCAGGAGATGGGTCGCGAAAGCGTGGCGCAGCCCGTGCGGCGTCGCGCTCGCGTCGAGGCCGAGGCCGGCGCGGGCGGCGGCGAGACGGCGGCGGAGCACCGGCGCCTGGAGCGGGCCGCCCTTCAGCCCGCGAAAGAGCGGCGCCGCGTCCTCGCGCGGGAAGGGCGAGAGGTCGAGATAGCGCGCCGCCGCCGCCGCCGCGACCGGCAAGACCGGAACCGTTCTGACCCGTCCGCCCTTGCCGCGGATCGTGAGGCTCTCGGCGAGCGGCGCGTCGGCGCCGGTCAGCCCGAGCGCTTCGGAGACGCGCAGGCCCGAGCCGTACATCAGCGCGAAGGCGGCGGCGTCGCGGGCGGCGATCCATTCCGGCTCGTCCGGGCGCGGTCCGTCGCCGCCCTCGAGCGCCAGCGCCGCCGCCGCCGCGCGCGGCAAGGGATGCGGCAGGCGCTCGCTCCGGCGCGGGCCGCGGAGCGCGAGGATCCGCGTCGCTTCGGCGCCTGTCGTCTCGGCGAGCCAGCGATGGAAGGACTTCACCGCCGAAAGCGCGCGGCGCACGCTCGCCGGGTCGAGATCGCGGGCGGAGAGTTCGGCGAGCCAACGCCGCGCGGGCGCCACTTCGCCGGCGAGGAGCCGCGTTCGCGCCGCCGCCGGATCGAAGGCGTCGCCGTCGGCGACGACGTCGAGATATCCGGCGACATCCGTCCGATAGGCGCGGAGCGTCGCCCCCGAACGGCCGCGAACGCCGCCGAGCGTCGCCAGCCAGGGCGCGAGCGTCGCCTCGATCCAGGCCGCGCGTTGCGCCTGAGCCGCGTCCCTGC
Organism: uncultured Neomegalonema sp.; assembly: GCA_964588915.1. GTDB lineage: Bacteria > Pseudomonadota > Alphaproteobacteria > Rhodobacterales > Rhodobacteraceae > JALEGB01. The sequence continues at coordinate 2,821 of CAZPTD010000249.1, read as the reverse complement.
CGGCCTGCTGGCCGGCCCGCTTCGAGGGCGGACGCCCGCTCGTCACGACTTCAGAATGTCCTGCCCCGTCTTCTCCCAATCCGCCAGGAACGCCTCCAGGCCGCGATCCGTGAGCGGATGGTCGGCGAGCTTGCGCAGGATCGCCGGCGGCACGGTCGCGACGTCGGCGCCGAGCCGGGCGCAGTCCTGCACGTGGTTCACGGTGCGGATCGACGCGGCGAGAATCTCGGTGTCGAAATCTTGGATGTCGTAGATCTCGCGGATCTCCTCGATCAACTCCAGCCCGTCGAGGCCGATATCGTCGAGCCGGCCGATGAAGGGCGAGACGAAGGTCGCGCCGGCCTTCGCCGCGAGGATCGCCTGATTGGCCGAGAAGCAGAGCGTGACGTTGACCATCTTGCCTTCATCGGCCAGCGTCCGGCAGGCTCTCAGCCCGTCCCAGGTGAGCGGAACCTTGACCGCCACGTTCGGCGCGATCTGGGCGAGGCGGCGGCCTTCGGCGATCATGGTCTCGACGTCGGTCGCGGCGACCTCGGCGCTGACCGGGCCGGGCACCGCGTCGCAGATCTCGGCGATCGCCTCCGTGATGTTGCGGCCGCTCTTGTGGATCAGCGACGGGTTGGTGGTCACGCCGTCGACCATGCCGGTGGCGGCGAGGTCGCGGATCTCAGCGATGTCGGCGGTGTCGATGAAGAATTTCATGGGTAGGCGGCCCCGAGTTGTCGCCGCTTCGCGCGCGGCCCGGTTCGACTCGCCGTTCGTCTACACGACGCGCGCGCCCGGGCAAAGAGGAGCCGGCCGTCGATGACCGTCGATCTCAGCGTCGATCTTTTCGGCGAGACGAGCGAGACCGTGTCCGTCGTCGTCTGCGCGCCGATCCAAGGGCCGCTCGACTATCTCTGCCGCGGGACGCCGCCGCCGCCCGGATCCTACGTCGTCGCGCCGCTTTCGGGCCGCGAGACGCTCGGGATCGTCTGGGGCCCGGGAACGGGCGACGTCGATCCGAGGAAGCTGAAGCCGCTCGGGCGGTTGCTCGATCCGCCGCCGATGACCGAGGAGACGCGGCGCTTCCTCGAACGCGCGGCCGAGTACACGCTGAACCCGCTCGGCGAGATGGCGCGGCTCGCGACGCGGGCGCCCGGGCTCGCCGATCCGGCGCCTCTGAAGCGGGTGGTGGCGCCGGGAACGGGCGCGCCGACGCGCCTGACGCCGGCGCGGGCGAAGGCGCTCGAGGCGTTCGCGTCGCTCAGGGGCGCGGCGGTGACGCCGGCGGAGCTGGCCAAGCGCGCCGAGGTCGGCTCGAGCGTCGTCGCCGGTCTGATCGGCGAGGGCGCGCTCACCGAGCGCGACGCGCCGAGGGACGCGCCCTTCCGGCGGCTCGACCCGGATCATCCGCGGCGTCCGCTCTCCGAGGCGCAGGCGGCGGCGGCCGAAGCGCTGGCCGAGGCGGTCGCGGCGAGGTCCTTCCGGCCGGCGCTCCTGCACGGCGTCACCGGCTCGGGCAAGACGGAGGCCTATCTCGAGGCCGTCGCGGCGTGCCTGAGGGAAGGCCGCCAGGCGCTGGTGCTCCTGCACGAGATCGCGCTCACCGACGCGTTCCTGGGGCGCTTCGCCGAGCGCTAGAGAGAGCGGCCAGCGGAATGGCATTCGGCGGCGACGGGCGTGCAGCGGCGGCGGACCTGGCGCGCGGTCGCCGACGGTTCGGCCGAGGTGGTGGTCGGCGCGCGCTCGGCGCTCTTCCTGCCCTTCCGGCGGCTCGGGCTCGTCGTCGTCGATGAGGAGCACGACGCCGGCTACAAGCAGGAGGAGGGCGCGATCTACAACGCCCGCGACATGGCGGTGCTGCGCGCGCAATGCTCCGAGGCGGCGGTGGTTCTCGCCTCGGCGACGCCGTCCTTGGAGAGCTGGGTCAACGCCGATCGCGGCCGCTACGCCAAGCTCTCGCTGCCGGCGCGGTTCGGCGCCGCGGTCGCGCCCGATCTCGCCGCGATCGACACGCGCTTGTCGCCGCCCGAGCGCGGCCGTTGGATCGCGCCGGATCTCGTGGAGGCGACGGCCGAGACGCTGCGGCGCGGCGAGCAGGTCCTGTTCTTTCTCAATCGCCGCGGCTACGCGCCGCTGACGCTCTGCCGCAAATGCGGGACGCGGTTCCAATGTCCGCATTGCGAGAGCTGGCTGGTGAGCCACAAGCTCGCCGGGCGGCTCGTCTGCCATCTCTGCGGGCATTCCGAGCCCGAGCCGCCGAACTGCCGCACATGCGGCTCGACCGAGCTCGCGGCCTGCGGTCCGGGCGTCGAGCGGCTGGCCGAGGAGGCGGCGGAACGCTTTCCGGACGCGGTGATGGAGATCCTGTCGAGCGACGTCGCGACCTCGGCCGGCGAGCTTCGCGAGCGGGTCGCGCGGATCGCGCGCGGCGAGACGCCGCTCGTCATCGGCACGCAGATCGTCGCCAAAGGACATAATTTTCCGAACCTGACGCTCGTCGGCGTGGTCGACGCCGATCTCGGGCTCCATGGCGGCGACTTTCGCGCCGCCGAACGCACGTTTCAGCTCCTTCAGCAGGTCGCGGGCCGCGCCGGTCGCGCGGAGAAGCCCGGACGCGCGCTTCTGCAGACCGCGGCGCCCGATCATCCGGTGATGCGGGCGCTCGTCGACGGCGACGCGGAGGGGTTCTGGGCGGCGGAGACGGAGGCGCGGCGGGTCTCGGCGGCGCCGCCCTTCGGGCGCTATGTCGCGGTGATCTGCTCGGGGCCTGACGAGCCCGAGGTCTGGGACGTCGCGCGCGCGCTCGCCGCGGCGGCGAAGCCGGTGCGCGAGGCGG
>CAZPTD010000248.1:0-6773 GCA_964588915.1 uncultured Neomegalonema sp. | reverse complement strand
TCACCGGCGGCTATCCGGTCACCGGCGGCTTCGCGCGCTCGGTCGTCAACTTCGACGCCGGCGCCGCGACGCCCGCGGCCGGCGCCTTCACCGCGGTCGGCCTCGCGATCGCCGCCGTCGCGCTGACGCCGCTCATCTTCTTCCTGCCGAAGGCGACGCTCGCCGCGACCATCATCGTCGCCGTGCTCAGCCTGGTCAATTTCTCGATCCTGAGGCTGAGCTGGCGGTATTCGAAGGCGGATTTCGCCGCCGTCGTCGCGACGATCCTGCTGACCCTCGGCGTCGGCGTCGAGGCCGGCGTCTCGGCCGGCGTCGGGCTCTCGATCGGGCTCTTCCTCTACCGGACCTCGCGCCCGCATGTCGCCGAGGTCGGCCTCGTGCCCGAGACGCAGCATTTCCGCAATATCCGCCGGCACGAGGTTCTGACCCATCCGACATTGGTCACGCTCCGGATCGACGAGAGCCTCTATTTCGCCAACGCCCGCTTTCTCGAGGACTGCGTCTATGACCGGATCATCGGCGACGCGACCGTGCGCGACTTCGTGCTGATGTGCTCGGCCGTCAACGAGATCGATCTGAGCGCCTTGGAAAGCCTCGAAGCGATCAACGAGCGCCTGAACTCGCTCGGCGTGAAGCTGCATCTCTCGGAAGTCAAAGGACCGGTGATGGACCGCCTCGAGCGCTCGGGCTTTCTCGAGCATCTCACCGGCGAGATCTTTCTCAGCCAGTACGACGCGATGCGGCGGCTGACGCCGGTCGCGCCGAAGGAGCGCGCGGCGGCCGAATAGGAGACGCCGCGAAGAGACGCGGAGCGCGTCGATGAGCGAGCCCGCTCCTCGACGCCGGAGTTCGGGCGGCGACGAGAGAACGTGAAGGGTCGCCGGTCCCGGAGGAGCAGATATGGTTGAAACCGAGTTCACGCCGATCCTGTCGCTTTCGGGCGGCGTCCTGATCGGCCTCGCGGCCGTGGCGCTGATGCTGCTCGTCGGGCGCATCATGGGCGCGACCGGCATCTTGGGCGGCGTCGTCGCGCCCGCTTCCTGGCGCGACTGGAGCTGGCGCGCGGCGGCGCGCGCCGGCATGGCCACGGCGCCGCTGGTCTATCTCGCCGCGACCGGCGCCATGCCCGAGATCCGGATCCCGGTCTCGCGCGAGCTGATCCTGATCGGCGGCTTCATCGTCGGCGTCGGCGTCACGCTCGGCGGCGGCTGCACCTCGGGCCACGGCGTGTGCGGCCTCGCGCGCCTCTCGCGCCGCTCCTTCGTCGCCGTGCCGGTCTTCATGGCCGCCGCGTTCGCGACGGTCTTTCTCCTGCGCCATGTGATCGGAGGCTGAGATGCGGCTTCTCGCGAGCTACGCCGTCGGGCTGCTCTTCGGGCTCGGGATCGTGATCTCGGGCATGGGCGACCCGGCGAAGGTGGTCAACTTCTTCGACGTCGCCGGCGCTTGGGATCCGAGCCTCGCCTTCGTGATGGCCGGCGCGCTCGGCGTCGCCTTCGTCGGCTATCGGCTGACCTTCCGGCGCGCGCGTCCGATCTTCGAGGCGAGGTTCAGCCTGCCGCCCGCCGGCGTCGTCGACGCGCGTCTCGTCGGCGGATCGGCGCTCTTCGGCGTCGGCTGGGGGATCGCCGGCTTCTGCCCGGGCGGCGCGCTGCCGATGCTCGGGACGGGCGTCATCGACGTCTTCCTCTTCGTCGCGGCGCTGGTCGCCGGGATGCAGGCGACGCGGCTGATCGCGCGCCGCGCGGCGGCGGGGCGGCGCGCGGCGGCGCCGGCGCGGTAGCGCAGCCGGGCGGTCGATCCGAGCGGCGTCCTGCGCCCGGCGCGCGGCCGGGATCGGCGCCGCGCCCGGGTCCGGTCATCCGCGCCCGACGCGTTCGAGAGCGGCGTCGATGATCATCTCGAGCATGCGCGGATAGGCGACGGAGGCGAAGCCGGCCATGAAGGCGAGCTTGCCGTCATTGGCCCAGGCCGGGTTCGGGTTCACCTCCATCAGCCGCGGCCTTCCGTCCGCGGCGCAGCGGAAGTCGAACCTGCCATAGTCGCGGAGGCCGAGGCGCCGGAAGAGCCGCTTCGCCCAGCCCTCGATGCGCGCCCGGGTCTCGTCGTCGAGCGACGCGCGGTCGAACTTGATCTCGGTCCAATAGGGCGAGTCCGGATCGGTCTTCGACTCGAAGGAGAGGATCGGATTGGCGCCCTCCGGCAGGCCCGAGAAGTCGACCTCGAGCGGCGGAAACGCGATGAGGCCGGTCTCGGGATTGCCGATGAGCCCGAGCCCGTATTCCGGCCCTGGCAGATACTCCTGCCAGAGCACGTCCCGGCCCGGCAGCGCGCGTTTCAGGAAGTTGAGATAGCGCCGCGCCTCGGAGGGGTCGCGCACGACCGCGTCCTTGGTGATGCCGACGCTGCCGTCCGCGGCGTTCGGCTTCAGAAGCGCCGGATAGAGGTCCGGCAGAGCGCCGAAACCTTCGTCGGCGGCGAGATAGGCCTCCTGCGGCGTCTCGACGCCGAGCGCCTGCGCCGCGAGCCGCGCCAGCTGCTTGTCGAAGCAGATCGCCATCGCCTGCGGCGTGGCGCCGGTGTAGGCGAGATCCTGGAGCTCGAGCCAGGCCGGCAGGTTGAGCTCGCGCGTCGGCTGGTTGAAGACGCCGGTGTCGCAGAAGTTGACCACGAGGTCGGGCGGCGCGGCGGCGAGCCGCTCGAAGAGGCGGCGGTGATCGGAGCACGCCTCGATCTCGAAGCGCCCGAGACTCTCGATCGCCGCGACCATCGCCTGATGCGTCGCCATGTCCTGCGCGGCGTAGGCGGCGCCGTGCTTGGTCGGATCCGGGACGCCGTGATCGCCGGTGACGATGAAGAGACGCAACCGCCGCGCAGATCCGTTCTCCGCCATTCCGCTCCTCCTTCTCCTTCGGCGGCGATCCGCTCACGCCGCCGCGGCTTGGCCGCCGGGCGAAACTGGTGCATGGTCGGCGCATGCCGATTTGCGAAGCAGACCCGTGGCGCTTGCAGTATTTCGAGGGCGCGCCCTGCCCCGAGGACGTCCGCATCCCGACCGAGGACGGCGACGCCTGGCAATGGTATCCGCAGCATAAATGGGTCTACAACAAGCTTTCCGTCGCCGAGAGCCAGGGCTTCATCTGCGGCCCGCACGGGCTCGAGCCGCCGGGCTTTCCGGTGTTCTCGAAGCCGATCTTCAACATGCGCGGCATGGGCGTCGGCAGCCGTGTTCTGAAGACGCCGCGCGACTACAAGGCGAACCTGCGGCCCGGCCATATCTGGATGCCGATGCTGAGCGGCGAGCACATATCGAGCGACGCGGCGGTGGTGCAGGGCGAGATCCGCTGGTGGCGGCACGCTTTCGGCGCGCCGCTCGAGGGCGGCATGTTCGACTATTGGACCGTCCTGGCCGAACACCGGCCCGAGATCGAGAACTATTGCGCCGAGTGGGTCGCCAAGCACCTCGCCGACTACACCGGCATGATCAATCTCGAGACCATCGGCGGGCGCATCATCGAGGTTCATCTGCGCTTCGCCGATCAATGGCCGGATCTCTATGGCGGCCGGCCCTGGGGCGAGGCGCTCGTCGGGCTCTATCGGGACGGCGACTGGCGCTTCGACGATTCGGGCCGGCGCGACGGCTACAGCGTCGTTCTCTTCGGCGGGCACGGGCTGCAATACCGCCATCCGCCGGCGGAGCTCGTCGACGAGATCCGCGCGACGCCGGAGGTCACCAGCGTCCAGATCACCTTCCACGAGGATCGGCCGCCCTCCTGGCACGCGATGCCGCCCGGCGGCTTCCGGCTCGCGATCGTGAATTGCCGGAACCTGCAGACCGGTCTCGCCGCGCGCGACAAGCTGGCGCTCAGCTTCTGGTCGACGCAACAGCTCTACGCGCCGCGCCGGCGCAAGGCGTCGCCGCGCGCGAAGGACGCGCAGTGACCGGCCCCGATCTCGGCGACCTCTCCGCGATCGAGGAGATCGAGAACATCTGGATTCCGGCCGGCGACGGCGTCCGCCTGGCGGCGCGGCTCTGGCTGCCGAGAAGCGCGCGCGAGACGCCGGTTCCGGCGATCCTGGAATACATTCCGTACCGCAAGCGCGATTTCATGCGCGTCCGCGACGAGCCGATGCACCGCTATTACGCGCTGCAAGGCTTCGCCAGCGTCCGCGTCGACGTGCGCGGCAGCGGCGACTCCGAAGGCGTGCTCGAGGACGAGTATTCGCCGATCGAGCTCGCGGACGCGCTGTCGATCATCGACTGGATCGCGTCGCAGCCCTGGTGCGCGGGCGCGATCGGCATGACCGGCATCTCCTGGGGCGGCTTCAACGCGCTCCAGGTCGCCGCTTTGCGCCCGCCGGCGCTCAAGGCGGTCATCTCGCTCTGCGCCTCCGACGACCGCTACAGCGACGACGCCCACTACAAGGGCGGCTGCCTCCTCAACGAGAACATGCAGTGGGGCTCGATCCTGTCGCTCTACAACGCCCTGCCGCCCGATCCCGAGATCGTCGGCGAGGCCTGGCGCGAGATGTGGCGCGCGCGGATCGAGGCGACCGAGCCCTTTCCCGCGGTCTGGATGCGCCATCCCTGGCGCGACGCGTATTGGCGCCACGGCTCGGTCTGCGAGGATTTCTCGGCGATCGAGTGTCCGGTCTTCGCCATCGGCGGCTGGGCCGACGGCTACACCAACGCCGTTCCGCGTCTTCTCGCCGGGCTCTCGGTTCCGCGCAAGGGCCTGATCGGCCCGTGGGCGCACGCCTTCCCGCATGACGCGATCCCGGGCCCGCGGATCGGCTATCTGCAGGAGGCGGTGCGCTGGTGGCGTCATTGGCTGAAGGGCGAAGACACCGGGATCATGGACGAGCCGATGCTGCGCGCCTGGATCCAGGACGCGCTGCCGCCGCAGCCGCAATACGAGACGCGGCCGGGAAGATGGGTCGCCGAGACGGCGTGGCCGTCGCCGCGGATCGCGCCGAGGCGCTTCTATCTCGATTGGGGCTATCTCTGCGCCGAGCGCCAGGAGCCGCACGAGATCGCCTTCTCCTCGCCGCAGACGCTCGGCGTGCGCGGCGGCGAGTGGTGCGGCTTCGGCGCCGACGGCGAGGCGCCGCGCGACCAGCGCGCCGATGACGGCGGATCGCTGGTCTTCGACAGCGACGCCTTCGACGAGACGGTCGATCTGCTCGGCGCGCCGGCGCTCGAGCTCGACGTGAAATCCGACCGCGAGGTCGCCTTCCTCGTCGCCCGGCTCTGTCTCGTCGCCCCGAACGGCGCCTCGGCGCGGATCACCTACGGGATCCTCAATCTCTGCCATCTGGACGGGCATGACGATCCGAAGCCGCTCGCGCCGGGCGAATGGCGCCGCGTGCGCCTGCGGCTCGACGATCTCGGCCAGGAGATTCCGGCCGGCCATCGCCTGCGACTCGGCCTCTCGACCGGCTACTGGCCGATGATCTGGCCGACGCCGGAGCCGGTCGTGCTCACGGCGCGGACCGGCGACGCCTGGCTCGATCTGCCGATGCGGCCGCGTCAGGCGTCGGACGCCGCGCTCAGGCCCTTCGAAGCGCCGGAGGCGGCGGAAGGCTCGCAATACAAGAAGATCCGGCCGATCGAGTTTCGCCGCAGCATCGAGATCGATCTCGCGACCAACGAGATGGTCTACACGCTGCAGGGCGACGGCGGCGAGTTCGGCGGCGCCTCGCTGGCGCGGATCGACGAGATCAATCTCGATATCGGCTACCGTCAGATGAAGCGCTACCGCATCCTCGAGGACGACCCGATCTCGGCCGAGACGACGTTCGATCAATCGGCGGTGCTCCGGCGCAAGGATTGGAGCGTCCGCGTCGATTGCCGCACGCGGCTGAGCGCCACCGCCGAGATGTTCCAGTTCACCGGCGATCTCGAAGCCTGGGACGGCGACGAGCTCTTCGCGACGAAGCGCTGGACGTTGGCGATTCCGCGCCGCCTGCTCTGAACACGCAGAAGGGAGGCGCCTCTCGGCCTCGGGGCGCTCCTGAACGACGCCTCACGGAGAACGCATGTTCGCCGGACGGCCGAGCGCCGGGTTGCGCCGAAACGCGATTCATGGTGCACTTATTTCACATAAAAACCAAAATGGGAGGACATTATGGACAGAATTGCGACCCGTCGCCGCTTTCTCGGCGGCGCGGCGGTCGCCGGCGCCGGCGTTCTCGCCGCTCCCGCGATCGCGACGGCTCAGGGCGAAACCACGACCTGGCAGATTCAGACCTCCTGGCCCGGCGGCGTCGGCCTCGACGTCTTCAAGAGCTGGTGCGGCACGATCATCGAGAAGACCGGCGGCGAGCTCGCGTTCGAGCCTTTCGGCGCCAACGACGTCGTCGGCGACTTCCAGCTCTACGACGCGGTCAAGAACGGCGTGCTGCAGGCGGTGAACCCGTTCACCATCTACGCCCAGGGCATCATCCCGGCGGCGGTGTTCCTGTCGAGCTATCCGCTCGGCCTGCGCAATCCGCACGAGTTCGACGTCTTCTACTACGCCCTCGGCGGCCTCGAGATCACCCGCGAGCTCTACGCGGCGCAGGGTATGCACTATGTCGGACCGGTCCATCACGGCCCGAACATCATCCACTCGAAAGTGCCGATCCGCTCGATCGACGACTTCCGCGGCCGCAAGATGCGCCTGCCGGGCGGCATGGTGTCGGAAGTGTTCGCCGGGATCGGCGCCGCGACCACCCAGCTCCCGGGCTCGGAGATCTTCCCGGCGCTGGAGAAGGGCACCATCGACGTGGCC
>CAZPTD010000247.1:0-6775 GCA_964588915.1 uncultured Neomegalonema sp. | reverse complement strand
CCGGGCCCATCAAGACGCTCGCCGCCGCCGGCATCGGCGATTTCCGCTATATCCTCAAATGGAACGAGTTGAACTCGCCGCTCCGGCGCAACGTGACCCAGGACGACGTCGGCGGCGCCGGCCTCTACCTGCTCAGCGACCTCTCGAGCGGCGTGACCGGCGAGACGCATCACGTCGATTGCGGCTACCATCTCGTCGGGATGAAGGCGGAGGACGCGCCGGACATCGCGCTCGCCTGAGCGGCGCCGCCGCTCGCGCGCGCGTGATTTCAACAGCCTTCGGCGGATGGCGCGCTCGCTTGCGCCCTCGCGGTTGACCTGGTAGCGATCATCCGCGGTAGCCAAAGACCCGCGCGGTTCGAGGACGAGAGGTCGCATGCTGCAAGCGGAATTTGGGGCGATGCGCCCAAATAGCCGTCGTCATTTCTTTAAGAAATTGCGACGGCTCGCTGCGAATGTTCTGGCGTCGCTCAGCGTCGCCGCGCTGGTCTCGAGCGGGACGCACGCCCAGGAGCGCAGCTACGCCGAACTCGTGCGCGAAGCGAACGACATGACGATCACGATCGTCGCCGGGTCGCCGGGCGAGACCAGCCTCGACATCGCCCAGGATCTCGCGGTCGTGCTCCACTGCGTCGACGGGTTGCGCGTCGTGCCGATCGTCGGGCGCGGCGACGCCAACAACATCTACGATCTTCTGTTCCTGCGCGGCGTCGACATGGCGATCGTGCGCGCCGACGTGCTCGACCATGTCGCCGACACCAACGCGTACGTCTCCGACCTCAAGGAGCGCGTGCTCTATGTCGCGCCGCTCTTCGAGCAGGAGGTGCATTTGATCGCCAGCACCGAGATCGAGAGCGTCGAGGACCTCGAAGGAAAGCTCGTCAATCTCGGCGCGCCGGGCACGATCGCGCTCGACGCGACGCGGATCCTCGAGGCGGCGGGCGTGACGGTGATCGAATCGAAGTTCGACAATCGCCTCGCGCTCGAGCGCGTCGTCGACGGCACCATCGACGCGATGTTCATCACCGGCGGCAAGCCGCTCGATCTCTTGGACCAGCTCGACGACGTCACCGGCCTTCACCTCGTGCCGATCCCGCCATTGCCGGAAAGCGTCTACAACACGGCGGTGCTCACGCATGAGGACTACCCGTCGCTCGTGCGCGCGGACGGACCGCCGGTGCCGACGATCTCGGTGCCGAGCGTGCTCGCGGTCTACAATTGGCCCGACGACTCGCCCCGTTACGCCAAGAACGCCGTCTTCGCCTCGGCGCTCTATCGCCGGTCGGAGTATCTGCGCCGTCCGGCGCGGCACGCGAAATGGGCGTCGTCGTCGCTGCTCGACAACATCCCGGGCTGGGAGCGCTTCCTGCCTGCGGCCGAGATCGTGGCCACGCTGCGCGTCGAGACGCCGGAGCCCGAGACCGCCGTCGTCGAGACCTCGGCGGCGCCGGCGCAGCGCTGGAGCGACGCGGAGCTCGAAGCGATGTTCGAGCAGCGGCTCGCGGAGTATCAGCTGGTGCCGCGCTCCGACGCCGAACGCGAACAGCTGTTCGACGCGTTCAAGCGGATGATGTTGGCGTCGGAACAGTGACGGGGCGACGCGCGGCCGCGCCGAAGCGGGCCGCGCGGGGATCTGGGCGGCGGGCGTCGGCGATCTCGGGGCGGAGCCGAGACGCCGCGGGCCGAGGCGAGAACGCAATGCGCGGGCGCTTTGCGCTCGGCGCGCGAGGGCGGCGCGGATGTCGGCGGAAGCCGAGGAAGCGGCGCGGAACTTGAGGAAACGGCGCAGCAACCAAGGAGTCTCCAGATGTCTATCGCCCGCTTGCGCCGCGCCGCGGCGCCGCGTCTCGTACGCGCTTTCGCCGCCGCCTTCGCGGCGATCGGCGCGGCCCTCTTCGCGCCGGCGGTCGCCGGACACGACGCCGCGTCCGCCCGCACCTACGTCATCGGCGGCAAGGCGTTCACCGAGCAATACGTCCTCGCCGAAGTCACGCGCCAGCTTCTGGCGCGCGAGGGCATCGACGTGCAGGTCCGCGTCGGCTACGCGACCGACCAGCTCCGCCAGGCCCAGCTCGCCGGCGAGGTCGACATCTCCTGGGACTACACCTGGACCGGCTACTCCTTCCATCTCGGCCTCACGGAGTATCAGCCGGTCGACGCGGTGCTGGAGATCGTGCGCGAGCTCGATCGCGACAACGGCCTCGTCTGGCTCGAGCGCAGCAGCGTCAACAACACCTACGCCTTCGCGGTGAACCTCGACTTCGCCGCCGAGGCCTGCATTCACTCGTTGGCCGACCTCGCGGCGGCGATGCGCAACGGCATGCAGCTGCGGCTGGCCTCCGACCAGGAGTGCTATAAGCGCGAAGACTGCCTGCTCGGCGCGCAGACCGCCTATGACTTCGTCATGCCTTCCGAGCAAATCCAGGTGATGAACGTCGCCGACACCTACGAGGCGCTGCGCGAGAGACGGGCGGAGGTCGCCGTCGTCTACACCACCGACGGCAAGATCCCGGCCTACGACCTCCAGCTTCTCGAGGATCCCGAGTCGATCTTCGCAGAGTATTATCTCGTGCCGGTCGTTCGTGAAGACGCGCTGGACGAAGAGCCGCGGATCCGGACGGTGCTCGACAACATCGCCCGCGCCGTCGACACCGCGACGCTGCAGGACTTGCATTATCGCGTCGACGTCGTCGGTCAGCCGATCCCGGAAGTCGCCGAGTATTTCATTCAGCTCAAGGGCCTTTAGAGGCCCCGTGCGAGAGCGGCGCCGGCCTCGCCGGGCCGCCCCGCGGTCGGCGCGACGGGCGTTTCGAGGCCGTCCGAAACGCGACGGAAAACAGCGAACTAATGCTTGATCGCGCTCCGGCGACGCGCGATCAAGGACGCGGCGTCGTTCAGCGGGTATCCGCCGCGCCGGACGCCGGCGCGATCGACGCAGGCCATGTCGGGAGCGCGTGAGATGCAGCCAATCGATCGATCGCGGCGCCGCCTGACCGCAGGAGCGCGCGCGCTCGCCTTAGGGGGCGCGACGGCCCTCGCGACGGCCGCCGGCGCGCCTGTCGCCGCCGCGGCCGCGTTCACGCTCGAGGACGGCGCGCGGATCGACGGCGCGGTCGCCGCCTTCGGAGCCCGGTACATCGTCGTCGCGCAGGGCGACGGCGGCTACGCCGTTCTGGATCGCGCCGCCCTCGCCTCGGTTCGCGTGAGCGGCGAGGACGGACCGGTCGAAGGCCGACTGACGGATTGGAGCGACGGCGGTTTTCTCATCGAGACGCCCTCGGGAGCGGTGCGGGTCTTCGACGCCCAGACGACCGGCGCGCTCGCCGGCCAACAGCTCGGGGCGGCGCAGCTCGTCCAGGCCGACGGGATCGCAGCCGACGCGGACGTCGCCGGCGAGCCGCCGCTCGAGGGCGCGTCGGGCGAGGCGACGGAGCCCGACGAAACGGCGCTTTCGAACGACGGCGGCGCGGCGCTGAACAGCGCCCTCGAGGACGCGGTCGCGAGCGCGGCCGACGCGCTCGTCGGACCGCCGGAAGTCGATCGCGAGAACGCCGAGCCCGAGGCGCCGGACGCGGCCGGCGCAACCGCTCTCGACCCGCCGCAGCCCGAACCGGCGGTCGACGCCGACGGGCCGCTCGCCGCGCCGCCGCGCGCCGCGTCGCTTCAAAGCCCGGCGGCGCCCGGACCGAGCGCCGCCGAGCTGCCCGAGACCGGCGCGGTCGCGCCGCCGGATCGCGGCGGACTGATCATCCCGTCGGACTCGCCGTCCGCGGACCGCGATCCCGACAATTTCCAGATCCTGACCGAACCGCCGACCCCGGCCACGACGCTCGACGAGACGGCGGAGCCGCCAGAGCGCGCGACGGAGACGGCGCGCAGCCCGAACTCGCCGCGCGCGCCCGCTCTGACCGCGCCGTCGATGGCGACGCCTCAGCTCAGCTTTCCCGAGCAGAACGACGCGACCGGCGTCGCGACGGCGACCGCGGCCGCGGAGGCGCAATCGGCCGACCAGACGGCGGACGCGGGAGCGCGAAGCCCGACGTCCGACGAGCTGGGGCCGGACCGCGGCGTCGAGATCGCCGCCAGCCTCGCCCGATCGCCCGAGGAGACGCCGCCGCCCGACGCGCCCGAAGACGCCGAGCTCGACGCGGAGCGGGCCGGCGAAGCGGGGCCGACGGTCTCGGCGCCCGACCCCACCGCCGCCCCGCCCGAGCAAGACGCTCCGCCCGACGCCTCGACCGCGAGCGAACAGCCTCTCGGCGCCGACATCGCCGCCGAGCGCGCGCCCGAGCTCGGCGCGCCCGCGTCCGACGACGCGCCGGCCGACTACCCGACCGCGTCCGCCGAAGGCCAAAGCGGCGCCGTCGACGCCGCCGCGGCCGATCCGCGCTCCGCGTCGAGCGCGGATCCGGCGCCGACGGCGTCCTCGCAGGTCGAGACCCCGAGCGACGGCGAGAGCTCGGCCACGCCGGAGGCGCCGGCGGAGCCGCTGATCGTCGAATCGCCGCCGTCCAGCGAGGCGTCGCCGCTCGAGGATCGGGGCGATGAGCGCGTCGTCGAGGCGCAGGCCGACGGCGAGGAGACGCCCGAGGCGTTCGCGTCCTTCGACCCGACCTTCGTCGCCGAGGACGCTGCGGCGGCGACGGCGCCGGCCGCCGCCGACGCGCCGCCGATCCCGGGCGTCGAAATCGCGGGCCTCTCGCTCGAACCGTCGACCGGCGGGCTCTTCGAGGAGCACAAGATGGGCGTCTTCGGCCCGCCGCCCGGGCTCGAAGGCCGCATCAGCTGCGCCCGGCTCGGCGCGGCCGTCGCGTCGCCTCGGCCCTATTCGGAAGGACGGGTCGACCCGGGCGCGCTCGCGATCGCGATCGGGCCGGACGCGCCGGAACGGGCCGCGCAGGCGTTCGCCGCGTCCTTTCTTTCCGTCGCGTCCGACGAGCCGATCTCGGCGCGCGACGAGGCGATCGTGTTCACGCTCGCGCCGGCCGAGCCGCAGCTGGCGATGCCCGACCGCGTCGTCGGCGTGCGCGTGCCCGAGAGCCTGGCGCCGTTCGAGACCGGCGCCGCCGACATCGCGATCGTCGGCGGCGCGCCGCCCAACGGCGCCTACGAAGCCGGCCGCGCGCGCCTCATCGGCTTCGACGCGCTCGCCCTCGTCGCTCATCCCGACGCGCCGCAGGACGCGCTCAGCGCCAGCGATCTCTCCGGCCTCTTTCTCGGCCGCGTGAGCGACTGGTCGATGATCGATCCGCAGCGCAGCGGGCCGGCGCTGGCGATCCTGCCGCCCGACGGCGCGCCGGCGCTGATCGCCACGCTCGAATTCGCCGGTGCGCGCCGGGCGCGCCCGTCGTCCTCGCGTCGGATCGACGGCGCCGCGACGCGCGCCGAGACCGTCGCCGTGACGCCGGGCTCGATCGGCCTGACGCTCTGGTCGATACCGGACGCGCCGCCGCCGCTGCGTCTCGGCGGCCGCTCCTCCGGCGTCGCGCCGTCGCTCGACACGATCAGAAGCGGCGCCTATCCGCTGCCCTGGCCGATCTACGCCGTGCTGCCCGAAGAGCCGACGCACGCCTCGGCGGCGATCCTCTTCGAGTATTTGAGCGGCCCCGAGGGACAGCGCGCGGTGTTCGAGGCCGGTCTCGCGCCGGTCGCCGCCTGCGATCCGACCACATGCGGCCTCTCGGCGCTCGGTCTGGCGTCGGCGCGCGAGCGCCTGTCGACGCCGCGCCGGCTCGAGCCGCTGACCCTCGGCGCGCCCGAGAGCGCCGTCGGGCAGATGGTCGCCTCGTTCACGGCGCCTGTCGATCTCGGCGCGCCGCCGGACGCTTTCGTGGAGGCGCTCGCGGCGTTCATCGCCTCGATCGAGCCGGGCGGCGCGCTCCTCGAGACGCCGCTCAGGATCGTCGCCCGATCCGGGCCGGCGCCGGGATCGACGGAAGCGGCCGACTCGGCGCGCGCGGCGAGCGGCCGGGCGCGGGCCGAGAGCGCGGCGTTGGCGCTCAGATGCGCCGGACTGAGGGTCGAGGAAGTGGTGCTCGATCGGACGCCGCTCGCCGACGACGATGTCGGCGGGCTCCGGATCGAGCTGCTCACCCGCGAATGAGCCGATTGCCTGCGGGCCCTACGGCGCCGGTCGTCCGCGCGTCACAATTTCGCCGCAACCGAGCGCAACCGCCATGCGCCGCCGGGCCGATAGCGCCATAGGCACGTGCGCATATATTGTATTTTTAGCGTTCAGCGGGCCCGCATTATGCGACCCGCCGCCCTCAGCGCGCCAGGCGACTCGCGCTTGGCGGGAGCCGGTCGCGCCAAGGCCGCCTCGGCGCCACATTTCCGTCCTCGTCGTTAATCCTCTTTTCATGAGCGTCCTGTACACCAAGAAGCACGGGAACTTCTCCCTTCATTGAGCCTCCCTTGACTTCGGCCGCTTCGGCGGCCGTTTTTTTTTGCCCGGCGCGTTAACCCTGGCGGGCGATCCTTTCTTCAAGCCTACGGCCTATCCTTTGCTTCGCGTCGCGGCGTCGGCGCTCTTGCAGGCAAGACGACGAGGCTGGATCCGATGACGCGTGCGATCGAGGGACGCGAGAATCCCGAAGCGTTTCAACTGTCCCGTCTGAGCGAAGACGCTCTGGCGCTGATGGAGCGCGCCGCCCTTTTCGGCCCGGCGCTGCTCTCGGCGCCGGAAACCTTCGCGGCGACCGCGCGCGGCGCGGCGCGGCTGGCGCGGATCTGGGCCTGGGCGACGGCGCGCCGGTCGGGCGACGCCGCCGCGGCCG
>CAZPTD010000246.1:0-6776 GCA_964588915.1 uncultured Neomegalonema sp. | reverse complement strand
CCTCGGGGATGCCGGCCTCGACCTTGCCGACGAGGTCGCCGCCGACATCCGCGCCTTTGGTGAAGATGCCGCCGCCGAGACGGGCGAAGATCGAGATCAGCGACGCGCCGAAGCCGAGCGCCACGAGCGCGTCGACCACCGTTCGGTTCTCGGCGCGCTGCTCCGCCGTGACGTTCGCGACCTCGCCGCTGAAATTGGTGTCGAGGATGAGCGTCAGGAAGCCGTAATAGACCGCGACGCCGAGCAGGGCCAGGCCGGCGACCAGAAGGCCGGTGACGGCGCCCGACTTGAACGCGATCTCCAAGCCGCCGCCGAGGCTCTGGCTCGCGGCCTGAGCGGTGCGCACGTTGGCGCGCACCGAGACATGCATGCCGATGAAGCCGGCGGCGCCCGAGAGCATCGCGCCGATCAGGAAGCCGAGCGCGACGAAGAAGCCGAGCATGATCCAGACGAGCGCGAAGATGACTGCGCCGACGATGGCGATGGTGGTGTATTGGCGCGTCAGATACGCCTGCGCGCCTTCTTGGATCGCCGCCGCAATTTCTTGCATGCGCGCCGATCCGGCGTCGGCGGCCATGACCGACTTCACGGCCCAATAGCCGTAAGCGATCGACAGCGCGCCGCAGATGAACACGAACCAGATCAAGGTAAGGACCTCCCACAAATCAATTGCGGGGGGAGTGTTAGCAGTTCTTGGCGGCGAGCGAAGTCTTGTGTTGTCGCACAGGCGGCGGCGGTGTTGCGTTTCGGCCGCCGAGGCGCCGGCGCCAAGCCGGGCCGCCGATCAGCCGCCGGCCTTTTCTTCGAACAGCGCGATCGACTGCATCAAGATCTCACCGGCGAGATCCTGATCGCCCCAACCATGAATTTTCACCCATTTTCCGGGCTCGAGATCCTTATGATGCTGGAAGAAATGATAAATACGCTCCAGCTCCTTCGGCGGCAGACCCTCTAATTTCTTGATGTGCGCCTGGAACGGGTCGACTTTTTCAATCGGAACGGCGATCAATTTGTCGTCCGGACCGCTTTCGTCTTCGGTGCGCAACACGCCGATCAAACGGCAGCGGATCACGGCGCCGGGCACGATCTCGACATGGGTTCGGACCAGCACGTCGGTCGGATCGCCGTCCTCGGCCAGCGTCTGCGGCACGAAGCCGTAGTTGAACGGATAGAACATCGCGGTGGTGACGAGCCGGTCGACGAACAGCGCGCCGCTGTCCTTGTCGATCTCGTACTTGACCGGCAGGCCGCCATGGGCGCCGCCCATGATCTCGACGACGACATTGACGTCCTCGGGCGGGTTGGCGCCGCTCGTGATTTTCGACACGTCCATGGTTCGCGCCCTTCTTGCTTGCGCTCGCCGACGCGAGACGGTGCAGAGCCGGTTGTTAGCATCCGCAGCAGAGCGGCGGAAGCGGCAATCAGGCGAAGGTCGGACCGCCGATATAGACCAGGTGGTTGTGGATCAGGAAGACCGCGAGATACGCGACGAGCCCCGCGGCGACGACGACGAGATCCTTGCGGCGCGGCAGCGGCGGCTGCGGCAGTTTCTTGGATTGAATCAGGAACATGTCGATCAGCGCGTAGACGGCGAAGCTGCCGAAGAGCGCGACGTCCTGGACGGTTCCGTTGGCGACGAGATGCGTCAGCGCCCAAAGGAGCACGCCGAGCGCCATCGGATGGCGGAAATCGCGCCTGAAATTCGAAGGCATGTTGGCGCCGGCGAGCAGGATGAAGGCGATCGGCATGGTCGCATGGGCGAGCATCGGCGCCCAGGAGGGCGGCGTGTAGACGACCTCCGTCGTCGCCGCGCGATAGCCGAAGATGATGAGCGCGAAGCCGACGCCCGAGACGATCGCGTAGGCGCCGCGGAAGGCGACTGCGCCCATCCTCTCGCGGAGCCGCGCCTTGATCTTCGGCGCGAGGCCCGAGAGATGCGCGATGAAAAACAGCGTGAGGCCGATGATCAACAGAACCAAGGCGTCTCCTCCCAAGCCGGCGAAGCGGATCGTCAGCGGATCTCGCCCTCTGCGCCCATCCCGACCGCCTCCAGCGCGCTTTGTCCGGCCATCTTCAGCACATTGAACGGCACCGCCAGCGTCTCGCGCAACAGCACGCCGGTCGAGCGCAGGAACCCGACGCGCGCTCGGCCGCTGGCGGACGCGTAGGCGACGATCTCGATGTCGCCCTCCTGGCGCCAGTAGTCGAACAAGGTCGAGGCGCGGAGCATGTGATAGTCGTCGGTGACGACGATCGCGGATCGCCAGACCGGCATGCGCCGGCGTTGCTGCAGCGGCACGAAGTCCTCCCGGATCACCTTCAGCGTGTAGCGCGCGTTCTCGAAGGTCGAGATCGAGTTGCCTTCGATGAAGATCACCCGCGCCGGCACGCCGAGTTGGATCGCGTAGAGCTTCATCTGCTCGGCGATCTGACCGTCGACATTGTCGAGATAGCGGCCGCCCGACATCAGGATCTGAAACGCGGCGCCGCGGCGCCAGAGCTCGACCGCCGTCTCGACGCGCGCCTGAGAGAACGGATCGAGCTCGATGCTGTCGCGGCCGACGCCGGCCGAGAGCACGATGATGACGTCGGCGGTCCCGCGTTCGATCTCCTCGGCGCTGCGCGAGGCGTAGATTTGCGTCGAGACGAACACGGTCGCGAACATCGCGACGAAGCCGATCACGGCGAGGATGATCAGGATCTTGCCGAGGCGCCAGAGGACGCCGCGAGATCGTTTCCGCGTCTCCGAATTCTCCGTCATCGAACCCCTCTCTCCTCGAGCCGGCGACGGACCCGTCGAAAGCGCCCCGATTGCCGCCGCCCGCGCCGCGGCGCCGCTTTCCTATGCCGAGTCGGCTCCGGATGCAAAAGCTCCTGGCCCGGCGGCGGCGCGGCGCGGCCGATCTGTCCGCGCGGTCGTGGCCTTCGGGCGCCGGTTCAGTCGAGCAGCCACTCGCCGCCGAGGCAGAAATCGAGGCGCGTCCGGTTCTGCGCGTCGTAAGGATCCTCGCAGAGCTCGAAGAAATGCGAGTCGGAGCCCGGCTCGAAGGCGTAGGACCAGGGGCGGCGCAGATAGGCGCGCAAGAGCCGGGCGTTGGCGGTCCTGCCGTCGAGAAGGACGAGCGCGCCCGGCTCGAGCAGGAACTCGAAGCGGAGCGCGTCGGCGGAGAGGGCGGGGCGGCCGGGCGCCGAGAGGCTGAGGCCGCCGACGGCGCCCGACGCGGCGCCGCGGGCGGGGCCGGCGATATAGAGGAAGTCGGGCCGGATGTCGGGCAGCTCGGCGTAGAGCGTGACGGGGCGGTTGTCGTGCAGGATGAGCTCGAGCGGGCTCCGCCTGACGTCGGCGAAGGGCGAGAGCCGCGGGCCGAGCCGTTTGGACGCGACCTCGACGCGGCGCGGATCGTCCTCGACCGAAAAGACGCGGAAGGGCGTCCGATCGGGCGCGTATTGCATCGCCCAGTCGCCGAAATGCTCGTGGAGGAGCCGCATCGCCTCGGCGAGGGCGGCGATCTCGTAGCCGGCGCCGAGGACGAGGGCGGCGAACGTCTTGCGCGAGAGGGCGATGTAGTGGAGCCGGCAAAGGCGCTCGAAATCCGGCGGCGCGACGGCGGGCGGCGGCGCGCCGCCGAACGCTTCGTCGTCGAGCTCGCTCATCAGCGCGTCGAGCGCGAAGAAGTTGAGATATTCGGAAACGCGCTCGCCGTCGCTGAAGGCGTGGACGCTGAACTCGGACAAGAACGCGTCCGTGCGCCGGAAATCCGGCGAAATCGTCTCCCACATCGGCGCGCTCCCGCTCTCTCGGCTCTGCCTCGGAGCGGCATGATAGAGCGCGGCGAGATTTTCCGAAACGCGCTATTGCGCGCGTCGCCTCGCCCGACGCGCCTTTGCGCGTCAACCCGGCGGATTGAGCGCGATCGCAGGATCCGCCTCGGGCAGCGTGAGCACCTGTCCCGGATAGATCAAATCGGGATCCCGGATCTGATCGCGGTTGCTGCGGTAGATCTCGACGTAGCGTTCGCCGTCGTCATAGACGTAGTCGGCGATGTCCCAGAGAGTGTTGCCGGGCTGAACCACGACGGCGCCTTCGCGCAGCACCAGATCCGTGGGCGCGCGTTCGAACGGCGTCTCGGCTCGGCTCGTGACGAGGCCGGTGGTCGTCATCTGGTCGACGCGGAGCGTATAGACGGCCGGCGCCACGTCTCGGGCGAGCTCGGCGCGCCATTCGCCGTTCCGCCCGACGCTGACTTCCGCCTCGAGCTCGTCGTCGAGAAAGAGGCGCGCCACCTCGCCGGGCCGCCCGCTTCCGGAAATCGTGACGTCGCCGTCGGCGTCGTAGGTCACGGCTTCGATGACGACGGCGCCGTCGGCGGACGGCTCCGGCGCTGGCCCGGCGCTCTCGACGCCGTCGGCCGGAGCCGCGCCGTCGCTCGGCTTCGTCACCGCTTGCGGCGCGGCGCGCGCGAACGCGATCGGGCGGCGTTCCGTGGCCGCGGGCAGCGCGGCGGCGACGCCGGCGCCCTGAACGGCGACGTCGTCTTCGCGCGTCAGACGATCGACGGTCTCGACGACCAGAGCCAGGGCGAAGGCCGCGAAGCAGGCGGCCGCCGCGAGCGCCAGATGTTTCTGCCTAGGTCTCATCGGCATGCCCCTTCGCATCCGATCCGAACGCTCGCGATCAAAGCGCCGCGTTCGATCGCAGCTTAGCCGCGACTTGGCGCGGTTGAAATGCGGCGCCTGCCGACGTGCGCGTTATTGCCGGAGAATGTGACTGCGCCGCCGAGCGCCGGCCGCGACGCCTATTCCCACTCGATCGTGCCGGGCGGCTTCGAGGTCACGTCGTAGACGACGCGGTTGACGCCGCGGACCTCGCCGACGATCCGGCCCGAGACCCGGCTCAGGAACTCCGGCGTGAAGGGAAAGACGTCGGCCGTCATGCCGTCGACGGACGTGACGGCGCGCAAGCCGCAGACATGCTCGTAGGTGCGCCCGTCGCCCATGACGCCGACCGTGCGCACCGGCAAGAGGACGGCGAAGGCCTGCCAGATCTCGTCATAGAGCCCGGCGGCGCGGATCTCGTCGAGGAAGATCGCGTCCGCCCGCCGCAGAATGTCGAGCTTCTCGCGCTCGACCGGCCCGGGACAGCGGATCGCGAGTCCGGGACCCGGAAACGGATGGCGGCCGACGAAGCGCTCGGGCAGGCCGAGCTCGCGGCCGAGCAGGCGCACCTCGTCCTTGAAGAGCGCGCGCAACGGCTCGACGAGCTCGAAATTCATCCGCTCGGGCAGCCCGCCGACATTGTGATGGCTCTTGATCGTGACCGACGGCCCGCCGGCGACCGAGACGCTCTCGATCACGTCCGGGTAGAGCGTGCCCTGGCCGAGGAAGCGCGCGCCTTCGATGTCCTGCGCCGCCTCCTCGAAGACGTCGATGAAGAGGCCGCCGATGATCTTGCGCTTGCGCTCGGGATCGTCGACGCCGGCGAGCGCGCTCAGGAACCGCTCCGAGGCGTCGACCGCGATGAGCGGTATGTTGAAGCTGTCGCGGAAGAGGGCGACGACCTCGTCGACCTCGCCGGCCCGCATCAGCCCGTGATCGACGATGACGCAGGTCAGCCGCTCGCCGATCGCCTCGTGGATCAGCGCCGCCGCCACCGCGCTGTCGACGCCGACCGAAAGCCCGCAGAAGACGCGGCCCTCCGGTCCGACCTGCGCGCGGATCGCCTCGATCGCCTCGTCGCGGTAGCCGGCCATGGTCCAGCCGCCCTTGAGCCCGGCGACGCGGCGCAGGAAATCCTCGATCAGCGCCGAGCCGTTCGGCGTATGCGCGACCTCCGGATGGAACTGGACGCCGTAGAGCCGCCGCTTCTCGTCGGCGATCGCGGCGAAAGGCGCGCCTTCGGAGCGGGCGATGGCGCGGAAGCCCGGCGGCAGGCGGCTCACGCTGTCGCCATGGCTCATCCAAACCGTCTCGCGCGCGCCCGAGACGCCGAAGCGCTGGAAGATCTCGGCGTCGTCCACGACCTCGATCTCGGCGCGGCCGAACTCGCGGCGCGGATGCGCCTCGACCGCGCCGCCGAGCGCGGCGGCCATCGCCTGCTGGCCGTAGCAGATGCCGAGGATCGGCTTGCCGGAGCGCAAGATCTCCGGCGCGATCCTGGGCGCGTCCGCGTCCGTCACGCTCATCGGCCCGCCGGAAAGAATGATCGCCGAGGGCGGGCGCGCGGCCAGATAGGCGGCGTCGACCTTGTCGAAGGGCGCGATCTCGCAATAGACGCCGATCTCGCGCACGCGGCGCGCGATCAGTTGCGTCACCTGGCTGCCGAGATCGACGATGAGCACGCGCTCGTCGGTCGCGGCGCCGGTCATGCTCGAAGCCCTGTCGCGCGCTCGGCGCGTCTTGCGATCTCTCTCATGAAGGGTGGATAGTTCGCGCGCCCGACGGAGGCAAGCGGCGGCGTCGGGCGGTTTCGCGGCGCGACGATTGCGGCGGATCGGCGCGGCGATTGCCGCGGATCGGCGCGGCGATTGCAATCCATCGGCCCGACGAGTCGCTGCTGCGCCTCGGGGCGCCGAAAAATGGTGCTCGCGCCGCGCTCTCGGCGCTAACGTCGGACATCGGCAGCGAACCGGACGAGAGGATCGGCCCATGAGCGATCTCGAACACGATGAGAACGCCGGCGCGGCTCGGCGCGGCCGCCGCGCGGGCGGCGGCGCGGCGGCGCGGCGCGCGGACCGAACGCAGCGCCGGATCGATCAGGCGCCGGCGATCATCCGCAA
>CAZPTD010000245.1:0-6869 GCA_964588915.1 uncultured Neomegalonema sp. | reverse complement strand
ATAGGCGGCGAGCGCCGCCTCCGCCTCGCCGCGTCGCAGGCGGAGATCGCCGATCTTGCTCAGGCTCACGCTGACGTCGCGCCGGTATTCGGCGTTCTCCGGCTCCGCCTCGGCCAGCGCGCGGTTGATTGCCAGGCTCTCCTCATAGGCGGCGAGCGCCGCCGCCGCCTCGCCGCTTCGCAGGCGGAGATCGCCGATCTTGTTCAGGCTCACGCTGACGTCGCGCCGGTAGAGGGTGTTCTCCGGCTCCGCCTCGGCCAGCGCGCGCATGATGACCAGGCTCTCTTCATAGGCGGCGAGCGCCGCCTCCGCCTCGCCGCGTCGCAGGCGGAGATCGCCGATCCCGATCAGGCTCGAGCTGACGTCGCGCCGGTAGAGGGCGTTCTCCGGTTCCGCCTCGGCCAGCGCGCGCATGATGACCAGGCTCTCTTCATAGGCGGCGAGCGCCGCCTCCGCCTCGCCGCGTCGCAGGCGGAGATCGCCGATCTTGCTCAGGCTCACGCTGACGTCGCGCCGGTATTCGGCGTTCTCCGGCTCCGCCTCGGCCAGCGCGCGGAAGATGACCAGGCTCTCTTCATAGGCGGCGGCCGCGCGCTCGACATCGCCGGTGCGCAGATAGACGTCGCCGAACTCGCTCAGCATCGCGGCGCGGCTGCGGCGGAGGCCGGCATTCTCCGGGTCGCGCGCCAGAAGCGCCGCCGTGGTCTCGTCCACCTGCCCGAGGATGCGCCGGATCGCGGCCGGCGAGACGCCTTCGATATTCTCGAATCCCTGAGCGATCTCGGAGATCACGCGGTCGACCGCTGCGCGCGTCAGCGCCTCGCTCTCTTCGGCCGCGCGGCGCTGACGCTCGGCCTCCTCGGCGGAAGCGACGGCCCGCGCTTCGCTCTCGACGGCGGATCGCCGCAGACGCTCCGCCTCTTCTTGCGCCGCGACGGCTTCCTGGCGGCTGACGATGGCGAAACCGCCGGCGCCGAGCGCCGCGATCAGCGCGACGACGGCGACCGCGAGCCAGGCGCGGATGCGCTTTCGCGCGGCGTTGGCGCGCGCGTTCGCCGCCCTCAGCTCCTCGACCTCGCGCTCGCGCAGCTCGAGGAGCCGCGCCTCTTCCGAAGCGCTCGCCTCGACATAGTCGCCGACGAGCGCCGGCGTCTCCGGCGCCGTCGCCGGCCGCGCCGCCAGGAGCTCCTGCGCCTCGCGGAGCGGCGCGCCGCGCAGCAGGAGCTCCCGCGGCCGCTCCCGCGCCGCCCATTCCTCGGCGCGCTCGCTGAGCGTGGTGTGCGCGCGCAGCCAGTCGAGATCCGTGTGCAGCGCCTCGATCAGCCGCGCCATGCCGCGGATCACCTGGTTCTCGGTGAACGGCACCGCGTTGAGCGCGCTCAGACCCGGCGGCGCCAGCCCGAAATCCACGACGCGCCAGAGCGCCGGAACGATCCGCCGCCCGAGCCGCAGCGCCTCCTCCACCTCCCAGGCGCAGATCTCGGATTGCAGGCTGTCCGGCGACATGACGAAGACCATCGTGTCGCATTCGAGGATCAGCCGGCCGAGCCTGTCCCGCCAATCCTCGCCATGGCCGATCCCCTCGCGGTCGATCAGCACCTCGAAGGCGCCGTCCGCCTCGAGCCCGGCGACGAGATCGTCGACGAAGCCGGCGTCGGCCCGCGAATAGGAGACGAAGATCTTGCTCTTGGTCGGCTCGGTCATGCGAATCCCCTCGGCGCCCGGCTGACGGGACTCATAGCGCCGCGCGTCTTCGCCAACAATCGCGCTCGGCCGGCGCTCACTCCATATTGGTGTGCCGCGACCGCATCGTCGCGGGCGTCACGCCGAGCCGCGTCCGGAGCTTCGCGACCATGACCTCGAAAAGGAAGAAGAGCGCGCCCTCGTAAGCGGATCCCATCAGCAGCACGGAGTTCGCGTTCGCGCTCTGGTCGTTGGCCATGGTCTGGGCCGGGATATGCAGGACCGACGTCGCCGCCGAGGCGGTCGGCGTCGTCGGCGCCGCGGTCAGGAACAGGATCTCGACGCCGAAGCCGCGCGCGGCGCGCATCAACGTGGTGATGGTCCTCAGCTCGCCCGGCCCGGCCGAGGCGATCAGGAGATCGCCGCGCGTCAGCGCCGGCATGGCGACGTCGCCGACCACGCCGACATTGAGGCCGAGATGGAAGAGCCGCATGGCGAAGCCCTGAAGTTGAAGCTTCTCGCGGCCGCAGCCGGCGAGGCCGATCTTGCGCGCCGCGGCGATCCGGTCACAGGCGTGCTCCACCGCCGACTCGTCGATCTGCCTCAACACAGCGCCGATCTCGGCCAGCGCGTGATCGCTTTCCACCCTCATTCAGACCCGCCTATCCGCGCCATGAGCTCCTTCGTCCGTGGATAGAGCGCGCGGAAGATCCCGTAAAGCCGGCGATACATCGCCTCGTTGGCGGAATCGGGCTCGATGCGGCGCGCCGTCGGGTTCCAGCGCTCGATGTCGTCCAGTCTCACATCGCCGACGGCGAGCGCCGCGAGGAAGGCGTCGCCATAGCTCGCGCCGATCGTCTTCTCGCGCACGACCTGCTCGAGGCCCGAGATGTCCGAGGTCGCCTGCGACCAGACCGCGTTCTTGACGCCGCCGCCGACGGCCAGAACGCGGGCGGGCGGCGCGCCGGCCTCGCGATAGGCGTCGACGACATGCGCCGAGCCGTGGGCGACGCCCTCGAGGAAGGCGCGATAGACGTCGCCGCGCGAGTGCGTGAGGTTGAGGCCGAAAAGGACGCCCTTGGCGTGCGGATCGTGGATCGGCGTCCGCTCGCCCGAGAAATAGGGCAGAAGCACGAGGCCGTTGGCGCCGGGCGGCGAGGCGGCGGCCTCCGCGGCGAGCGTGGCGAAGGCCTCGGCCGGGTCGAGCTCCCGCGCGAAGCGGTCGCGGAACCAATGGGTGATCGTGCCGCTGGTCGCGAGGCCGGCCATCGAGGCGTGCCTGCCCTCGAAGAGCCAGGGCGCGTACCAGAGGCGATCGTCGCGGAGCCGCGCGTCGGTCAGCTGGATGATGAAGATGGTCGAGCCGTACATCATCATCATGTCGCCGATCCGGATCGCGCCGACGCTGAGCGCCTCGGCCGCCGCGTCGATCGTGCCGGCGATCACCGGCGTGCCGGGCGCGAGGCCGGTCTCGGCGGCGGCGGCCTCGGTCACGCCGCCGACGATCTCGGTGGTCCAGACCGGCTTCGGCAGCTGGTCGAGCCGGCAGATGTCGCCGGCGAGCGCGTCGGAATAGGCGAGGGCGTCGGCGTCGTAGAGCGGCGCGAGATTGGCCGCCGAATAATGGTCGACCGCCCATTCGCCGGTGAGCTTGAAGACGACGTAGCTCGTCGCGCCGACGAAGCGCGCCGCCTGGGCGTAGAGCTCCGGGCGCTTGCGCTTCAGCCACAGGATCTTGGGTCCGATCGCCTGGGACGTCAGCGGATTGCCGCAGAACGCCAGCACCTTCTCGGGCCCGATCCGCCCGTTCAGCTCCTCGATCTCTTCGTGGGATCGCGCGTCCACGCCGTAGAGCACGCCGTTCATCAGCGGCGCGCCGGAAGGGTCGACCGGCAGCATGCAGGGCCCGATCGCGCTCGTCCCGACCGCCCGGATCGAGGCCGGATCGACGCCGCTGTCGGCGAAGAGCGTCCGGCAGACATGGGCGACGTCGCCCCACCAATCCTCGTCCGGCCGGTGCTCGGCCCAGCCCGGCCGAGGCGTCAGCATCTCGTGGCCGCGCGCCGCGCCGGCGACGATCGCGCCCGTTTCATCGACCAGGACGCCCTTGGTCTCGAAGGTTCCGATATCGACGCCGAGATAGTGTTTCATCGCCTATCCCTTCAGATGGTCGTCCGGGTCGAGGCTGAAGCCCGGCCCGATGCGCAGGATCGCCGCTCGCAGGAGCGCGAGGAGCTGAGCGAGATCGGAAAGGTCGCAGATCTCGAGCGCGGAGTGCGAGGAGCGGCAGGGAAAGCCGAGATCGACGCAGGCGACGCCCTCGCCGACGAGCTGAACGTAGGACGTCTCGGTGAGGGCGCCCATATGCGTCGCCCGCTGGAGCGGCAGACCTTCGCGCCGCGCCGTCTCCTCGACGAGCCGGACGAGCGAAGGATGCGGCAAGAGCCCGTTGAGCGTGCCGCGGCCGTGGAAGGAGAAGACGGCCATCGCCGGGCCGCCGCCGAGGCGGATCTCGCCGCGGCCCGCGAGGTCGGGCGTGTCGGTCGCGACCGCGAGGTCGAGCTGGATGCAGACATCCGGCTTCAGGGCTTGCGCCGCCGGCAGCGCGCCGCGGAGGTTGAACTCCTCCTGGACCGAGAAGAGCGCGTGCACGGTCGGCGTTCCGGGCAGCTCCTTGAGCGCGCGCATCAGCTCGACGAGGACGGCGCAGCCGGCGCGGTCGTCGATCGCGGCGCCCGCGAGACGTCCGCCCGCAAGCTCGATCGCCCGCGGCGCGTAGGTGATCGGCGCGCCGATCTCGACGCCGGCCGCCCGCGCTTCCTCGGCCGAGGCGAAGCCGCAATCGACATAGAGCTCGGGATAGGGCGTGACGCGATATTTCTGGTCGGGCGGCGTGAAGTGATGCGCCGTGTTGGTGATCACGCCCGGCAGGTCGACGCCGTCGCGCGTCGTCACCGCGACCGCCTGCGCCGGCAGCGCCTTCTCCGGCACGCCGCCGAGGCGCTCGACGCGCAGGAAGCCCTCGGGCTCGATCCGCCGGACGAGAAGGCCGAGCTGGTCCATATGCGCGATCAGAAGGACGCTCGGCGCGGCGGCGTCGCCCTCCAATGTCGCGATCAGATTGCCGAGCCGATCCGCGCGATGCCCAAGCCCGATCCCGTCGAGCTCCGCCGCGATCCGCCGGCGCACCCGGCCCTCATGCCCCGAGAGCCCCGGGATCAGCATCAGCGCCTTGGTCAGCTCCTTCAGCCGCTCGCTCATCGCCTCAACCGCCGCGCGCCGCCCGCGCCCGGGCCATGAAGTCGGCGGCGCGCTCGCGGTCGACCGGCGCCCAGGTGTCGCCGCCCTCCTTGAGCGCGGTGCCGACGACGCAGCCGTCGGCGACGGCGAGCACGTCGGCGACGGTCTCGTGGCGCACGCCGGTGTTGGCCATGACCGGCGCGGTCGAGACGGCGCGCTTCACCGCTTCGAGGTCGGACATCGACGCCGCCTCGCCGGTGATCGCGCCCGAGACGAGAAGCGCGTCGGGCAGGCTCGAGAAGGCGACGCTGCGCGCCCGGTCGGCGAGCGACCGCGCGTCCATCGAGGCGGCGAACTCGGCCGAGATGTTGAAGAGGAGGGCGAGATCGGAGCGGCCGTAGCGCGCGCGGTCGCGGGCGGCCTTGCCGGCGTCGGGCGCCCAGAGGCCCATGTCCGAGGCGTAGACGCCGGTCATGATCTCGCGGGCGAAGCTCGCGCCGGTCGCCGCGGCGACGGCGATGGTCGCGCTCGGATCCCAGAGCATGTTGACGCCGAAGGGAACCCGGACGCGCTCGCGCAGACGGCCGACGACATAGGCCATCGTCGCCGAGGCGGCGGCGTCGACCTGAAGCTCGTAGGGCCGATCGTTCTCGTTGCCGAACATCACCGCGTCGACGCCCGCCGCTTGCAGCGCCTCGAGATCCTTCGCCGCGCCCTCGACGAGCGCCTCGACGCCCTTCTCGGCGTCGTAGAGCGGCGCGCCCGGCGTCGCGCCGAGATGGACCATCGCGATCACCGGCTTGGTGCGCGCGAGCAACTCGCGAAACGCGTTCACTTTCCCTCCCGGAGCTTTGGTTTTACCAAGCGTTAAACCGCCCACCGAGCGAAAGCGAGCCTCCGATGTCCGACGCGTCCCTTCCCGAAGAGCCTTCGCCCGCGCACGTCGCCCGCCGCGCCCTGGCGCTGCTCGATCTGACCAATCTCAACGACGACTGCGCGGCGGAAGACGTCGACCGTCTCTGCGACGCCGCCCGGACGCCGCGCGGACCGGTCGCCGCGGTCTGCGTCTGGCCGCGCTTCGTCAAGCAGGCGAAGGCGCGGCTGGAGGGCTCGGGCGTGCTGGTGGCGACGGTGGCGAATTTTCCGGAAGGCGCGCCCGACGCCGTGGCGGCCGCCTCCGCGACGGCGGCCGGCTTCGCGGACGGCGCGGACGAGGTCGACGTCGTCATTCCCTGGAGGCGGCTCGCCGACGGCGACGCGGCTTCGGTCTCGGCGCTGCTCGCGGCCTGCCGCGAGGCGACGCCGTCCGGCCGCGGCTTGAAGGCGATCCTCGAGACGGCGGCGCTCGGCGCGCCGGATCTCGTGCGCGACGCGGCGCGGCGCGCGATCGCGGCGGGCGTCGATTTCATCAAGACGTCGACCGGCAAGCATCCGGCCGGCGGCGCCAGCCTCGACGCGGCCGAGATCATGCTCGACGAAATCGCCAAGGCGGGCGGCGGCGTCGGCTTCAAAGCCTCTGGCGGCGTCAAGACGACGGCGGGCGCGGCCGCCTATCTCGCGGTCGCGGATCGGCTCCTCGGGCCGGACTGGGCGAGGCCCGGGACGTTTCGCTTCGGGGCCAGCGGGCTGTTGAAGGATCTGCTGGCCGCGATCGACGCGTAACGGGCGGAAGGGGCGCTCGGTTGCGCCGTCGGGCGCGTCGCGCAGGAGGAGAGGGCCGCGACTCCGACCGGCGCTTCGGCGGCTTGCGCGGCGTTTGCGCCCGTTCGAGACAGAAGTGGTCGCCAGCCGGCGAAAGGCCGGCAGGGTCGCAGCGCGCGCGGCGGAGCGGCGATGCGTCGATCGTTCCGAATGGCTCGAAAGCGCGCGAGAGCCGGATCTGTTCAGGTGGCTGCAACGCTGATGACGCCGTCATCCCGGGATGACGCCGTCATCCCGGAAAGCCG
>CAZPTD010000244.1:0-6883 GCA_964588915.1 uncultured Neomegalonema sp. | reverse complement strand
AGGTGGTGATGATCTCCGCGCCCTCGATCGCCTCCTCGGGCGAGGCGCAGGGATAGACGTTGACGCCCGATCCGGCGAGGTTGCGCAGGCATTTCTCGGTCGCGCGCGGATCGACGTCGTAGAGCCGCGCCGTGTCGACGCCGAGCACGGTCTTGAGGGCGAGCGCCTGGAACTCGCATTGCGCGCCGGCGCCGATCATCGCCATCGTCCGCGCGTTCTTCGGCGCGAGATATTTCGCCGCCATCGCCGAGGTCGCCGCGGTGCGCAGCGCCGTCAGGATCGTCATCTCGGTGACCAGCATCGGATAGCCGCTGTCGATATTCGAGAGCACGCCGAAGGCGGTGACCGTCTGCAGGCCCTCCATGGTGTTCTTCGGATGACCGTTCACGTATTTGAAGCCGTAGGTCTCGCCGTCCGAGGTTGGCATCAGCTCGATGACGCCGACGGCGGAATGCGACGCGATGCGAGGCGTCTTGTCGAAGGACTCCCAGCGGCGGAAATCTTCTTCGATATAGCCGACGAGCTCGACCAAGAAGCGCTCGACGCCGATGCGATTGACGAGCCGCATCATGTTGTCGACGCTGATGAACGGCACGATGTTGACGCCCTCGGGCGGCCCGAGCGGGCGTTCAGGGGAATGATCGTCGACCATGCGCTCTGCTCCTCGCTTGCGGCGCCGGCGGAAGGATCGGCGCGTTCGTATCGCCACATTGACAATTTCGCGCTTGGAAGCGGCGGTTGCAACGCGATATCCTGCGCAATCTGGGCGCTGAACTGCGCAGATTGGCGGCAGGATATGGCCGAATTGGATGAACTCGACCGCGGCTTGATCGCGGCGCTGCGCCGCAACGCGCGGACGGCGATCTCGGATCTCGCGGCCGAGCTCGGCGTGACGCGCGCGACCGTTCGGGCGCGGATCGATCGGCTCGAGCGCCAGGGCGAGATCCTCGGCTTCACGGTCGTCTTGAGATCGGACGCTTTCGACGCGCCGGTGCGCGGCGCGACCATGATCGAGATCAGCGGCAGAGGCGCCGATCGGGTGATCCGGGCGCTCGAGGGACTCGCCGAGGTGCAGGCGATCCACACCACCAACGGGCGTTGGGATCTCGTCGTCGAGCTCGGCGCAGAGACGCTCTCGGCGCTCGACGCGGTGCTGCGGCGGATCCGGCTCATCGACGGCGTCGAGAACAGCGAGACGAGCATCTTTCTCGCGACGCGCCGCGGCGGACGGACGGCGCGCACGGCGAGCCGCGACGCCCAGCCGTCGCGGCCGGACGACGAGCCGGCGCCGTCTTGACCGGCGGCGGCGGGCTTGTCCGGACGCCGAGCGTCGGCCGCAGCGGCGAGCTTGCGAGACCTGTCGCGCGAGCGCGCGCGCGGCGGCGCCTTCCCTTGTCCGGGCGGCCGGTCGGAACGCCTTCCGACGGCGACGGTCATCGCTTCGAGCGCGATCGCGCGCCGTTCAATTCTTTAGGAAGTTAAAAAAAGGTTGCTGTTAACGTTGACTTTTTTTGCGATGCTCCACCTTGCTGACGCGCGAGCCGGCGCGTCGCAGAGGTGAAGCGCCGCGAGAGAGCGGATCGAGAACGCAAAGGCGACGCCGCGCGATACGCTGTTCCGCGCGGTCGACCCGTTTTCGTGCGCCTTCGGCTGCGCGCAATCAAAAGGAGCGACCATGACACTTATGCATCGAGCTATCGCCGCCAGCGCGGCCCTCGCGCTTCTCGCGGCGGCGCCCGCCGCGAACGCCCAGGATCGTTCGGACTGGCCGTCGAGCTTCACGGTCGCGACCGCGAGCCAAGGCGGCACGTTCTTCGCCTATGGTTCGGGTTGGGCGCAGCTTGTCAGCGAGGAGATCGGCGTTCCGGGCGCGGGCGAGGTGACCGGCGGCCCGTGGCAGAACATCGCCCTCGTGCATACGGGCGACGTCGCCTTCGGAATGACGACGATGGGCCCGGCCGCTGCGGCGCTCCGCGGCGAGAGCCAGCTCACCCCCGGCGTCCCGATGGACAAAGCGCTCGCGATGTTCCCGATGTACGAGACGCCGTTCTCGATCACGGTGCTCAGCGAGACGGGCGTCACCTCGATCTCCGAGATCCCTGACGGCGCGCGAATCGGCTTCGGTCCCGCCGGGTCGACCTCCGACACCTACTTTCCGCTGATGCTCGAGGAGCTCGGCGTCGAGTTCGAGCGTCGCAACGGCAGCTGGAACGACCTCGCCAGCCAGCTTCAGGACGGCACGATCGACGTCATCGCCTTCGCCGCGGGCATTCCGATCCCGGCGGTCTCGCAGCTCGAGGCGCAGACGGAGATCACGGTGATCGAGTTCACCGAGGACGAGCAGGCGCAGGTCATGGCGGCGTTCCCGGTCGCGGCCTTCACGATCCCGGAGGGCACCTACAGCTCTGTCGAGGGCGATCGCCGCGCGGTTTCGATGTGGAACTTCGCCATCGCCAACGCCGATCTGCCGGACGATTTCGTCTACGAGGCGGTCAAAGCGGTGATGGAGAACAACGAGGCGATGATCAACATCCACGGAGCGGCGCGCGCCACGATCCCGGAGCATTTCGACAAGAACCAGGTTCTGCTCTGGCATCCGGGCGCGGCGCGCTGGTTCGAGGAGAACGGCTACGACATTCCGGACGAGCTGATCGCCGAGTAAACCGACGGCCTCGGGTCCAACCGGATCGAATGGCCTCCGACCGAAAACAGGATCGCGCCGCCCGACGGCGCGGTCTCGCGGCGCCCGGCGACGATGGGCGCGTCGAGCGCGGCGCCGCGGCCGTCGCGTCCGAGCGCCGGGACGCGGCTCCGGCCGCTCGGGCGGCGCTGACGTCAATTCACGCAGAATTTCAGAAAGTTGAAAAATCGTTACGACAGTTGACTTTTCGGAGCCATGCTAGCGGATATGTGCGCGCTCCGGCCTCGACGCCGGGAGCGAAGAGCGCCGCGAGGGAGCGCGCCGATCAGGAGAGGAAACGCCGCGCGATCCACGATCGCGGGCGCTGGCCTCTTTGCTGGCGCGCCTCTCTACGCGCGCAAGCACGGGAGTGACCATGACCATCCTCAAACACGCATTCACCGCTGGCGCGGCGGTCGCGCTCCTCGCCGCGGCGCCGGGCGCCGTCGCGCAGGACCGTTCCGACTGGCCGTCGAGCTTTACTGTCGGCACCGCGAGCCAGGGCGGCACCTACTTCGCCTACGGCTCGGGCTGGGCTCAACTCGTAAGCGACGCGACCGGCGTTCCGGGCGCCGGAGAGGTGACGGGCGGTCCCGTTCAGAACCTCGCCCTGGTCCATACCGGCGATCTCGCCTTCGGCATGACGACGATGGGCCCGGCCGCTCAAGCGCTCGCCGGCGAAAGCCCGCTGGCGCCAGGCGTCTCGCTCGACAACGTCCGCGCGATCTTCCCGATGTATCAGACGCCGTTCTCGATCACGGTTCTGAGCGAATCGGGCGTCACCTCGATCTCCGAGATCCCGCCGGGCTCGCGCATCGGCTTCGGCCCGTCCGGCTCGACCTCGGACACCTACTTCCCGCTGATGCTCGAGGAGCTCGGCGTCGAGTTCGAGCGCCGCAACGGCGGATGGACGGATCTCGGCGGCCAGCTCCAGGACGGCACGCTCGACGTCATCGCCTTCGCCGCGGGCATCCCGATCCCGGCGGTGTCGCAGCTCGAGGCGCAGACCGAGATCACCGTGATCGAGTTCACCGAGGAGGAGCAGGCGACGATCATGGAGGCCTTCCCGGTCGCCAACTTCACGATCCCGGCCGGCACCTACACCTCGCTCGACGGCGATCGCCGCGCGGTCTCGATGTGGAACTTCGCCATCGCCAACGCCGATCTGCCGGACGACTTCGTCTACGAGGTCGTCAAGACGGTGATGGAGAACAACGAGGCGATGATCAACATCCACGGCGCCGCGCGCACCACGATCCCGGAGCATTTCGACAAGAACCAGGTTCTGCTCTGGCATCCGGGCGCGGCGCGCTGGTTCGAGGAGAACGGCTACGACATTCCTGACGAGCTGATCGGCGACTAAGGGCGTCGACGCGGCTCCGATCGCCCTGGTCGGAGCCGCCGACCGATGGAGGCTCGCGCCGGCCTTCGGCGCGAGCCGGCTCACGGCGCGCAGACCGCGGGCGATGCGATCGCCAGAGTACAACACGCGTCCGCGGCGAGGGCCGGCGCGGCGCCGAGGGATGGAAAAGATGAGCGACAACGACCGGGAGATTGCGAAGTCCGAGGATCGCGAAGCGCGGACGCGCGCCGCCGCCGCGGTCGCCTCGGCCGACGCAGAGGCCGCGGTCGTTCACGCCGAAGGCGTCGACGACGAACCGGTGGTCGGCAATCAGCGCATCTTCAGCGGCCCGATCCTGATCGCGATCGCCGCGATCGCCGCCGTCTACGCCGCCTTCCACATCTTCTCGCTCAACGTCTCGGCCCTCATCCTCGAGACCTGGAACTACCGCCTCGTGCACATCGCCGGCGCGCTCGGCCTCGGCTTCCTGATCTACAGCGGCTCCCGTTTCGCAGGCGAGGAGCGGTCGCAGATCGGCGCGGCCGGCCGCATCGTGGTCTACGGCGCCGGCGTTCTCGCCCTCGTCGCCGTCGCCGGGGCGGCCGCGTCGTTCACGGTCCTCGAGGAGGCGGACTGGAACCGGCCCGACTCGGCCTTGTACGGCGCCGAAAGCTTCGCTTTTTTCTTCCGGGTCTTCGTCTTCAAGATCCCGCTCCTGCTCGCGGCGATCGCCGTCTTCTTCGCAGGCTCGTTCTTCGACGCGCGAGCGGGCGACCGGACGCTGTTGACGGCCGTGTTCGCGCTGGCGCTGGCGGCGCTCGCGATCGACTACGCCGGCTTTCAGATCCTCGCGCCCGAGACCGTCGGCGACGAGTATTACGGGCCGCAGGCGCCCTTCATGGGCCTCGCGACGATCCTGCCCGCGAGCGAGGTCGATCCCGCGTTCCGGCTCGACACGTCGAGCTTCGCCGCGCTTCTGCTCCTTTTCGAGATTGTCCGGCGCGCCGGAACGGCGGCGTTGTCGCCGGACGGAAGGCGCGCCGGCGTCAGGATCGGCGTCTGGCTGCTGCTCGTTCCGGCGCTCGTCGCGCTCGGCGCCGCCGTCTATTTCCACCTGCAGATCATCGACGGCAAGAGCTGGAACGGCATCGACGAAGGCATCAAATACAACGAGACCTACGTCTTCGGCATGCCGCTCTTGCTCGCGACCGTCGGCGGGATCGCGCTCTCCTGGTTTCACAAGACGCCGCGCGACGCGGTCAACATGGCCGACATCGTGCTGGTGATCTGCGGCGTCGCCGTCGCCACGTACCTCATCGTGATCTACGGCACGCCGATCCGGCAGAGCACAGGCACGCCCTTCGCGCCGATCGGCATCTCCTTCGCCGCGACCGCCGGCGCGGCGCTCATTATCGAGCTTACGCGCCGCGTCGCCGGCCTCGCGCTCGTCGTCATCGCCGCCGTGTTCCTGACCTACGTCTTCGTCGGCGACCATCTGCCGGGCTTTCTCAACTATGAGAGCCCAACCTGGGCGCGCTTCTTCAGTCAGGTCTACACCGACGCCGGCATCCTCGGGCCGACGACCGCGGTCTCCTCGACCTACATCATCCTCTTCATCATCTTCGCCGCCTTCCTGCAGGCCTCGAAGGTCGGCGACTATTTCGTCAATTTCGCCTTCGCGACCGCCGGTCGAACGCGCGGCGGCCCGGCGAAGGTGGCGGTCTTCGCCTCCGGCCTGATGGGCATGATCAACGGCACCAGCGCCGGCAACGTCGTCGCCACCGGCTCGCTCACGATCCCCTTGATGAAGAAGGTCGGCTATCCGCCGAAGAACGCCGGCGCCATCGAGGCGGCCGCGTCGACGGGCGGCCAAATCATGCCGCCGATCATGGGCGCCGGCGCCTTCATCATGGCCGAGATCACCGAGATCCCGTATATCGACATCACGATCGCGGCGATCATTCCGGCGATCCTCTATTTCGCGTCGATCCTGTTCATGATCGATCTGCAGGCGGTCAAGCTCGGCATGCGCGGCATGCGCAAGGACGAGCTGCCGGTGCTGGCGCAGATGCTGCGTCAGATCTATCTCTTCACCCCGATCATCATCCTCATCTACGCGCTTTTCGCCGGCTACTCCGTGATCCGGGCCGGCGCCTACGCCACCGCCGCCGCCGCAGTCGTGAGTTGGATGCCCGTCATGGTCAGCTGGCTCGCGCCGAGCGTCTATGGCGCGCTGACGCGCGATATGGTCGCCAACGCGTTGAAGCAGCAGGTCTTCGTCGTGGCGATCGGCGCGGCCGCCGTCGCCGTCTACTCGCTTCTGTCCTTCTTGAGCCCGTCCGACGACGGCGCGCTCTGGCCGAATCCGTCATTGCTGGCCTATGTCGTCGCCGGTCTCGTCTTCGCGCTTTTGATCCTCGCCTATGATCGATATTGGCGGACGCCGCTGCCGCGGGTCGGCGACCCGTCGCAACGCGCGTCGCGGCCCTTCGGCATGGGCATGGTCGGCGTCGTCCGCGCCTTTCAGCTCGCCGGCGTCATGTCGATCCAGATCATCGCCGTCTGCGCCTGCGCCGGCGTCATTGTCGGCGTGATCTCGATCACCGGCGTCGGCCAGCGCTTCTCGAGCCTCTTGCTCAGCCTGGCCGAGAACAGCCAGCTCCTCGCGCTCTTCTTCGCGATGTGCATCTCGATCCTGCTCGGCATGGGCATGCCGACGACGGCCGCCTACGCCGTCGCCGCCTCGGTGGTCGCGCCCGGCCTCGTCGATCTCGGCATCGACCGGCTGACGGCGCATTTCTTCGTCTTCTACTTCGCCGTC
The DNA here is from genome assembly GCA_964588915.1 of uncultured Neomegalonema sp. Lineage (GTDB taxonomy): Bacteria > Pseudomonadota > Alphaproteobacteria > Rhodobacterales > Rhodobacteraceae > JALEGB01. Next base: position 40 of record CAZPTD010000244.1, on the reverse strand, counting down.
ATCTCGGCGATCACGCCGCCCGTGGCGCTGGCCTCCTACG
>CAZPTD010000243.1:0-6888 GCA_964588915.1 uncultured Neomegalonema sp. | reverse complement strand
GCTCCCGTCGCTCCCCGGTGCTGACGATGGCACGGCTCCGCGGTGCGGGCGCACCGGTCCGCTCGTCCGCCTCGCTGCGCGCGCGTAGCACTTGCGGTTCTGCATCGTGTGTTTGACCGTGACCCTATGGCGTGCCCACACTGCGGCTCGCGGATGCAGCTGCGGGCCGTGGTGCGCGGGAGGCCTGCGACGACGCGCATCCTGGAGGGGGACGCGATGATCCTCGACGCCGGTCCGAGGGCGGTCGCGACGCTCGCCGCCAGGCTCGCCGCGACGAAGACGCTGGTCTGGAACGGGCCGCTCGGCGCGTTCGAGCTGACGCCCTTCGACGCGGCGACGAACGCGGCGGCGCTCAAGGCGGCGGAGTTGACGGCGGCGGGCAAGCTCGTCTCGGTCGCGGGCGGCGGCGACACCGTGGCCGCGCTGAAGAAGAGCGGCGCCGCGGATCGGTTCACCTATGTCTCGACCGCCGGCGGCGCGTTCCTCGAATGGCTCGAAGGCAAGGAGCTGCCCGGCGTCGCGGCGCTGGAGACCTGAGTCGCTCAGGCTTTCTTCTCTCCGCGACCGCGCCCGAACCCGAAGACGGCGAGCCCGCCGAGAAAGAGCGCGCCGACGCCGCGGCCGACGAAGAAGCCGGCCAGCGCCGAGGCCGCGCCCTCGGCGTTGAGCGGCAGCGCAGGCTCGAACTGCTCGAGCGCCCGCGCCGCGACGCGCCTGTCGAAGCCGACAGCGAGCTCGTAGAGCCGCACGAACTCGCCCGCCGCTTGCAGCCGCTCCTGTTGATCGACAAGCCGCGCCCGCCGATCCTCCGTGTCCGGCAGCGCGCCGGGGCCGGCCTCGATGATGGCGGTGTCCATGCCGTCGATCTCGCCGTCGATGTTCTGGAGATATTGCGGCGCGAAGGCCGGCGCCTGGCTGAGCAGGCCGGCGCCGAGCAGTCCGATCACGAATAAGAACATTGGGCGCATCGACTTCCCCTTGCTCGCCGCGCGCCGCCGAGTGGCCGCGCCGCCCTCTCGACATCGCAGACCCGCCCGATCGGCGCAACGTCCGAGCCGTCTCGCCCCGCGCCGCGCGGCCGCCCGACGCGTCTCGGCTTGATTTCGGCGCGCCGGCCGATTAGCCGGCAGGCGTCGCCGCCGCGTTGCGCCGCCGGCGAGATCGCGACCGACCTACGCCTTTTGCTCAGACCGGAGGAGGAGCCCATGCGCGCGACCGAAGCCGTCAAGACCATCCTGTCGAAATACGAATCGGACAATCCCGGCGTCAAAGGCCAGCTCTGCCGGATGCTGATGCAAGGCGCCCTCGGCGGCACCGGCAAGATGATCATCCTGCCCGTCGACCAGGGCTTCGAGCACGGGCCGGCCCGCTCCTTCGCGCCGAACCCGGCCGCCTACGACCCGCATTACCATGTCCAGCTCGCGATCGACGCCGGGCTGAACGCCTACGCAGCGCCCTTGGGAATGCTGGAAGCCGGCGCCGACAGCTTCGCCGGACAGATACCGACAATCCTGAAGGCGAACTCGGCGAACTCGCTGATGCCGAAGGAGGCGCCCAAGGACCAGGCGATCACGGCGAGCGTCGAGGACGCGCTCCGTCTCGGCTGCGCGGCGATCGGCTTCACGATCTATCCGGGCTCGTCCTCGAGCCTCGAGATGTTCGAGGAGATCGCCGAGCTGAGCGCGGAGGCGAAATCGGTCGGCGTCGCGACCGTCATCTGGAGCTATCCGCGCGGCGAGGATCTTTCGAAGGACGGCGAGACCGCCTTCGACGTCTCGGCCTACGCGGCGCAGATCGCCGCGCTTCTCGGCGCGCATGTCATCAAGGTGAAGCTCTGCACCGACCATCTCGAGCAGTCGGACGCGAAGAAGGTCTACGAGGCCGAGAAGATCGACGGCTCGACCCAAGCCAAGCGCGTCGCGCACACCATGCAGGCCGCCTTCGCCGGACGCCGCGTCGTCGTCTTCTCCGGCGGCGCCAAGAAGGGCGCCGACAGCGTCTATGACGACGCCCGCGCCATCCGCGACGGCGGCGGCAACGGCTCGATCATCGGCCGCAACACCTTCCAGCGCCCGCGCGCCGAGGCGCTCGAGATGCTCGGCCGGCTGATCCGGATCTACAAGGGCGAGGAGTAACGCCCGCTCCGAGAACGCGAGCGCCGGCAAGACCGGCGCTCGCTCCGTCGCTCAGCGTCCGCGGCAGCGGCAGGTCATCGACGTCGCCTCGGCCCGGATGAAGGCCGGAATGTCCGAAATGCTGTCGCGGATGACCACGCTGAAGGGCTGCCCTTCGAAATCGACAATCGCGCGGCAGCGATTGGCGATTTCGATCGAGGACAGACGACCTCTCAGCCGACGCCGCAGCTCTCGGCTCTCGTCGTCCTCGAAGGCCCGCCAGCGCCCGCGGAAGTCTTCACGCGGATAGGCGATGCAGGCGGCGCCGCGCGCGTCGAGCCGCGGCGGTCCGTCGCCCCGGCCGCGCCCGTCGCCGCGACCGCGCCCGTCGCCCCGACCGCGCCCGTCGCCGCGGCCGCCGCGTCCGCAGGCGCAGGACGCCGAGCGCGCCCGATTGTCCCAGTCGCGCGGCAGACGCTCCTGAGAGCGGTCGAAGACGCCTTCGTCGCCGGAGAACTCGCGGCCGGAATAGAGCGTCATCTCGCAGCCCGGCGCCACCGCGATCGACGTGCCGCGCCGATCGAGAAAGACGCCGAGCCGGGACAACCCTTGCCCGTCGCCGAGGCTCACATAGAAGCCGTTGAAATCGTTGCGGTCGAAGATCCGGCACGCGTCCTGCGCCGAAGCGGCGCCCGCGCCGACCGCGACAATTCCGACCGCCGCGAGCGCCGCCCGCGCAAGCCGCCCGAGCGCCGCCGATTTCAATCCGGTGAAATTCATCCTCTTCCTCCCTGGGCGCGACGCGACCCAGCCGGCGTCGACGCCGCTCCAAATCTGCGCCCGCTCTCGCCGCGAGCCCTTCGTATTGGAACGGCGGAAGTGGCGAAACCATGGCGAGGCGCCCGGTCCGAGACGCGGCGCTGTCAATTCGCGCGCGTCCTTTCTATTGTCGAGCTCCGCGATCGCGACAGGAGGTGAAATGAGCGCAGCAAGACCGCGCCTGTATTTGAACACGCCGCTGATGTTCGAGCCGAAACCTTTCGCCGACGCGCTGGCGCGCGCGCTCGACGCCGGCGACGTCGCCTGCGTCCGGCTGCGGCTCAAAGGCGCCTCGGCCGACGAGCTCCGCTTCGCGATCGACGCGCTCTTCCCGATCTGCCAGAGCCGCGGCGCCGCGCTCGTCCTCTCCGATCATTGGCGCCTCGCCCGCGACGCCGGTCTCGACGGCGTGCATCTCGAGGAGGAGCGCGGCCGCGTCCGCGAGGCGCGCGCGCATCTCGGCGCGGACGCGATCGTCGGCGTCTCCTGCGGCGCGTCGCGCCACGCCGGGCTCGTCGCCGGCGAGAACGACGCGAGCTACGTCTCCTTCGGCCCGGTGCGCGCCGACGCCGCGCTCGGCTCGGGCGAGCTCGCGCCGATCGATCTCTTCGAATGGTGGCAGCAGATGATCGAGGCGCCGGTCGTCGCCGAGGGCGGCGTCACGATCGAGGACGCCGAGCGGCTGGCGCCCTTCGCCGACTTCGTCGCGCCCGGCCGGAGCGTTTGGACCGACGAGGCCGGCCCGGCGGCGAGGGTGAAGGCCTTTCTCGACGCGCTCGCGCGCGGCCTCGAGAGGGCGACGGCGTGAGGATCGCGGCGCGTTTCGAGCCCGGCGCGCTCGTCGTCGGACCGTTCCCGCGCATGGGCGGCAAGCGGCGGCCGGCGGCCTGCGTCCACCTCGCGGCCAACGGCGCGGTCGCGCTCTGCCCGGGCACGAGCGTCAGAAGCGCCCAGCCCGGCCGCGTCGCGCTGGCGTCGGGACGCTTCGGCAAGCCGAGCCCGACCTATCTGATCGCGCCCTTGGCGACGCTGTTTCCGCCGGGCGCGCCGCGGCTGCTGAATTTCGACGCCGCCGGGCGCCTGGAGCCCTCGGAGCGGGTCGAGCTCGGGCGGGCGCTCGCCGTGGCCTTCGGGCCGGAGCTGCGCGCGCGCGGCGTGGCGCGCGCCGACCGGATCAAGCTGGAGGCGCGGCTGCAGCCGCTCGGGCAGGGCGCGCGGCGGCGTCGCGTCCTCGACTAGGCGCGCATGGTCTCGGCGCGCAGCGTCTCGGCGCGCTCGGCCGCCGCCTCGAGCCCGGCGCGGACGAGGCGCTCCGCCTCCGCCGAGAGCGTCTTGCGGCCCGAGAAATTCGCGGGATCGAGCGGCTTGTGGAACTGGAGCGTGACCACGCCGCGCCCGACCCGGCAGACGTCGAGAATATGCCCGAAAAGCGCCATCCGGCCCCACCAGCCGTAGAAGGTCTTCGGCAGGCCGGCGCGCGGCGCGTAATGGATCGTGACCGGCTGCGCGTAGAGCGGCCGGTCGGCGACGCCCTCGCCGGCCTGGGGGTCGCGGACGAAGAAGAGCGAGAACAGCGACGACTTGAACGGCAGGACGCGCTGGCCGTCCGAGCTGGTGCCCTCGGGATAGAGGCAGAGCAGATCGCCGCCTCGGGCGCGGCTGGCGAGCAGCGCCTCCTGCGCCTTGGCCTCGGAGCGCTTGCGGGCGATGAAAACCGTGTTCGAGATCCGCCCGATCCAGCCGAAGATCGGCCAGCTCGACACCTCCTCCTTGGCGACGAAGTGGACGGGCGCCCGCGCGCCGATCACCAGAATGTCGATCCACGAGGCGTGATTGACGAGAAGCGCGCCGCCCGAGGCGATCGGCGCGCCGATCTGACGGATCTTGAGGCCGCAGAGGCGCGTGCCGGCGGCGCACCAGAGCGCCGCGATCTTGCGATCGCGCCGCCCGCCGAGGGCGCGCGCGATGAAGAACGCCGGCGTCAGCCCGATGGTCGTCAGCGCGAAGGCGACGAGCCGCCACCAGCCGACGACCGCCTGCCGGAACGTCGCGCGCGGCGCCGCCTCCGGCTCGGCGCCGAGCCAGGTCGCCGACGTCCAGCCGGGATCGTAGCCGAGCTTGGCGCCGTCGCCCTCGGTCGACGCGGCCGGCTCCGTCGCCTCGACGTCGGCCGCCTTGGCCGCCGCCTCTCCGCCCGCCTTATCCGCGCTCTCTGTCGACATGCCCCTTATCCGCGCCGCTTCGCGCCCGCTCCGGTCAACCGAGCACGCGGGCGACGTCGCTCGGCGCTCGGCGCGCGTAGAACTTCTTGTAGCGCCCGGCGATCCGTTCGGTGTCCATCACCAGGCAGACGTCGACGGTGTTGAACTCGTAGTCGATGAACGCGCCGTCGCCGACGAAGCCGCCGAGCCGCATATAGCCCTTCATCAACGCCGGCAACTGCCGCATCGCCTCGGTGCGGTCGACCTGATCGGGCGGCAGCAGGTTCATGTCGACATAGTACTGCTCGAGCGTCCGCGGCCTCAGATCCTCGGGCGCGAGATGATTGTGGTAGAGGAAGCTCAACGGCACCTGCAGCGGTTCGATCTCCGAGCCGTGGAAGCTCGCCGTGCCGAACATGAGCCCGATGTCGTGGATGACGATGTACTGCGACAGGGCGAGCCACAGGAGCTGCATCGCCGCGGTGCCGCGATAGTCCGCGGCGACGCAGGAGCGGCCGAGCTCCAACGTCTCGCGCGGATAATTCAAGATCGGCGTGAGGTCGTACTCGCCGGCGGTGTAGAAGCCCGGACCCGGGTTCTCCTCGTCGCCGCGCGCGTCGGCCCCGTGCAGGAGCCGGTAGACGCCGACGACGGCGTCGGGCCCGTCGCCGATGGTGTTGTCGAGCAACAGGAGATGCCGGCAATAAGGGTCGAAGCGGTCGCGCTCGCGACGGAGGGCGGCGTCCTCGGGAGACGGCGTCGCGCCCATTTCCTCGACGAAGACGCGATAGCGAAGCGCCTGCGCCGCCGCGATCTCGTCCTCGTTCTCCGCGACCCGCACCGTATACCGTCCTGAGTCCAGTCGCATCGTAGCTCCGCGCCTTCGCCTCAACCGCTCATTCACGCCGCCGCGGCCCGACCGGGACCCTCGGCGGCGGCCTTCGCCGCGCCAAACGATCGGCCGCTCCTGCGGCTCTGTCGACCAATTCCTAGGGAAGGCGTTGATGTGACGCAACGCGTGAGGCGCCCGAATCGCGTTTGGCCGTGATTATGCCCGCCCACGGCCGTGTTTGTAACTTCTTTACGACTGCGGGCTGAGAGTCCGCATGATTCTAGTAAAACGAGGCTAACGCTCGGCGCGTAATTTGCTGGACGCGCCGATGGTCTACGCAGCTCGATACGCGCGTGAAGGAGAGCGACATGATCGACCCGACCTTGATCGTCATCGGACTACTTGTAGCTTTCGCGGTCTTTTTGGTCGCCAAGGCAATTCGCATCGTGCCGCAAGGCGAGCAATGGACGTTGGAGGCGTTCGGTTCGTATGTGCGCACGATGGAGCCCGGCATTCACTTTCTTATTCCGATCTATCAGAACGTCGGCGCCAAGCTGAACATGATGGAGTCGGTGCTCGACATTCCGAGCCAGGACGTGATTACCCGCGACAACGCCATGATCCGCGCCGACGCCGTGTCGTTCTACCAGATCATGGACGCGGCCTCCGCCGCCTATCAGGTCCGCGATCTCGAGCGCGCGATGACCAACCTGACCATGACCAACATCCGCACGGTGCTCGGCTCGATGGATCTCGACGAGGTGCTCTCGAACCGAGACGACATCAACGCGCGGCTGCTCACGGTCATCGATCAAGCGACCAATCCTTGGGGCGTCAAGGTGACGCGCGTCGAGATCAAGGATCTGTCGCCGCCGGCGGACATCACCGAGGCGATGGCGCGCCAGATGAAGGCCGAGCGGAT
>CAZPTD010000242.1:0-6931 GCA_964588915.1 uncultured Neomegalonema sp. | reverse complement strand
GCTCGAACTGCCGGCTCGGCTCCGGGATCGCGCCGGTGCGCGCGATGCGCGACGCCGGCGTCAAGGTCGGGCTCGGCGTCGACGGCTCGGCCTCGAACGACGCCGCGCATCTCCTCTCCGAGGCGCGCCAGGCGATGCTGCTGCAGCGGGTCGCGAACGGCGCCGACGCGATGAGCGCGCGCGAGGCGCTCGAGATTGCGACTCGGGGCGGCGCGGCGACGCTCGGCCGCTCGGATATCGGCTCTCTGGAGGTCGGCAAGCGGGCCGACATCGCGATCTGGCGCTTGGCGCCGTTCGTCGCGAGCGGATCGTGGGATCCGGTCGCGGCGCTGGTCCTGACCGGGCCGCACGCTGCGCGCGATCTCTACGTGGAAGGCCGTGCGGTCGTGCGCGACGGGCGCGTGACGACGGTCGATCCGATCCGCCTGCACGAGGCCGCGCGGACCGCGGTCGCTCGGCTCGGCGGCTCGGGTGTGAACTGATCAATCCAGCTGTTGTCAGCTCGGTTCCGGGGTTCGCCGAGCAGGAAGCGGCGTGAAGGCGGCGCCGATCCGCCGTCGAGCGGCGCTGGATTCATCAGTTCACACCCTATACTCCGATCGGTTCTGATGGAGCCGACCTCGCCCTCGTAATCCCGGCCAAGCGCGCAGAGCCGGGATCCAGGGCCAATGGGCTGAGCGTGCGGCGAGCCGGCCCTGGATCCCGGATGAGCCTGCGGCTTTCCGGGATGACGGCGTCATCGGCGTTGCCTAAACAGATCCTGGTTTAGAACGCGAACCGGCCGGCGCGTCGGCGACCTCAGGCCTCGCCGCCCGTGTCGACCGGCGGCTTCGCGAATTGGCCATGCGGCCGAAAGCGCCAGAGATAGGTCGGGATCACCGCCTCGACGGTCGAGAGCCGCATGATCCCGAGATCGGCGAAGCCGAGCGCGCCCTCGGAGACGACGTTGTCCGACTTCAAGAGCCGCACCTGATCGACGGTGAGGATCGTGTTCGGAACCGCGCCGAAGGTGACCGTCGGGATGACGTCGAGCAGGCTCGCCTGGATGCGGCCGATCCAATAGGGCAGCTTGGCGATGAAGCGTCGGCGATGGATCGTCTTCAGCGTCAGCTCGATGAGCTCGTCGAAGCGGTAGGTTTTCGGCCCGCCGAGCTCGAATGTCTTGCCGTCGACCTCTTCGGCCGGCGCAAGGACCGCCCGGGCGACCGCCTCGGCGACGTCGCCGACATAGACGGGCTGGAAGCGCGTCTCGGCGCAGACGATCGGCACCGCCGGCGAGAAGCGCGCCATATTGGCGAAGCGGTTGAAGAACTGGTCCTCGGTCCCGAAGACGATCGACGGCCTCAGGACGACCGCGCCCGGCGCGGCGGTGCGCACGGCCGCCTCGCCCGCGGCCTGGCTGGGCGCGTAGTTGGAGGGGCTCTCGGCGTCGGCGCCGATCGCCGAGACTTGGACGACGCGCGGGACGCCGGCCGCCGCCGCGGCGCGGGCGACGCGGCCCGGGCCCTCGGCCTGCACCGCGTTGAAGGACTGTTTGCCGCTTTCGCCGAGAATGCCGACGAAGTTGACGACCGCGTCGGCGCCCTTGACCACCTTGGCGATCGACGCGTCGTCGCGGATGTTCGCCTGCACGAGCGCGATCTGTCCGACATCGCCATAGGTCTGGATCGCGATCGCCTCGTTCGGCCGGCGCGACGCGACGCGCAGGCGGCATCCGGCGCGGGCGAGCGCCTGGGCCGCGTAGCGCCCGACGAAGCCGGTCCCGCCGATCAACACGACGAGCGGGGCTCTGGATCCGTCACGAAAGCTCGGCGACGACATGGGCTGATCATCCTTTCGGCGGGCCGCGTCGGAGGCGGCGGGCTTCCGCTCCGATACTCCGGGCGCGGCGCCGGCTCAAGACGACGCGGCGCCGCGCGCCGCGACGGGCCCGATCGACGGCGACGCTTGACGCCGCCCCGTCGCTTCCTTAGGTCGATCCGACGCGCCGATTTTGCGTCGGCTCGGCCCAGGTGGCGGAATTGGTAGACGCGCTGGCTTCAGGTGCCAGTGCCCGTATGGGCGTGGAAGTTCGAGTCTTCTCCTGGGCACCACCGCGTTTGCGTCGGCAAGCGCGTGAAGGCGCTCGCGTCGGCGTGGGGCGTCAGCGGTTTCCGAAGGAAAGAGCGAGAGCCCTCGAGAGTTCACACGTTCTCTCATCGGGCGCGCCGCCGCGCTCTCGTCAGGGAGCGTCTCACGAGCCGCGGGCCTCCAGGCCTTCTCCTCGGACGCGCCGTCCTGATCGATATGCTCGACGCTTCGGCGTTTCCGATCGCGGCGGCGCGCGCTACCAACTCGGCCGTATCGGCGGCGCGCCGAGAAGCCGGTCCTCGGCGCCGCGCGCCGGAGAGGAGCCGCGCAGACCAATGAAGCTTCAGGACATCGAGACCTTCGTCGTCGCCAATCCGCCGCCGCGCCATGGCGGGCGCTACTTCATCTTCGTCCGCCTGACGACCGGCTGCGGGATCAGCGGCGTCGGCGAGATCTACAACGCGACCTTCGGGCCCGAGCTCTGCGCCGCGATGGCCCGCGACGTCTTCGAGCGGCAGTTCGAGGGCGCGGATCCGCATCATATCGAGAAGCTCTGGCGGCGGACCTACGGCGCCGGCTACACCGCGCGGCCGGACGTCACCGTCATGGGCGTGCTGAGCGGGCTCGAGACGGCCTGCTGGGACATCATCGGCAAGGCGGCGGACCAGCCGGTCTATCAGCTCCTCGGCGGGCGCGTGCATGAGCGCCTGCGCAGCTACACCTATCTCTATCCGCCCGAGGGCGACGTCTATCCCGATCCGGCGACGCCGAACGTCTACAACGACCCGAGCCTCGCGGCCGAGGCGGCGGCGGCGGCGGTCGCGCTCGGCTTCACCGCGGTCAAGTTCGACCCGGCCGGCCCTTACACGATCTATGACGGCCGTCAGCCGCGCCTCGAAGACCTCGAGCGCAGCGAAGCGTTCTCGGCCCGCATCCGCGAGGCCGTCGGCGCGTCGGCGGATCTCCTCTTCGGGACGCACGGCCAGTTCACCGTCTCGGGCGCCAAGCGCATGGCCCGGCGCTTGGAGGCCTATGATCCGCTCTGGTTCGAGGAGCCGATCCCGCCCGAGAACCCGGCCGACATGGCCGAGGTCGCCCGCGCGACGTCGATCCCGATCGCCGCGGGCGAGCGGCTGACGACGAAGCACGAATTCGCGCGCCTGCTCGAGGTCGGCGGCGCGTCGATCCTGCAGATGAATCTCGGCCGCGTCGGCGGGATCCTGGAGGCGCGCAAGATCGCGGGCATGGCCGAGACGCGATCGGCGCAGATCGCGCCGCATCTCTATTGCGGGCCGGTGGTCGCGGCGGCGAACATTCAGGTCGCGACCTGCAGCCCGAATTTCCTGATCCTGGAGAGCGTCGGCCGGTTCGACGGCCCGTTCATGCAGTTCGTCGACGCCGGTTTCCGGTGGGAGGAGGGCTACGTCGTGCCGCCGACGACGCCCGGCCTCGGCGTCGCGCTCGACGACGCCGCGATCGCCGCGCATCCCTACACGGAGCGCGCGCTTCATCTCTCGCCGGAGACGGAGCCCGTGACGCCGTAGCCGGCGCGCGCCGTCGGCCGAGTGACCAGGACGCGGAGCCGGGGCGGCGCGCCCAGGTCGCGGAACCGAAGGGAACGCCTCGATGAACACGCGCCGGTCGGGCCGTTTCTCGGACCTTCTCTGCGCGCTCGCAGACCATTTCGCGCAGGAAGGCCGGGACGGCGGAAGGCGCGCTTGCGCCACTCTACGGCGGGCCGACGTGAAGGACGACCGGCGGACGCGTGCGACGGCGGACCCGTCGAACGCGCTCGACGCCGCTTTCGCCCTGCGGACGCGGTCGACGACGCTGACGCCGGAATCGGGTGGCGCGTCGGCGCGAGGACGGCGCGACGCGCTCGGCGTCACCGCGCCTTCTCGTCGAGCAGCTTGCGCATCCGCTCCAGGATCGGCAGGACCGCGTCGATCTCGTCCTGCGAGACATGCGCGGCGATCGGGCCGAAGCGCGCGGTCAAGGTCTCGACGCAGCGCCGATGCGCGGCGCGGCCGGTCTCGGTGATGCTGACGAGCTTGCCGCGGCCGTCTTCGGGGTCGGGCGTGACCGCGATCAAGCCGCGCGTCTCGAGCTTCTGCAGCAGCTGCGTGATCGCGCCCTTGGTCACCTGAAAGCTGTTGGCGAGCCGCGCCGGGCCGAACGGGCCGCCGAGGCGGACGAAATGATTGAGGATCGAGAATTGCGCGCGCGTGATCCCGTCGGGCAGCACGCGGTCGGCGAAGTTCGACGAGAGCTGGGCGATGATGCCGATCTCGTTGAAGAAACGAAATAGGGGCGGCGCGCCGCCTTCATGCGGCGACGCGCCGTCTTCTGAGCCTGTCATCGGCTCAGCTAATCAGTTTCGCCTCGAGAGGCCAGCGCGGGCTCGGGTCGATCTCGGGCCCATTGCCGAGCCGGGACGCCATCTGGACGACGCCGCGCTCCGGCGCGCCGAACAGCGCCTGCGCCTCGGCGTAGAGCGTCGCCATCTCGGGATACTCCTGCAGCGTTTGGCTGAGCGGATGGATGCTGAGCCCGAACTCGGCCGCCTTCAGCTGCGCGCGGACGAAGGCGCGTCCGGCCGCCAACTGATCGGAGCGCGCGGCGCCGGCCGTCGACATCCAGATCGCCGCCGGCGTCGCCGCGATCATCTCGCGATACATGTCCATGCCCTGGCGAAAGGCCGCGCTCTCCGGATCGGCGAGCTGCTCTCGGTCGAGCGCGCCGACGAGGCTCAACGCCTCGAGGAACGCGCCGCCGAGATCGATGCCGTCCGGATTGGCCTCGATCTCCGATTTGCCGATGCGCATGAGATCGACGCTTTCCCGGAGCTTCGCCGGCGTCAGCGCCTCGACCTCGTGGCCGCGCCAGAAAAGGTCGCGGATGGCGGCCATCCGCTCCGGCTCCGCGGTCGCCGCGATTTCGACGCCCGGCGTGGCCGCCGCCGCGACGATCGCGTCCATCGCGTCACGGCGCGGCGGTCGAGCCATGTCGTAAGGCTCCTTGACGGTTCGGCGCCTCAGGATTTGACTCGCCAGCGGGTCGCTCTCGGCGCCGGGCGAGAAGGCGATCCGAGCGACCGGCCGCGCGTCGAGCCGCTCCTCGTCGGCGCCCGCGGGAAAGGGCGTCGTTTCGGCGCGGACGCCTTCGGATGCGGCGGCGAGTCGGAGCGTCTCGAGAAAGCAGCCGAGGCCGATCGTGATCTGGCGGTCGTAAGGATCGGTCTCCGGCAAGAGCCGGTCGAGATCGACATAGAGCGTCGCCGCGTCCCGCTCGTCGAGATCGACGAGCCAGGGCTGACGGTTATGCGGGTTCGGCGCGAGGATCGCATGGGCGAGCGCGCGGATGCGCGGGGCGTCGCCGCCGGCCTCCGCGCGCCAGGGCGCGAGCGCGCCGTCCGGCCGCCGCGTCGCGACCCAGGCGCCGGCGCCCGCCGCCAAGATCACCGTCGCGCCGCCCGCGACCTGCAAGAACCGTCTCCGTGACGTCCGCGCCATCTTCGGCTCCCTTGATTTAGGGCTAAACGTGTTTGGCTACAGATAAGGTTCAGCGCTAAACTGTCAAGGCGAAATTTCGAGCGTGCGCAAGAGCGCGATCACGCCGCGAATTCGGCTTGCGCGATGTCGGCCTGCGGCTAGGGTGCCGGCGATTCTGACAACGGAGAACCGCCATGCCGTCCCGTCGCTCCTTCCTAACGATGGCCTCGAGCCTCGCTTTGACGCCCTTCTTCACGGTCTCGGCCTTCGCTCAGAGCGGGGCGACGCAGGTCCTCGGCGTCTATCGCCGCGGCGTCGGCGACGTCGTCGTCACCGCGCTCCTCGACGGCTATTTGCCGCTCGATCCGGCGATGCTGAACGGCGCCGACGCGGAGACGAAAGCGCGGCTCCTCGAGCAGGCGTTCCTGCCGGGCGCCGCGCCGGTCGAGACGTCGGTGAACGGCTATGTCGTCGAATCCGGCGACAGGACCGTGCTCGTCGACGGCGGCGCCGGCGGCGCGTTCGGACCGACGCTCGGCAAGATGACCGCGGCGCTGGCGGCGGCCGGCTACGCGCCCGAAGACATCGACACGATCTTCTGCACGCATCTGCATCCCGACCATATCGGCGCCTTCACGGACGAGAACGGCGCGGCGGCGTTCCCGAACGCCGACTTCATGATCAACGCCGCCGAGCAGGCCTTCTGGCGAGACGACGCGAATTTCGCCGGCGCCGGCGAGATGGTTCAGAGCATCGCGCGCGCCGCGCAGGCGACGCTCACGGCGTATAACGACCGCTTGGCGCCGGTCGGCAACGGCTCGACGGTCGCGCAGGGCGTGACCACGGTCCATCTGCCCGGTCATACGCCGGGTCATACCGGGCTGATCATCACTTCGGGCGACGCCTCGCTGCTGATCTGGGCGGACATCGTCCATGTCGGCCCGATCCAGTTCGGCGCGCCGCAGGCGACGATCCCGTTCGACGTCGACCAGGAGATGGCGGCGGCGACCCGCGCGCGCATCTTCGACCAGGTGGCGATCGACCGGCTGGAGGTCGCCGGCGCGCATATCGACTTCCCGAGCTTCGGGCGGCTCGTCGGCCGTCAGGACGGTTACGCCTTCGTTCCGTCGCGCTGGGATCACGAGATTTGAGCGGCGCGCCGGGACGCTCGGGCTGATCCGAGGCGTCGGCCGTCGCGACGAAGGGCGAAGAGCCCTGAGGAGCACGGCCGCTCATCGAGGCGCGTCGCCTCTCTTCGCTGACCGGCGGCGGCGCTTAGTTCCGCGTCTCCAGCATCCGCCGGGCGATCACCTGCGCCTGGATCTCGGCGGCGCCCTCGAAGATGTTGAGGATGCGGGCGTCGCAGAGCA
>CAZPTD010000241.1:0-6959 GCA_964588915.1 uncultured Neomegalonema sp. | reverse complement strand
GAGGACGCCGACCGGCGGCTCGAGCGCGTGCTCTGGAACGATCCGGCGACGGGCGTCATGCGCCACGCCGCCGCCGGCTACGACATCGCGCTCGACTGCGCGCGCGAGCACGGGCTGAGATTGCCGGGGATCTTGGGGAGCTAGGTCGGGCGCCGTTCGGCGAAAGGGGAAGCGCGGATGATGATTGCGTTGGATGGGCGCAGCCTGACCATCGATCAGGTCGTCGCGATTGCGCGCGACGGCGCCGAGGTCGCGCTTTGCGAGGACGCGCGCGCGCGGGTCGTCGAGAGCCGCCGTCATCTCGAGAGCCTGATGGCGGAGGGACGGCCGATCTACGGGCTGACCACCGGCTTCGGGGCGCTCGACGGCAGAACCATTCCGCCGGAACTCAACGCGGCGCAGCAGATCTGCCTTCTCAAGAGCCACGCCGCCGGGGTCGGGCCGGCCATGGACGCGGCGGAGGTCAGGGCGATGATGGCGATCCGCGCCAACGTGCTCGCCTCGGGCCTGTGCGGCGTCGCGCCAGAGACGCTCGATCGGCTCCTCGCGATGCTCAATCGAAACGTGATCCCGCAGGTTCCGATCCGCGGCTCGGTCGGCGCTTGCGGCGACCTCGCGCCGCTCGCCCATATGGCGCTGCCGCTCGCAGGGCTCGGCCGCGCGCGGATCGGCGACGGGCCGTGGATGGACGGCGGCGCGGCGCTCGCCGAGGCGGGCGTCGCGCAAGGCGTTCTCACCGGCCGCGACGGCATCGCGCTCATCAACGGAACCGAGCAGACGACGGGCGTCGGCGCGCTCGCCGTCGCCGATGCGCGGCGGCTCGCCGACCGCGCCGAGGAATGCGCCGGTCTCGCTTTGGAGGCGCTCGGCGCCGTCGCCGACAGCTTCGACGAGCGCACCGCGCTCTGGAAGGGCCATCCCGGCCAGATCGCCGCCTCGGAGCGCCTACGCCAGCTCACCGCGGGCTCGGCGAGCGTCCGCCCGCCGCGGCCGGATCGCCTGCGCGACTCCCTTTCGCTGCGCTGCATCCCGCAAGTGCTCGGCGCCTATCGCGACGCCGTCGAGCGCGCGGCGACGGTCCTCGAGGTCGAGATCAACGCCGCCAACGACAATCCGCTCTTCTGCGCCGCCGACGGCTTCGTCACCTCGAATTCCGGCAATTTCCACGGCCAGGCCGCCGGCGAGGCGCTCGACCAGCTCGCGACCTCCGCGATCTCGGTCGCGGTGATCTCCGAACGCCGCTCGGCGCGGCTCGTCGACGAGAAGCTGAGCGGCGGCCTGCCGGCCTTTCTCATCCATCCGAGCGGCGTCGTCGGCCGCGACCACGGCTTCATGATCGCTCAATACACGGCGGCGGCGCTGGTCGCGGAGATGCGGATGCGGTCGATCCCGGCCTCGATCCAGTCGGTGCCGACCTGCGCCAACACCGAGGACCATGTGCCGATGGCGCCGCTCGCCGCCTTCCGCTGCGTCGACCTCGTTGCGCGCGCGGAGGAGGTCTTGGCGATCGAGGCGCTGCTGTCGGCGCAGGGGCTCGATCTGCGCGGCCAGGCGCCGGCGCCGGGCCTCGCGCCGACCTACGAGGCGGTGCGGTCGGCGGCGCCGATGATGGTCGAGGATCGGGTGTTGGGCCCGGATATAGAAGCGGTTCGGGCGAGCCTGTTCGGATCGGACCGCGAGGCGGGGTAGGCGAGGAGCAGCGATCCAGCGGCGCGGCCGGCGGATCGACGGCGATGATTTGAAAGAAGGAGACCGAATATGAAAAGACGTCAGTTTCTCCAGGCGGCCACGGTCGGCGCCGCCGCTTCGGCGCTCGCCACGCCGGCGATCGCGCAGGACGCGCGCGAATGGACGATGGTCACCGCCTGGCCGAAGAACTTGCCCGGACCGGGCGTCGCGGCGCAGCTCCTCGCCGATCGCATCACCCAGCTCTCGGGCGGCCGCATCGCGGTCACGCTCTACGCCGCCGGCGAGATCGTGCCCGGCCGCGGCGTCTTCGACGCGGTGAGCGAAGGCACCGCCGATCTCTATCACGCGGTGCCGGCCTATTGGGGCTCGAAATCGAAGGGCATCCTTCTCTTCGGCTCGCAGCCCTTCGGTTTGCGCGCGGACGAGCAGGTCGGCTGGCTGGTCCATGGCGGCGGCCAGGCGCTCTATGACGAGATGTACGGCCGCTTCAACATCAAGCCCTTCCTCTGCGGCAACTCCGGGCCGCAATGGGGCGGCTGGTTCCGGACCGAGATCAACTCGGCCGACGATCTCAGGGGCCTCAAATTCCGCACCGCCGGTCTCGCTTCGGAGATGGCCTCGAAGATCGGCATGGCGGCCGAGGCGATGAGCGGCCCGGCGATGTTCCAGGCGCTGCAGACCGGCGCGCTCGACGCCGGCGAGTTCATCGGCCCGTGGACCGACAGCGCGCTCGGCTACTATCAGGTCGCGAGCTACTACTATTGGCCGGGCGTCGGCGAGCCGTCATCGGCCGAGGAATGCGGCGTCAACGCCGAGGCCTTCGCGGCGCTGCCGGACGATCTCAAAGGCGCGGTCGCGGCGGCCTGCTCGAGCCTCTACAACGACGTCTGGACCGAATACACCACCAAGCACGCGCAGTCGCTGCAGACTCTCGTCAGCGAGCACGACGTCCAGGTCCGCCAATTCCCGGACAGCGTGATCGAGGCGATGGGCGCGGCGGCGGCCGAGGTCCTCGACGAACTCCGCCAGGACGACGACGAGCTGGTGAAAAGGATCACCGAGAGCTTCGTCGCCTATCGCGACCTCGTCGGCGGCTACATGACCTACTCCGACAACGGCCAGATGAACGCCCGCGCGAGCGTGCTCGGGTACTGACGGTCGGTCGGTTCCGTCATCTCGGACGTCGCAGGGCGGCGATCCGGGATCCAGAGCCGAGCGCGCCGACTTATGGCCGCGCCTCCGACCCTGGATCCCGGCTCGAGCGCGTCGCGCTCGGCCGGGTTGACGAGCGCCATACGATTTCCGGCAAGACACGGCGACTGCGGGGCCCGATTCTCGGGCGCCGCCTCGCCTTACGAAGGACAGGCGATGCGCCGCTTCGCGACCTTTGTTGACGCGCTCAACCGGCGGCTCGCGATGGCGATCCGCTGGCTGGCGCTCGTCATGGTGCTCGTCCAATTCGCGATCGTCATCGTGCGATACGCCTTCGGCTACAACTCGATCGCGGCGCAGGAGAGCGTGCTCTACATGCACGCGACGCTGTTCATGCTCGGCGCCGGCTACACGCTGCTCGTCGACAAGCATGTCCGCGTCGACATCTTCTACGCGCGGCTGAGCCCGCGCGCGCAGAAGCGGATCGAGGTCTTCGGGCACGTCTTCCTGCTGATCCCGGCGATGGTCGCGCTGGTCTACTGGTCCTGGAGCGGCGTCGTGCGCGCCTGGGAGATCTGGGAAGGGCCGCTCTCGGTCGGCGGCGTCAAGGCGGTCTATTGGCTGCGGAGCTTGATCCCGATCTTCTGCGTTCTGCTGCTCTTGCAGGCGCTGGCGCATCTGACGCGGCTGGCGCTCGCAGAGGCGCCGCAGGAAGCGGAGCGGCCGTGACCGAGTATCTCGATCTCCTGATGTTCGGCGGGCTGATGGCGGCGATCCTCTCCGGGTTTCCGGTCGCCTTCGCCACCGCCGGCGTCGCCATCCTCTTCGCGCTGATCGGCTGGGCGACCGGCGAGATGCGGATCGAGCTTCTCGGCGCGATCTCGGACCGCGCCTTCGGGCTGATCACCAATCAGGTGCTGATCGCGATCCCGCTCTTCATCCTGATGGGCGCGATCCTCGAGAAGAGCCGCATCGCCGAGGAGCTCCTGGAGACGATGGGCCGGCTCTTCGGCCGGCTCCGCGGCGGCCTCGCGGTCTCTGTCGTCATCGTCGGCGCGCTGCTCGCCGCCTCGACCGGCATCGTCGGCGCCACCGTCGTCGCTATGGGCCTCATCGCCCTGCCGACCATGCTCCGCGCCGGCTACAGCAAGAGCGTCGCCTCGGGCGTCGTCTGCACCGCCGGCACGCTCGGGCAGATCATCCCGCCCTCGACCTTGCTCATCATCCTCTCGGACGTGATGTCGAACGCCTATCAGCAGGCGCAATACGCGGAAGGCAAGTTCAGCGTCGAGGCGCTCTCTGTCGGCCAGTTCTTCGCCGCGGCGATCCTGCCCGGCTTCACGCTGGTCGCGCTCTATCTCGTCTACATTCTCCTGCGCGGCCGGCTCCGGCCGGCGGACATGCCGGTCGCCGATCTCGATATCGGCCGGCCGAGCCTGTCCGAGACGCTGCGCGCGGTCACCGCGCCGATCCTGCTGATCTTCGCGGTGCTCGGCGCGATCCTCGGCGGCGTCGCCTCGCCGACCGAGGCGGCCTCCGTCGGCGCCGTCGGCGCGCTCCTTCTGGCCGGACTCCGCTTCGGCGGTGGCGCGCGGATCATCCTCGCGGGCGTCGCGGCGCTCGCGGCGCTCGCCTTCGTCTCCGATCTCCATCCGGTGCGCTTCCAGCGCAGCGACATCGAGCCCGGCGACATCGCGCTCGGCGCCGGCTACGTCCTGCTCGCGCTTCTCGGCGCGATCGCCGTCGGCGTCGCGGTGCGGACCGCGATCCGGCGGCGCGTCGCCCAGGAGGCGCTGACCTCGACGCTCACGATGACGTCGATGATCTTCGCGACCATCCTCGCGGCCGGCATGTTCTCGCTCGTCTTCATCGGCCTCGGCGGCGAGGCGCGCGTGGCCGAAATCCTGGCCGAGCTGCCGGGCGGGCCGACCGGCGCGCTCGTCTTCTGCATGGCCTTTATCTTCCTGCTCGGCTTCTTCCTCGATTTCGTGGAGATCGCCGTCATCGTGCTGCCGCTCGTCGCGCCGCCGCTGATCCTGATGGGCCATGATCCGATCTGGCTCGGCGTGCTGATCGCGATCAACCTGCAGACGAGCTTCCTGACGCCGCCCTTCGGCTTCTCGCTCTTCTATCTGCGCGCCGCCGCGCCGCCGGAGATCACGACCGCGCATATCTATCGCGGCGTGGCGCCCTTCATCTTCTTGCAGATCCTCGGCGTCGCGGTGGTGTGGCTGGCGCCGGAGATCGCGACCTGGCTGCCGAGCGTCGTCTTCTGAGCGGCCGCGCGAGGAGCGAAAAAGTCGCCAGCCGGTCGCTCTTGCGCGAGCGGCCCGGGACGCGCTTCGATAGGGCTCGGTCGTGGACGTTCGACGGTATCGAGGAAGGGCTGCGACATGAAGGCGAGGCGGCGATGATCGACGGTCTCGAGGAGCGGCGTTCGCGCCGCCGCGGCGCCCGCCGGGTCGGGCGCGATCCGGAGACGGCGCGCAAGACGGATTATCGTGCGCTGCGCAATCCGTTCCCGTCGGTGCCGGTCTTCACCGAGGACCGCGTCGAGGCCATGCACGAGGCGGCGCTCCGGGCGCTCGAAGAGCTCGGCATGAAGATCCTGGCGCCCGAGGCGCGGGCGATCTTCCGCGCCGCGGGATGCCTCGTCGACGACGAAACGCAGATGGTCCGCATCGGGCGCGACATCGTCGAGGCGGCGCTCGCGAGCGCGCCGAAGACGATCGGGGCCAAGGGCGGCGCGCCGCATCGCGACCTCGCGCTCGAGCTCGGCGCGCTCACGATCCAGGCCGGCGCCGGCTGTCCGAACGCGACCGATCTCGAGCGCGGCCGACGGCCGGGCGCGATCGCCGACTTCGACGAGATCGTGCGCCTGGTGCAGGGCTACGACGTCCTGCACATGCTCGGCCCGGCGCTCGAGCCGCAGGACGTCGACGCGGCGCTGCGCCACTACGCGACCGTGCGCTCCTCGGTGACGCTGTCGGACAAGCTGCCCTATCTCTTCTCGCGCGGCCGCGCCCAGGTCGAGGACGGCTTCGAGATGTTCCGCATCGCCCGCGGCCTCACGCGCGACGCGTTCGAAGCGGCGCCGCATTGCTACAGCATCATCAACACCAACTCGCCGCGCCAGATCGACATCCCGATGGCGCTCGGCCTCATCGACTTCGCGCGCGCCGGCCAGCTTCTGATCGTCACGCCGTTTTGTCTCATGGGCGCGATGGCGCCGGTGACCGTCGCCGGCGCGCTGACCTTGAGCCACGCCGAGGCGCTCGCCGCGATCACGCTCAGCCAGCTCGCCAAGCCCGGCGCGCCGATCTGCTACGGCGCGTTCGCCTCGAATGTCGACATGAAGTCGGGCGCGCCGGCCTTCGGCACGCCGGAGCAGGTGAAGGCCAATCTCGGCGCCGGCCAACTCGCGCGCAAGCTCGGCCTGCCCTGGCGCTGCGCCGCCGGCTGCGCCGCCAACGTCAACGACGCGCAGGCGGCGAACGAGACGCAGATGTCGGCTTGGAGCGCGGTGCTCGCCGGCTGCACCATCCTCGTCCATGGCGCCGGCTGGCTCGAAGGCGGGCTGACGCTCTCCTTCGAGAAGCTGATCACGGATCTCGAGACGATGCAGATCTTCGCCGAGCTCTGCGCGCCGACGCCGGTCGACGAGGCCGCGATCGCCTACGACGCGTTGACGGAGATCGCGCCGGGCGGGCATTTCTTCGCCGCCGCGCACACGATGGCGCGCTACGAGACGGCGTTCTACGAGCCGATGGTCGCGGACTGGTCGAATTTCGGATCGTTCACCGAGCGCGGCGCGCGCGACGCGAACGCGCGCGCGACCGAGATCTGGAAAAAGCGGCTCGCCGAGCCTGCGGAGGCGATGCTCTCCGAAGAGCGGCTCGCCGAACTCGACGCGTTTATCGCCAAGCGAACCGCCGAGGGCGGCGCGCCGCCGGTGGCGTGACGCGCAAGGACGAAGGCTGCGGCGGCGCCGCGCAATCATCAGGAGGACACGACATGGCGCAATCGGCGGACGCGATCTTCTTCGGCGCAGGCGTCATCGGCGCGGCGCCGGCCTTCGAGATGGCGAAGCTCGGGTGGTTGTCGATCTGAGTCGACCG
>CAZPTD010000240.1:0-7027 GCA_964588915.1 uncultured Neomegalonema sp. | reverse complement strand
GGCGACGATCGTCGCCTCGACCATCCTCGCCGCCATGGTCGGCGTGATCGGCGCGGCCGTGGTCACCATGGGCATCATCGCGCTGCCGGCGATGCTGAAGCGCCGCTACGAGCCGCAGATCGCGATGGGCTCGATCATGGCCGGCGGCACGCTCGGCATTCTCATTCCGCCCTCGATCCTGGCGATCATCTACGCCGTCGTCGCCGAGCAATCCGTCGGCGAGCTCTTCATCGGTGCGGTCTTTCCCGGCCTGATGCTCTCGGGCATGTACATCCTCTACGTCGTCGCGCGCTGCTACATCCAGCCGCGTCTCGGCCCGCCGATCCCGCCGGAGGAGCGCGTCGACTTCCGCGAGAAGCTGCTCCTCGTCGGCAACATCGCGGCGCCGATCGCTCTCATCGTGGTGGTGCTCGGCGTGATCTTCACCGGCGGCGCGACGCCGGTCGAGGCGGCCGGCATCGGCACCTTCGGCGCCTTCATCGTCGCGGCGATCCATCGCCGGCTCGACTGGCCGACCGTGCGCGAGGCCTGCGTCACCACGCTCAAGGCCTCGGCCATGGTGATCTGGATCATGTTCGGCGCGACGATCTTCGTCGGCCTCTACGTGATCGAGGGCGGCCAGCAATTCGTCCAGAACGCGCTCCAGGGCGCCGGCCTCGGCCCGTGGGGCGTGCTGATCATCATGCAGATCGTGCTGATCATCCTCGGCATGTTTCTGGATTGGGTCGGCATTCTCTTGCTCTGCGTGCCGATCTTCGTGCCGATCATCAAGGCGCTCGGCGCGCAGGCCTTCGGGCTCGACAGCCAGACCGACCTCGTTCTCTGGTTCGGCGTGCTCTATCTCGTCAACATGCAGATGAGCTTCCTGTCGCCGCCCTTCGGCTACGCGCTCTTCTACCTGCGCGGCGTGGCGCCGCCGGAGATCCCGATGTCGGCGATCTTCAAGTCGGCGCTGCCGTTCCTGTTTCTGCAGTTCGTCGGGCTGGCGATCTGCATGTTCTTTCCGGAGGTGATCATCTGGCTGCCGCGGCAGGTCTACGGCTGACCGGCCGCGTCCGGAGGAAGGGATGCTGATGTCGACTTTCGCCGCTTGCCGCCGCTTGGCGCTCGTCGCCGCGCTCGCGCCTTTCGCCGCCCAGGCGAAGGGCGAGGCGTTCATCGTCGATTGCTGGGACGAGACCTTCGCCTACACGACCGTCGGCTTGCGCGCGGTCGCCGGCGGCCACGAGATCTGGATCAGCAGTCAGAGCAGCGACGTCTTCGCGCCGATCTTCGAGGATCTGCCGGAGCGCTGGGGCGAGATGGATCTGCGCTTCGTCTTCGACGCCGGCGCCTGCGTCGCCAGCTCTGCGCTCGATCGCTTCTCCTGCGCCGCCGAAGGCGCCGACCGGACGATCGAGCTCATCGACGCGCTCGACGGCGCGCCGATCGCCGCGCTCGAGATTCGGGACGTCCGCGCCGATCTCGTCGACGTCATGGACGTTCGCGACGAGCTCATCCGCAAGACCTTCGCCTTCGACGTCGTCATCGTCGCCGGCGTGCGGACGAGCGCAGGATCCGACGGCGGATCGACCGTCACGATCACCGAACTCGAGGACCGTCGATTGGAGGTCGCGATCCCGCCGGAGGGCTGCGTCGGCAATCCGTTCCGCCGCCGCCAATGACCGCCGGCGCGCTCAGGGACGCTGCGCGCCGTTGCGGTTGAGGATCACCGAATAGACGCTCGTCGTCGCGGTGATGAAAAGCTGGTGCTTGGCGCGGCCGCCGAAACAGACGTTGGAGACGAGTTGCGGCGTCTTGATCTTGCCGAGCCGGACGCCGTCCGGGTTCACGCAATGGACGCCGTCGGCCGCCGAGGACCAGACGTTGCCGTCCGTATCCAGGCGGAAGCCGTCGGCGGCGCCGGGCTGGATCTTGTGAAAGAGGCCGCCGCCCGTCAGCCGTCCGTCGGCGCCGACATCGAAGACGCGGATATGCCGCTCGGCCTTGGCGTCGAACATCGCGCCGGTGTCGGCGATGTAGAGCTTCGCCTCGTCCGGGCTGAAGGCGAGACCGTTCGGGCAGGCGAAGTCCGTCGCCACCGCCTCGATCGCGCCGCTCGCCGGGTCGACGCGGTAGACATGGCAGGGCAGCTCCTGCTCGGATCTGTAGCCCTCGTAGTCGGTCATGATCCCGTAATGCGGATCGGTGAACCAGATCGCGCCGTCCGACTTCACCACGACGTCGTTCGGCGAGTTGAGCCGCTTGCCCTGATAGCGGTCGGCGATGACGGTGATGGAGCCGTCGAGCTCCGTCCGCGTCACGCGCCGCGCGCCGTGCTCGCAGGAGACGAGCCGCCCTTCGCGGTCGCGGGTGTGGCCGTTCGCGTAGTTCGAGGGATGGCGATAGACCGAGACGCCGACGCCCGGCGTCCAGCGCATGATCCGGTTGCTCGGGATGTCCGAAAAGAGCAGGCAGCCGGCGTCGCCGAACCAGACCGGGCCTTCGACCCAGTCGAATCCGGACGCGATCTCCTTCACCGGCGCGTTGCCGATCACGTAGCTCTGGAACACCGATTCGTAGGCTTCGAAGAAAGTCATCGCGTCTCCTCGGTTGGCAACATCATCATCGGCCCAGGCGGACGGACAGCACAGCGCGCCCCGGGCTTGACCGGGCGGCGCACGGCGGCGCGCCGACGGAAAGCGTCTCGGCTTCGCGAGAGCATATCGCGCGTCAGGCGTCAGGCGTCGGCGGCGAAGGCGATCTGCGCCTTCATCGCCTGAGAGCGGTCATTGGCGATCCTGAACGCCGCCTCGGCGTCGTCGAGCGGCATGGTGTGGGTGATGAGCGGCTTCACGTCGATGAGGCCGGCCTGCATCAGCCGGACGGCGACCGGGAACTCCTCATGGAAGCGGAAAGAGCCTCGGAGATCGAGCTCCTTGGCGGTGATCTGCATCATCGGCAGCTTCATGTCGCCGCCGAGGCCGAGCTGCGCGATGACGCCGCGCGGCCGCATCGCCGCCACCGCGGCGGCGAGCGCCGGCTCGGCGCCGGAGCATTCGTAGAGGACGTCGAACGTCCCTTTGTCGGCGGCGTAGGGCGAAAGCGCGTCGGGCTCGTCGGCGACGTTGATCACGCGGTCGGCGCCGGCGCGCTCGGCGTGGGCGAGGGCGTTCGGAGCGAGGTCCGTGGCGACGATCTCGGCGGCGCCGGCGCGGCGCGCGGCGAGGATCGAGAGCGCGCCGATCGGGCCGCAGCCGGTGACGAGCACGCGCTTGCCGAGCATCTCGCCGGCGCGGCGCGTCGCGTGCAGGCAGACCGCGAGCGGCTCGGCCATCGCCGCCTCGCCCGCCGAGAGCCCGTCGGCTTTGACGCATTGCGTCGCGTCGGCGACCAGCTCCTCGCGGAACGCGCCTTGGATATGCGGAAACGGCATCGCCGAGCCGTAGAAGCGCATGTTGAGACAATGGTTGCGCCGGCCTTCGGCGCAGTAGCGGCAGACGTCGCAGGGCCGCGACGGCGACACCGCAACGAGATCGCCGAGCGCGACGCTCTCGACGCCGGATCCGAGCTCGACGACCCGGCCCGAGACTTCGTGGCCGAGGATCATCGGCTCGCGGAGCCGGATCGCGCCGAAGCCGCCATGATTGTAGTAGTGCAGATCCGATCCGCAGACGCCGCCGGTCGCGAGCTTGATCCGAACCTGGCCGGCGCCGAGCGGCTCGGCCGGCCGCTCCTCGACGCGAAGATCCTTGGCGGCGTGGATGACGATGGCGCGCATCGGCGGTGGCCTCCTCCCGAATTTGGCGGCGCTTTTTTCTCATCATGCGCTCTTGCGGCGCTGTTCGGAAAGCGTCTTGATCAGAGGCGGCGGCGGCGACCGCTTGACAGGCGCACTGTTACCGATAACAGTCGCTCTGGCAAGGGGCGCGCGCGTCTCGCCCGAGAGACGCGGCGGGGCCGCAAGACAGGGAGGCGGCGATGAGCCGAGGCGCGGCGCTATTCGATCTCGCGGGCCGGCGGGCGCTGGTGACCGGCTCGAGCCAGGGCATCGGCTTGGCGCTGGCGCGCGGGCTCGGCGAGGCCGGCGCGGAGGTCGTGCTCAACGGACGAGACGCGGCGAAGCTCGACGCGGCCGCGGACGCGCTCGCCGGCGACGGGATCGCGGTGCGCAAGCTCGCCTTCGACGTCGTCGACCATGGCGCGTCGCGGGCGGCGGTGGACGGCTTCGAGGCCGATGTCGGGCCGATCGACATCCTGGTCAACAACGCCGGCATGCAGCATCGCGGACCGCTCGAGGAGTTCGAGCCGGACGCCTTCGAGCGGCTGATGCGGACCAACGTCTCCTCGGTGTTCAATGTCGGACAGGCGGCGGCGCGGCACATGATCCAGCGCGGAAGCGGCAAGATCATCAACATCGCCTCGGTGCAGACGAGCCTGGCGCGGCCGAGCATCGCGCCCTACACGGCGACCAAGGGCGCGGTCGCCAACCTCACCAAGGGCATGGCGACCGACTGGGCGAAATACGGGATCCAGGCGAACGCGATCGCGCCGGGCTACTTCAAGACGCCGCTCAACCAGGCGCTCGTCGACGATCCGGCCTTCACCGCCTGGCTCGAGAAGCGCACGCCGGCCGGCCGCTGGGGCGAGGTGCGCGAGCTCGTCGGCGCCTGCGTCTTCCTCGCCTCGGACGCGTCGAGCTTCGTCAACGGGCACACGCTCTTCGTCGACGGCGGGATCACGGCGAGCCTCTGAGAGCGCGCGTCCGGCGCGAACGGGAGATGTGGAGCATGTCGGAGAAGGTCGCGCTCACCGGCGCCGACGTCATGGGCGCCGACGTCATGGGCGCCGCGATCGACGGACGGCTCCTCGATCAAGGCGCGCGGCTCACGCATGCCGCGACGCCGCTGACCGCCGCCGTCGCCGAGATCCATAGGATGTCGACCGCGGCCGGTCACCGCGGCGAGGACCAGGCGGCGCCGATGGCGTTCATCGACGGCGTCGACAAGGAGAGATTTGCATGATCACGCGCTACGCCCTCTTCGAAGGGACGCTGAAGACGGAGAAGGCGGCCTTTCGCGCCGCGGTGCTGGAGAAGATCGCGCCGCATTGGCGCGCCTTTCCGGGCGCCTCGGAGGTCCGGATCACGTTCGGCGACGAGCGCGACGCCGGCGCGCCCGAGTTTCCGCTCATTCTCGCGATCAGCTATCCGGACGAAGCGGCGCTCGAGCGGGCGTTGGCGAGCGACGCGCGCGCGCGCTCGCGCGAGGCGACCGAGGCGGTGACGGCCGAGCATTTCGACGGCCGGATCCATCATCACGTCACGACCGCGCACGTCTTCGCGCTCTGAGGCGTCCGCGCGGCGGGCGATGGCGTCATGAAACGCAAGCCGCCGACCATGGCCGACGTCGCTCGGCGCGCCGGCGTTTCGCCGATGACGGTCTCGCGCGCGCTCAGAGACGGCACGCTGATCTCCGAGGAGACGCGGCGCAAGATCCGCGAGGTCGCCGACGCGCTCGGCTATGTCCGCGACGCCCGCGCTTCGGCCTTCGGCACCGGCCGCACCGGCTTCGTCGCCATGACCATCCCGTCGATCAACAACGGCAACTTCGCCGACACCGTCCGCGGCGCCACGGAAGCCCTCGCCGAGAGCGGGCTGCAGCTGCTCCTCGGCTACACGAACTACGACGTCGAAGAGGAGGAGCGCTTGGTGCGCGCCTTTCTCGAGCGGCGGCCCGAGGCGATGATGGTGACGGGCGGCGCGCACACCAAGGCCTGCCGGCGGCTCCTCAGCGGATTCGACGGGCCGGTGGTCGAGACCTGGGACCTGCCGAAGGCGCCGATCGGCCATGTGGTCGGCTTCTCGAACGCCGAGGCCGGCCGGATCATGGCGCGCCATCTCTTCGAGCGCGGCTATCGGCGGATCGGCTTCATCGGCGGCGCCGCGCATGCCGACACGCGCGGCGCGGATCGCCGCCGCGGCTTCGCCGAAGCGCTCGAGGAGTTCGGCCTCGCCACCGAACGCGTCTCGCCCGGGCGCGCGCCGACGACGATGCGCGAGGCGGCGGCGGCGGCGCATGCGCTTTTCGACGACTGGCCGGACACCGACGCGGTGATGTGCGTCTCGGACATCGCCGCCTTCGGCGCCTTCTCGGCCGC
Source organism: uncultured Neomegalonema sp. (assembly GCA_964588915.1). Taxonomy (GTDB): domain Bacteria; phylum Pseudomonadota; class Alphaproteobacteria; order Rhodobacterales; family Rhodobacteraceae; genus JALEGB01. The sequence continues at coordinate 889 of CAZPTD010000240.1, read as the reverse complement.
GCAGAAGCGCGGCCTCGCCGTGCCGACGGATGTCGCGATCGCCGGCTTCGGCGCCTACGACATCGCCGAGTTCACGCATCCGCAGATCACGACGCTCGACGTCGGCGCCTACGAGATCGGCCGGCGCGCGGCCGACTTCGCGACTCTGGGCGACGCGGAGCCCGGCTGGCGCGAGGTCGCGCGGATCGACATCCGCCTCGTCGTCCGCGCCAGCGCCGGCTCGTGACGCGGCGCCGCCGCGCGCGGCGGCGGCGCCAAAAAGGAAGCGACAGGGACGGCCGCGCGTGCTCAATCTGACAATCGAGCGACGGCGCGGCTCGGTTGCGGTCTTCGGACGGCCCGCCGCGCGCGCCGCCCTGCGCATTCTCTGACCGGGAGCCGTCCAATGCCCCATGGTTTCAAACCCGCGCCCTGGCCGCGCACGCTGCGGTCGCAGGAATGGTTCGGCGGCGACAGCCGCGACCACATCTACCATCGCTCCTGGATGAAGAACCAAGGGCTGCCGGCGGATCTCTTCGACGGCCGCCCGGTGATCGGGATCTGCAACACCTGGTCGGAGCTGACGCCCTGCAACGCGCATCTGCGCGATCTCGCCGAGCGCGTGAAGCGCGGCGTCTACGAGGCCGGCGGGCTGCCGCTCGAGTTTCCGGTCTTCTCGACCGGCGAGAGCGCGCTCCGGCCGACGGCGATGATGTACCGCAACCTCGCCTCGATGGACGTCGAGGAGGCTCTGCGCGCCAATCCGCTCGACGGCGTCGTCTTGATGGTCGGCTGCGACAAGACCACGCCGGCGCTCCTGATGGGCGCCTCGAGCGTCGACATGCCGGCGATCGTGGTCAGCGGCGGGCCGATGCTGAACGGCTGGTTCCGCGGCGAGCGCGTCGGCTCG
>CAZPTD010000239.1:0-7088 GCA_964588915.1 uncultured Neomegalonema sp. | reverse complement strand
GGCGGCAATCAGCAGAAGATCGTCATCGGCAAATGGCTGGCGATGGAGCCCAAGGTGCTGATCGTCGACGAGCCGACGCGCGGCATCGACGTCGGCTCCAAGGCGGAGATCCACAATCTGATCCGACGACTGGCGAAGAGCGGCTACGCGGGCATCGTCATCTCCTCGGAGATGCCCGAGGTGCTCCATGTCGCCGACCGCGTGATCGCGATGTATCATGGGCGGATCACGCGCGAGTTCACCGCCGCCGAGGTGAACGAGGACAATCTCGTCCAGGCGATCTCGGGGCTCGTTCGCGAGACCGAGGCGGCCTGACGACGCGATTCGGTTTCGCTGGTCTCGGCCGCGTGAACCGTGCGATGGCGCGCGAGGGTCGACGGACGCGGCTTCGGCGCCGTGATCCCGGCGACGCCGGAGGCGCGGAGCGCGGCGAGGGACGGCCGTCGATCCCGGGTTCGGCGCGAGCGCCGCCCCGGCGTGTCGGAGCGCGATGTAGGTTGGCTGGAGGGGCCGATGATCCTCGATGAGTTCAAGCTCGACGGCCGGGCCGCGATCGTCACCGGCGCGCGGACGGGCATCGGCCAGGCGATGGCGGTCGCGCTCGCCGAGGCCGGCGCCGACATCCTCGCCGTCGGCTCCACGGAGATGGACGCGACCGTCGCCGCCGTCGAGGCCGCGGGTCGGCGCTGCGTCTTCCACGCCGCCGATCTCCGCGACGGCGCGGCCGCCCGTCCGGTCGCCGAGGCGGCGCTCGCCGCCTTCGGGCGGCTCGACGTCCTGGTCAATAACGCCGGGATCATTCGCCGCGCCGATCTGCCGGACTTCCGCGAGGAGGATTGGGACGACGTCGTCAATCTCAATCTGCGCACGCCGTTCCTGCTCTCGCAAGCCGCGGCGAAGGCGATGGTCGCAGCCGGCCGCGGCGGCCGCATCGTCAACGTCGCCTCGGTCCTCTCCTTCCAGGGCGGGATCCGCGTACCCTCTTACGTCGCCTCGAAGCACGGGATCGCCGGCGTCACCAAGACGATGGCCAACGAGCTCGCGTCCTACGGGATCACCGTCAACGCGATCGCGCCCGGCTATGTCGAGACCGACAACACCGCCGCCTTGCGCGCCGATCCCGAGCGCTCGCGGCAGATCCTGGAGCGGATCCCGGCCGGCCGGCTCGGCCAGCCCGAGGATCTGAAGGGAATCACGGTCTTCCTCGCCTCGGACGCGTCGGCCTATGTGACGGGCGCAGTGTTGCCGGTGGATGGCGGCTGGCTCGCCCGCTGAGCGCGAGCCTCGCGCGCCTCGTCGTCCCGGCCGAGCGCGAAGCGCGCAGAGCCAGGATGACAAGGGCGAGGTTGGCTCCATCAGAACCGATCAGACGATAGCGGCGGCCGGCCCGCGGGCGGAAGCGCAAGCGTTCCACCGAGGTCGTCGCAAGGCGACCGGAGGCCGGCAGCTCGAGCCGACGATCAAGCTGGCGCAAGGCGGCTCCGAAGGGTGCGAATGCGCTTGAGCGGCAGGCGGCCGAACGCTCGCGACATCCGCCCTGGATCCCGGACACGCCTTCGGCGTTCCGGGATGACGTCGTCGAGAGCGACCGTCTCCACATGGGCGCGGCATGCTCTCTCTCGGCCCGTGCGTCACACCCCGAGATAGCGGTCGCGCGTCGCGGCGTCGAAGTCGCCGACGGCGCCCCTCCAGACCGACTTCCCGCGCTCCAGGATCACCACCCGGTCGGCGACCGGCAGGATCTCCGAGAGCATCTTGTCGACGACGAGGATGGAGAGGCCTTCCGATTTCAGTTGTCGCAGCGTCGCCCAGATCTCGGCGCGGATCGTCGGCGCCAGCCCTTCCGTCGGCTCGTCGAGCACCAGGAGCTTCGGCTCCGTCGCCAGAGCCCGGGCGATGGCGAGCATCTGCTGCTCGCCGCCCGAGAGCGTCGCCGCCGGCTGATCGCGCCGCTCCTCGAGCCGCGGAAAGAGGCGGCAAACGCCGGCCCAGTCCCAGCGCCGCGCGCCGGCGTCGGCGGCGGCGGTCACGTTCTCGCGCACGGTCAGCGGTCCGAAGCAGCGCCTTCCTTCAGGCGCGAGGCCGAGCCCGCGCCGGGCGCGCTTGTAGGACGGCAGCCGATCGATGCGCTCGCCGGCGAAGGCGATCTCGCCCTCGCGAATGGCCGAGAGCCCGAAGATCGCGTGGATCGTCGTCGTCTTGCCCATGCCGTTGCGGCCGAGCAGCGCCAGCATCTCGCCCTCGCCGAGCGCAAGATCGACGCCGAAGAGCGCTTGCGCCTGACCGTAGAAGGCGGTGACGCCGGAAAGCGACAGCAGCGCGCTCACGGCCGAGCCTCCGAGCCGAGCGCCGAGTCGTCGCCGAGATAGGCGGCGCGCACCTCCTCGGAGGCGCGAATCTCCTCGGCCGATCCCGAGGCGATCACCTTGCCGTAGACGAGCACGGAGATCCGGTCGGCGAGCGTGAACACCGCGTCCATGTCGTGCTCGACGAGCAGGATCGGCGCCTCCTCGCGCAGCCGGTCGAGAAAGCCGGTCAGCTCCTTGGAGCCCGTGGTCCCGAGGCCGGCCATCGGCTCGTCGAGCAGGAACACCTTCGGCCGGAGCGCGAGCGCCGCGGCGATCTCCAGCAATCGCCGCTCGCCATGCGAGAGCCGCCCGGCCGGCGCGTCCGCGGCGTCGGCGAGACCCGCGCGCTCGAGATGCCGCCGCGCCTCCTCGTTCATCTCGCGATCGCCGGCGACGCTGCGAAAGAGCGAGAACTGCTTCTGCTCGCGGCCGATCAGCGCCATGACGACATTCTCGAGCGCCGTCGCCTCGAGCGCGAGCGCCGAGATCTGGAAGCTGCGGCCGAGGCCGCGGCGCGCGCGCTCGGGCGCGCTCAGGCGATGGATCGGCGCGCCTTCGAGCAGGATCTCGCCCTCGTCGGGCGTCAGCGCGCCGGTGATCTGATTGATCAGCGTCGACTTGCCGGCGCCGTTCGGGCCGATCAGCGCGTGGATCCGGCCGCGCTCGACTTCGAGCGAGACGTTGTCGCTGGCCACCAGCGCGCCGAAACGCTTGGTGACGCCGCGAACGCAGAGGACCGGCTCAGCCATGGCGCTTCTCGCCGAACAGCGCCCGCACGACGCCGCCGCGGGCGAAAAGGATGATCGCGAGCAACAGGAAGCCGAGCAGCGCCTTCCAATGATCGGTGATCGGCGCGAGCTTCTCCTCGAGGAACACGAAGAGCGCGGCGCCGATCAGCGGGCCGGAGAGCCTTCCGACGCCGCCGAGGATCACGAAGATGATGAGGTCGCCCGAGGTGTGCCAATCGAGCATGTCCGGGCTCGTGTAGCGGTTGAGATCGGCGTAGAGCGCGCCGGCCAGCGCGGTGATCATGCCGGAGATCGTGAAGGCGACGAGGCGGACCGGAAACGCGGCGACGCCGACGCTCTCGAGCCGCGCCGCGTTCTGCCGCGACACTTCCAAGGCGAGACCGAAGCGCGAGCGCCGCAACGTCGAGACGAAGAGCAGCGACAGCGTCACGACGGCGAGCGAGGTCATGCAGAACGTCATCGGGTCCATGCTGTCGAGGCAAAGCGGCCGCCCGGCCTCCTCGGCCGGCAGGCAGGGCAGCTCGTTGCGGATGTAGAAGTTGAAGCCGTCCTCGCCGCCGTATTCCGCCCAGGAGATGGCGATGAAATACACCATCTGCGCGAAGGCGAGCGTGATCATGATGAAGTAGACGCCGCTCGACCGGAGCGACAGCGCGCCGATGATCGCCGCCAGGAGCCCGCCGAACAGCATCGCCGCCGGCCATATGATCAGGAACTGGTTCGTCCCGTGGATCTCGAACGGCCAGGTCGCGACCGGCGTCCCGTTGAAGGCGTTGATCGCGAGCACGCCGCAGACATAGCCGCCGAGGCCGAAAAACGCGGCGTGGCCGAGCGAGACCAGCCCGCCCGAGCCGAGCGCGATGTTGAGCCCGACGCCGGCGAGGCCGAGGATCGCGGCCTTGGTGATCAAGGTGATGTCGTAGATCTCGTCGACGCGCTCGGCGTAGCCGGCCGCCGCCGCCATCGCCGCCACGACGACGAGCGCCAGGCCGAGCTCGGATCGGAGCGCGCCCAGGCCGCGGCCGAAGATCGACAGCCCGGTCCGAGCGGCGCCGCTCACGCGTTCGCTCTGCGCCATCTCAGGTTCCCTTCGCGAAGAGGCCGCGCGGACGGACGATCAGCACGATGGCCATCAAGAGATAGATGAGGATCGAGCCGAGCGAGCCGGCGAGCCGCGCCGCCTCCGAGGCGGTCATGAACTCGGCGAAGATCGACGGCGTCAGCGCGCGGCTGAGCGTGTCGGCGACGCCGACGATCAGCGAGCCGATGAGCGCGCCGCGGATCGAGCCGATGCCGCCGATGACGATGACGACGAAGGCGAGAATCAGCACCTGATCGCCCATCGTCACCTCGACCGAGCGCGTCGCGCCGATCAGCCCGCCCGCGATCCCGGCGAGCGCCGCGCCGAGCGCGAAGACGAAGGTGTTGAGCGCGTCGATATTGACGCCGAGCGCGGCGATCATGTCGCGGTCGGCCTCGCCGGCGCGGATCTGCACGCCGATGCGCGTCCGCGCGACGAACCAGAAGAGCCCGACCGCGACGAGCGCGCCGAAGACGATGATCGCGAGCCGATAGAGCGGATAGGTGACGCCGCCCGGCAAGTTCACGACGCCGCTCAGCAGCAGCGGCGGGTCGAGGCCGAGCGGCAGCGATCCGAAGAGATAGCGCACGCCTTCGGTGAAGATCAGGATCAGCGCGAAGGTGGCGAGCACCTGGTCGAGATGGTCGCGATTGTAGAGCCGGCGGATGATCGAGAGCTCGATGACGACGCCGGCCGCCGCCGCGGCGGCGAAGGCGGCGACGAGGCCGAGCCAGAACGAGCCGAGCGCCGCCGCGACCGAGGCGCAGATGAAGGCGCCGAACATGTAGAGCACGCCATGGGCGAGGTTGATCACGCCCATCACGCCGAAGACCAGCGTCAGCCCGGCGGACATCATGAACAGCGTCGCGCCGTATTGCAGGCCGTTCAGCAGCTGCTCGAAGAATAGCGGCCAGGTCATGCCGTCGCCGATCGGGTCATGTCGTCGCCATAAGGGTCGTGTCGCCGCCGTCAGCGTCGCGTCGGGCCGTCGAGAGGCGACGGCGCGCGCCGCCTCTCGTCAGAAGGCGCTCAATAGGCGCACTGCTCCGCATAGGCGTCGCCGCGGTCCTCGAGCACCAGCGAGATCGTCCTGTTGGTCAGAACGCCGTCGCTCTCGACCACCTCGCGGACATAGAGGTCCTGCACCGGATGCTGGTTCGGACCGAACGCGAAATCGCCGCGCGTGGACGCGAAGTCGGCCTCGGCGAGCGCGGCGCGGAAGGCCTCGCGGTCGGAGACGTCGGCCTTCTCGAGCGCCGAGAGGATCAGCATCGCGGTGTCGTAGCCCTGGCTGGCGTAGAGCGACGGCAGACGGCCGTACTCCGCCTCGAACGCCGCGACGAACTCGGCGTTGGCCGGATTGTCGAGATCGGCCGCCCATTGCGAGGTGTTGCGCACGCCGAGCGCCGCCGGGCCGACGGCCTGCAGGATGCCCTGATCGAAGGAGAACGCCGGCCCGACCAGCGGGAATCCGAGCTCGCCCTGATCGTATTGCTTGATGAACGCGACGCCCATGCCGCCCGGCAGGAAGAAGAAGACGGCGTCGGGCTCGGCGGCGCGGATCTGCGCCAGCTCGGCGGCGTAGTCGGTCTGGCCGAGCTGGGTGTAGAGCTCGCCCGCCAGCTCGCCCTCGAAGAAGCGCTTGAAGCCGGCGAGCGCGTCCTGGCCGGCCGGATAGTTCGGCGCCAGGATGAAGACGCGCTCGTAGCCCTCGCTGGTGGCGTAGGCGCCGGCGGCCTCGTGGAGATTGTCGTTCTGCCAGGCGACGTTGAAGTAGAGCGGATGGCAGCCGGCGCCGGCGAGCGCCGACGGGCCGGCGTTCGGCGAGAGATAGAAGACGTTCTGGCGCACCGCCGACGGCACCACCGCCATCGCGAGGTTCGACCAGATGATGCCGGTCATGATGTCGACGCGGTCGGCCTGGATCATCCGGTCGGCGAGCTGGACCGCGACGCCCGGCTCGCGCTGATCGTCCTCGACGATGAGCTCGATCCGTCCCTGGCCATGGAGCTTGAGCGCGAGCTCGAACCCGTCGCGGACGTCGATCCCGAGCGCGGCGCCGCCGCCCGAGAGCGTGGTGATCATGCCGACCTTGACCGGCTCCGTCTGAGCCAGCGCCTGGCCGGTCGTCGCGCCGAGAAGCGCCGCGGCCGCAACGGCGGCTGCGAATGTGGATCTCATCTCCATCCCCTTCGTTGTTTGCGTTCCCCAGATCCGGCCGGTCGCCGCCTGGCGCCGGCTGCTCGCCTTCGCCCGTCAGATCGTGCTGAAGGCGAGAATGGTGTGCGTCCGCGCAATTCCCGGAATCGTGTGCAAATGCTCGCCGATATAGCGGCCGACATCCTGATCGGACGGAATGTACATCTTGAGCAAGAGATCGTACTCGCCGCTGATCGAATGCAGCTCGGAATGAATTTCCTTCTGAGCGATCGCGTCCGCGACCTTGAATGTCGCGCCGACGTCGCACTGAATGAGGACGAATACGCAGTTCGCGCGAATGACGCTCATCTCAACTCCTCGATCTCGTCGTCCGGCGGGTCAGCTTCGGCCCCGCAACAGGAAGCGCTGGATCTTGCCGGTCGGCGTCTTCGGCAGCGCCGCGGCAAAGACGACGCGTCTCGGATACTTATAGGGCGCGATCGTCGCTTTCACGTGGTTTTTCAACAGCTCGGCCGTCGCCTCGGCCGGCTCGACGCCCTCCTTGAGCACGACATGCGCCTCGACGATCTGGCCGCGCTCCTCGTCCGGCGCGCCGACGACGGCGCATTCGGCGACCGCCTCATGCGCGAGCAGCGCCGCCTCCACCTCGGGCCCGGCGATGTTGTAGCCCGAGGAGACGATCATGTCGTCGTTGCGGGCGGCGATATGGAAATGGCCGTCAGCGTCCATCGTGAAGGCGTCTCCGGTGAT
>CAZPTD010000238.1:0-7138 GCA_964588915.1 uncultured Neomegalonema sp. | reverse complement strand
GAGCCGCCGCTCGGCGGGCACGTCCTCAGCCACGACCAGTACGAGGCGGTGCTGATGCGCCGCGCCGGCTACGAGGTGCGCGTGCTGCCTGTCGAAGGCGGCAGCTGGGAGGAGAACCCGGTCACGCTGCTCGACTTCATGAAGCGCGAGCAGCGTTGGTGCAACGGCAATATGCAGTATATTCCGCTCTTCGGCACGCCAGGTCTGCGCCCGACAAGCCGCTTTCAACTCATCCAGGCGGTGCTGATGTACGCGGCCGCTCCGGCGTGGATGGGCATGACCGCGCTCGCCTCGCTCAAGATCTTCGAGGAAGACGTCGCCGCCTTCGACATGACGCTCGCGGTCATCCTCTTCTTCTCGATGTTCTTCGCCAGTCTCGCGCCGAAGATCGCCGGCGCCGTCGACGTCTTGCTCGAGCCGGGCGGCGTGCGGCGCTACGGCGGCGCCGGCCGCTTTCTCTCGAGCCTTTTCGTCGAGCTCCTTTTCGGGATCCTGATGGCGCCGGCGGTGGCGCTGCGGCTCACGATCTTTCTCGCCGGCCTGCCCTTCGGCCGAAAGATCGGCTGGAGCGGGCAGACGCGCGACGCCTACGGGCTCGACTGGTCGACGGCGCTGAAGGGCCTTTGGGCGCCGACGCTCTTCGGCCTCTCGATCGCGGCGCTGATGATCGTCGCGGCGCCGTCCGCCTTGCCTTGGGCCGCGCTCGTGCTCGCCGGCCTCGTCTTCGCCGCGCCGTTCGCGGTGGCGACCGCCTCGCCCGGCCTCGGACGCCGGCTCGCGCGGCTCGGCCTCGCGCGCATACCCGAAGAAACCAGCCCGGCGCCGCTGTTGGAGCGGATCGATCAGGTGACGTTGCGTCGCTGACGACGTCGAGCGGCGCGCGCTCGCGCGTGACGTGTTTATTTCGCCTTGCGACCCGGAATCAGTACCCGTTTGGCCACAAATTTGTCGCCAGAACGCCCCTCTTCTTTATAAACCGCACGGGGTCGCTCGGCGGCCGGATCGGGTTCGCGGGCCCGTCCGACGGTTGCGCGCGCCCTTGACGCCGTCACCTATTCAGCGTCGCGTCGAGCTGGGAGGCTTGGGTTCGCGCGGCGCGTCGTTGTCCGTCTCGGTCTTTCGTCGAGCGGTCGCCTTAAACTGGGGGATGCGGATATGCTTGAAACGTCTAATCGCGCGAGCGCATTTTCATTTGTTTGGATCATCGCGCTCATTATCGGCGGCTTGCTCGCCAGCGCCGTGTGGGAATTCTACGCGCGCGGAATCTCGCCCAACTTCTTCGGCCTCGTCGACGGCCAGACCCGAACGCCGCAGCCCGGATTTGCGGCCATGGTCGCCGGCGTGCTCGGCGCGGAGACCATTCCAGGACTGCAGCTCTTTCCGGACGATCTGATGCGCGCCGTCGCGGCGAAGATGGCGTTCGATCTGCCGCCGGACGTCTACGCCCAATTCACGATCGCGCAGGAGACGTTCACGATCGACGCGGCCGTCGTGCTCAATCTCGCCGCCGGCGTCATCGGGCTGCCGCTCCTCTACATGCTGATCATCCGGCCGATCTTCTTCTTCCTGCCCTGGTTCATCCTCGGCCCGATCTTCGGCCTGATCGCCTTCGCCATCGCCGGCTATCTCTTCAACGTCGTCCTGCTCGAGCAAGCGCCCTTCTTCGGCCTTCTCGGCGCGGAGGACGCCGCGGCGGCGACGGCGGCCCAGCCGGTCGAGGCGGTTCCGCCGGCGGTCGAGCGCTTCGCGGCCTCGGACGGCTTCGCCAAGGGCCTGTCCTGGCTGGTCGGCGAAGTCGTCTACGGCCTCGTTCTCGGCCTCTTCACGCGACTTATCGCCGGCCGGTGACGGCGTATCGGTCGGGCTGTCGCCGGCCCGACCGAACGACCGCCCGACGTGATCGCGGCGGCGCGCTTCTGCGCGCCGCCCAAAAAAGCCGCAACTTCACATCGATTGATCGAGCGCGCGCCGACTTTGCGGCGCACGCGCCGCAGAGCGCTTCCATTCGCGTGAAATTTTTTTCGATCGCATTGACAAACACGACGTCAACCCGCGACTTCTTCGCAACCGGCCGACATATCAAAAATCCGCTAGATTAATTTTCGAACTGACGGCGGAAGCTGATCAGGAGAGCCGGGAGAAACCTTCGAGTCGGGCGGATTTCCTCGATAAATCTATGGAAGATCATCCGCGTCCGAACAATTGTTAGCCGGCTTCGGCCTGCGAAAGGGCCACGCGAGACGAAGATGGCGCGGATACGCAAATTCGATGAGGACCACGCGCGCGATGCGGCGATGATCGCCTTCTGGCGACACGGTTTCGACGGCGCGTCCTATGATAAACTCGTCGCCGTTACCGGCGCGAGCCGCAAAGGACTCTACAGCATTTGGCCGGACAAGGCCGCTCTCTTCCGCGACTGCATCGACCTTTACGTCAAACGCGTCGCGTCGGAGCAGCTCGCGCGCATCGCCGAGGCGGACACGCCGGAGCGGTTCGACACGCTGTGGGACGATCTCGGCCAGTTCGAATATCGCGGCGTCTCGCTGAACGGCTGCCTCATCTGCCGCGCGATGTCCGAGACGGCCGGCGCCGAGGAATATGTGAACCGCGTCGCCGAGCGGTTCCATCGTGGGCTTCTGTCGTCGTTCGAGACGGCCTTGAACGCGGTCTGGCTGCAAACCGATCGTCCGCCGGGCGCGGATGCCGGCTCCCGCGCCAAGAGCGCCGCAGCGCTCGCGGCCGCGCTGTTGCTGATCGCCGGCTGCGGCTTCGGGCCGACGGCGGAAAGCCTGCGCGAACTCGGGCGGGCGACGCGCGCTTAGGGCGTGCTCGTGAATCCAGCGGCGTCATTGGAAACCGTCAGCGACGCTCGACGGCGGATCGGCGCCGCCTTCGCGCCGCTTCCCGCTCGGCGAACCCCAGAACCGAGCTGACGACAGCTCGATCTATGAGTTCGCACCCTAGGCGCGGGCGCCGCCTTCCCGAAGCTGCGCCGGCGGCGCCGGATCCATGCCGATCCGACCGCGCAGGCGCACGCCGGCCCAGGAGCCGATCCAGCCGAAGACGAGCCACCACCAGCCGTGGAGGCTCCCGGACGCGACGCCGCCGACGAAGCCGCCGATATTGCAGCCATAGGCGAGCCGCGCGCCGTAGCCCATCAGCAGGCCGCCGAGCGCCGCCGTCCAGACGTCGCGCGCGCTCAAACGCCAGACCGGCGCGAAGCGGCCCGCGAGCCCCGCCGCGGCCAGCGCGCCCAGCATCAGCCCGAAATTCATCACGCCCGTCGTGTTGCCGAAGAGCGAGGCGTCGAGCGTCTGCTCGCGAAAGATTTCCCAGTCGCGGATCGGCAGGCCGACGCCGTCGATGAGCTTGCCGCCCCAGGACGGAAACGCCGAGGTGACGCCCCAGGGCCGGTCGAGCGCGATCAGCGTCAAGATCGAGGCCGCCGCCAACGCGACCGCGCCCTGCGTCTTCGTCCACGGTCCGCGCAAGAAGCCGCGCATCGACCAGTCGCTCGCCGCCCGCTTCTCGACCGCGCCATGGGCCCGCTTCTCCACGAGCCGGCTCGCCGCCCAAAGCGCCGCGAGAACGAGCAGCGCCGAAAGCAGCGCCGGCGCCGCGCCCCAATCGCTGATGAAGGAGCGCCCGCGCGTGACCACCGGCGCCGCCTCGAACCCGACCACGCGCGAGACGGCGTCGAGCCCGTCCTGAAAAGCGCCGTTCGTCGCGACCCAAAGCACCGAGCCGAGCACGAAGAACAGGAGCGTGAGCGCCATCCGGGTCGAGCCGCCGCCAACCGTGAACAGCGTGCCCGAGCCGCAGCCGCCGCCGAGCTGCATGCCGAAGCCGAACATCGCCGCGCCGATCGCGCTGGCGACGCTCATCGGGAAAACCCAGCCCTGGCCGAAGACGCCGGATGCGATGAGCGGATAGGCCGTCGCCGCGACGACGCCGAGAAGAAGGAGCTGCGCGCGCACCCCGGCGCCGCGGCGCTCGCGCTGAAGGCGGCGCCAGGCGCCGGTGAAGCCGAAGGTCGCGTGATAGAGCGCGAGCCCGCCGAGCGCGCCGATCGGAACGCAGGCGGCGAGCGTCGCCCCGCGCGCCGCGCCGCCGGCGAGATACGCGGCGACGGCGACGGCGAGAAGCCCGACGCCGGCCGCGACGACGACGCTACGCTGCACCATGGGCGACGCCCCTCTGAGATCTCGTCGCGCCAGCGCTAGCGAGTTCTCGCGCTCGGCGCCTTCACAATTTGGTAGGAGGCCGCCCGCGGGCGCTTCAAGCCTGCGTCAAGTGCGCGCCGGATGGATGTTCGCGGCCGCGCGTCCAGGTTACGTGACATGTCGTGCGGCGCGCGACGCGTCGGTTTCTGGCAAGGGAGCGCGGGGATGAGCGTTTTGGAAGCGGCGACGGGCGACGCGGATGTCGCGCGCGCCGGCGCCGGCGGCATGGATCGGCCGGTCGACCTCGCGGGGTATCCGACGACCTGCTCGGATCCCGCCGTGCTCCCGCTCTGGGCGGACGCGTCGATGGCGTTCCTCGCGCACGCGGCGATCCTGCCCGAAAAGCTCGCTGCGATCTTTGCGCTCGACCCAGAGTTTCCGCTCGCGCACATCGCCAAGGGCTATTTCATGCTGCTTCTCGGCCGGCGCGAACTCGACGCCGAGGCGGCGTCGGCTTACGCCCGGGTCGCGCCGGCGCGCGAGCGGCTGACGCGCCGCGAGCAGGCCTATCTCGAGGGCCTTCGGCTCTATCTCGACGGCCGGATCCTCGCGGCGGCCGACGTGCTCGACGCCGAGCTCGCCCGGAGCCCCGCCGACGCGGTGCTCGTCAAGCTCAGCCACGCGCTTCGCTTCGTCGTCGGCGACGCGGCCGGCATGCGGCGCTCGCTCGAGGCCGTGCTCCACGCCTATGAGGGCCCGCATCCCTATCGCGCCTTTATCCGCGGCTGCTACGCCTTCGCGCTTGAGGAGACCGGCGCCTATGTCGAGGCCGAGCGCATCGGCCGCGAAGCCGTGGCGCGCTGTCAGGCGCCGTCGCCGCTCGCCGCGCCTTACGGCGACGCCTGGGGGCTCCACGCCGTCGCGCATGTCTACGACATGACCAACCGCGCCGCGGACGGCGTCGCCTGGATCACCAAGCGCGCCGGCGCCTGGGCGCATTGCAATAACTTCCGCTACCACGTGTGGTGGCATCTCGCGCTCTTCCATCTCGACCGCGGCGACTATTCGGAAGTACTTCGGCTCTACGACGAGGAGGTCCGCTTTGAGGCCGCCGACGACTACCGCGACATCTCGAACGCGGCGTCGCTTCTGACGCGGCTCGAGCTCGAGGGCGTCGCGGTCGGCGACCGCTGGGCGGAGCTTGCGGAGATTTCCGAGCGGCGCGCCGACGACGGCTGCGTGGTCTTCGCCGACCTCCACTACCTGCTGGCGCTCGGGGCCGCCGGGCGCGGCGCGGCGGAGGCGCGCATGCTGGAGCGGCTGCGGCGAAGTTCTGAGGCGCGGATCTCGGCGCTCGCGCTCGGCGCCGGTTCGCGGGACCAGGACGACGTCGCGGCGGCGGCCGGCGCGCCGGCGGCGGCGGGCTTGATCGCCTTCGCCAAGGGCGACTACGCCGAGGCCTACGCCGGGCTCGCCTCGGCCGAGGCGGCGATGCCGCGCGTCGGCGGCTCCTGGGCGCAACGCGACGTTTTCGAGCGATTGGCGATCGACAGCGCGCTGCGCGCCGGGCTTTTACGAGAGGCGCGCGGTCGGCTTCAGCGGCGGCTCCGCCGGCGGGGCGCGCTTGATCGCTATGCGGAGACGCGGCTGTCGCGGATCGGCGCGCTCGAAGCGGCCGCGCGCGATTGACCGCGAGCGCCGGCGCGCCGCCGCCGGGAGAAAGAGGGGAGCGGGCGATGGCGATCGCAACGTCGGAAGGCCACGGATCGGATGGTCGCGGGCGGGACGCCGCCCCGAGCGCCGCCGCGACGCCGAGAAAGCGCGAGCGGGACATCCGGCTCGACTTCTTCCGCGGCGTCGGGATGTTCATCATCCTGATCGCGCATGTGCCTTGGAACGGCTGGATCCTTTGGATCCCGGCCCGCTTCGGCTTCTCCGACGCGACCGAGATCTTCGTGTTTTGCTCCGGCGCGGCCTCCGCGCTCGCTTTTCTCGCGGTTTTCCAGAAGAAAGGCTGGTGGATCGGAACGGCGCGGATCCTCTGGCGGATCTGGCAGATTTACTGGTGCCATATCGGCGTCTTTCTCGCCATCGCGGCGACGCTGGTCGGCATTGACTTCTGGCTCGAGAACAACCGCTTTTACGAGTCGAACCTCAATCTGCGCCCGTTTATGGACAATACCGGGCCGCAGCTGATCGGCCTCCTGACCTTGACCTACGTGCCGAACTATTTCGACATCCTGGTCATGTACATCGTGATCCTGGCGCTGGTGCCGATCATGGCCGCGCTCGCCGCGATCCGGCCGCTCTACGCCATGGCGTTTTCGGTCGGGCTCTATCTGATCGCCAGCCAGCCCTGGCTCGCCTTCATCGACGTTCCGGCGTTCACCGGCCTCAACCTGCCGGCCGAACCCTGGTCCGACCGCACCTGGTTCTTCAACCCCTTCGCCTGGCAGCTGGTGTTTTTCACCGGCTTCGCCTTCTCCGCGGGCTGGCTGCCGGCGCCGCCGATCGACCGGCGGCTTATGATCGCCGCGGGCGTCGTGCTGTTCTTCTCCTTCTGGCTCGATCCGGACGGCGCGCCGGCGATCCGCTTGCTGCGCCTGTCCGAATGGTTCGATCCGATCGAAGCGCTGCGCGCGGATTTTCTCTCCTGGTCGGGCGCGCTGATCTCAAAGAGCTTTTTCGGGATTTTGCGCTACGCCCACTTCCTCGCGCTCGCCTATCTCGTCTGGGCGCTCGCCGGAGAGAACGGCCGGCGGCTGCCCTCCGAAGGCCTGGGGGGCAAGGTGGTGCTCGTGGTGCGGCGGGTCGGCCAGCAGTCGCTCGCGGTCTTCATCGCGAGCCTCTTGATCGCGCGGCTCCTCGGCGTCTTCATCAACGAGTTCGGCCGCGGCGACCTCGTGGTGATGGGGATCGCCAACCTCGCCGGCTTCGCGCTGATCGTCGCGGTGGCGTACGGCGCGCGCTTCTTC
>CAZPTD010000237.1:0-7213 GCA_964588915.1 uncultured Neomegalonema sp. | reverse complement strand
GACATCATCGCGGCAAGGGCGAGAGGGTTCCAAGCGTTGGAGTCGAACCACTAGGGTGTGGATTCATAGATCCAGCGTCGCTGACGGCGGATCGGCGCCGCCTTCACGCCGCTTCCTGCTCGGCGAACCCCAGAACCGAGCTGACGACGGCTGGATCTATGCGTTCACAGCCTAGCCCGCCTGGACCGGCGGGTCGCGAAGGGCTACTGCAGGGGCGTCCTTCTTGATCGGAGAGCCCGAGATGACCGACGCGCGACGGACCGTCGTCCTTTGCATCCTCGACGGCTGGGGCGTCGGCGACGGCGGGTCGACGGACGCGACCGCGATCGCGAAGACGCCGCATTTCGACGCGATGACGGCGCGCTGGCCGACGGCGACGCTGAAGACCTGCGGGCCGGATGTCGGGCTGCCCGAGGGCCAGATGGGCAACTCCGAGGTCGGTCACATGAATCTCGGCGCCGGCCGCGTGGTGTGGATGGACCTGCCGAAGATCGACCGCGCGATCGAGACCGGCGCCTTCGCCGAGGCGGCGCCGCTCCGGGCCTTCATCGCCGCGCTGAAGGCGTCGGGCGGCGCGGCGCATCTCGCCGGGCTCTGCTCGCCGGGCGGCGTTCACGCCCATCTCCGGCACATCGCCGCCGCCGCCAGGATCTGCGCCTCGGCGGGCCTTTCGGTCAAGCTCCACCTCTTCCTCGACGGCCGCGACACGCCGCCGAAGAGCGCGCTTCCGGCGCTCGCCGATCTGCGCGCCCGCCTCGGCGACGTTCCTCGCGTCGAGATCGCGACCGTCTCGGGCCGCTACTACGCGATGGACCGCGACCAGCGCTGGGACCGCGTCGAGCGCGCCTATGACGCTCTCGCCAAGGGCGCCGGCGCTCGGGAGGAGAGCGCCGAGGCCGCCGTCGCGGCGGCCTACGCCCGCGGCGAGACCGACGAGTTCGTCGCGCCGACGGCGATCGGCGGCTACGCCGGGCCGGCGGCGGGCGACGGCCTCTTCATGATCAACTTCCGCGCCGACCGCGCCCGCGAGATCCTGCACGCCTTCCTCGATCCCGCCTTCGACGGCTTCGAGCGCGGCGCGCCGATCCCGTTCGCCGCCTCCCTCGGCATGGTCTCCTATTCCGACAGGATCGACGCCTGGATGGACGTCCTCTTCCCGCCCGAGACGATCGAGGACGGGCTCGGATCCTGGATCGCCGGCATGGGCAAGACCCAGTTCCGCCTCGCCGAGACGGAGAAGTATCCGCATGTCACGTTCTTCTTGAACGGCGGCGAGGAGACGCCCTATCCGGGCGAAGAGCGTTACATGGCGCCGAGCCCGAAGGTCGCGACCTACGATCTGGCGCCGGAGATGGCGGCCGAAGAAGTCGGCGACGCGTTAACCAAAGCGATCGACTCGCGCGCCTACGATCTCGTCGTCGTCAACTTCGCCAATCCGGACATGGTCGGCCACACCGGCGATCTCTCCGCGGCGGTCAAGGCGGTCGAAGCGGTCGACGCCGAGCTCGGGCGGGCGATCGCGGCGATCGAGAAGGTCGAGGGCGCGATGCTGGTCACCGCCGATCACGGGAACTGCGAGATGATGGTCGATCCGGAGACCGGCGGGCCGCACACCGCGCATACGCTCAATCCTGTGCCGATTGCGCTCGTCGACGCGCGCGCCGGCGCGCCGAAGCTGAAGCTCGCCGCGGGCGGCCGCCTGGCCGACGTCGCGCCGACGCTGCTCGAGCTCATGCGGGCGCCGAAGCCCGAGGCCATGACCGGAAGGTCGCTCCTGGAGCCCGTATGATCCGAAACCGCGCCCGATCGCGCCGCGCCGGTCTTCCGGACCGCCTCCTCTCAGCGCTTCTCGCGGCCGCCCTGGCGCTCGCCGCCGGCGCGGAGGCGCCGGCCCAGAACCGCAGGGACATTCTCGACGCTCAGGCCCGCGCCGAGGCCGAGGCCGAAGCGGCGCGGCGCGCCGCCGAAGCCGCCCGCCGGAGCGCCGAGGAGATCCGCGCCGAGCGCGAGCGGCTGGCCGAGCGCATCCGCGATCTCGGCGAGCGCATCGTCGCCCGCGAGGCCTGGCTCGCCGGCGCCGACGACCGCGTCGCCGCGCTGCGCCGCGACATCGCCGCCGCCGAGGCGCGGCTCGAGCGCGCGCGCGAGCGGCTCGCGCTTCTCGGGGCCGCGCTCCAGCGGATCCGCCGCGAGCCGACGCCGGCGATGCTCGCGCATCCCGATCGGCCGCGGGTCGCCGCGCGAAGCATCGCTCAGATCCGGGCGCTGCTCCGGTCGTTCGAGGAGGCGAAGGCGGCGGCGCGGACCGAGATCGACCGGATCGCCCGCGTCGACGCCGAGGCGCGCGACGCCGAGGCCGCGATCCGCATCGAGCGCGAAGCGTTGCAAAGGGAGATCGCTGAGGCCGAGGCGCTTCTCGAAGAGCGCCGCCGCGCCGAAACCGCGGAGACGACGCGCGCCGCCGTCGCCGAAGCGCGCGCCGCCCAGCTCGCGGCCGAAGCCGAGTCGCTCGGCGAGCTCGCCGCATCGGTCTCCGAAGCGCCGCCCGCCCCGCGAGAGCGACAACCCGCCGCGCCCGCGATCGAGACGGCGACGGCTCCCGTCCTCGCCGTCCGCGACCTCGACATTCCCTTCGCCGAGGCCCGCGGCCGCCTGCTCGCGCCCGCGGCGGGCGAGCTCCGCCGGGTTCGGAACCCGGACGGCGCGCCGGGCGCGATTCTGATCACGCGGCCGCGCGCCCAGGTGATCGCGCCCTGGCGCGGCGTCGTCCGGTTCGCCGGGACTTTCGAATCTCACCGTGCTGTCATTATTGAGCCTGAAACAGGCTATGCCATACTGTTGACAGGACTCGGCGAGATCACTGCTCGTGAAGGAGACGAGATCGAGGCCGGTCAGTTGATCGGCCGCATGCCCGGATCCGCCGGTTCCGGCGGTCAAGCGCGAGAAGAACTCTATATCGAGGTCTTCGATCGGCGCGCGCCGCTCGATCCGATCGCTTGGTTTGAATGATGCAACGAGAAAGGTTGCGAGTAATGAGACGTTTGATCATCGCGACGGCCTGCGGGGCCCTGCTCGGGATCGGGCTCGCGCTGCAATTCGGCCCGCCGGCCGTCGACGCGAACGCGCAGTCCGGCCGCAGCAACGCGTCGCTCTACCGCGATCTCGAGCTCTTCGGCGACGTCACCGATCTCGTTCGCGCGCATTATGTCGAAGAGGTCGACAACGCCGAGCTGATCGAGGCGGCGATCGACGGCATGCTGACCTCGCTCGATCCGCATTCGAGCTACCTTTCGCCGCAGGACGCGGTCGAGATGCGCGAGCAGACGCGCGGCCAGTTCGGCGGGCTCGGCATCGAAGTCACCATGGAGAACGGCTTCGTCAAGGTGATCGCGCCGATCGAGGACACGCCGGCGCAGCGCGCCGGCATGCAGGCGGGCGACTTCATCACTCATCTCGACGGCGAGCCGATCCTCGGCATGACGCTCTCCGATGCGGTCGAGCGCATGCGCGGCGAGGTCAACACCACGATCTCGCTGACCGTGGTGCGCGAGGGCGTCGAGGAGCCGCTGGATATCGAGATCACGCGGGCGATCATCACCATCCGGCCGGTCAAGGCGCGGGCGGAGGGCGACATCGGCTATCTCCGCGTCACGACCTTCAACGAGCAGACGACGAGCAACCTGATCGACGAGATCGAACGGCTGGTCGCCGAGATCGGCCCGGAGAACATCCGCGGCTTCGTGCTCGATCTGCGGAACAATCCGGGCGGCCTCCTCGACGAAGCGGTCGGCGTCACGGACGTCTTCCTCGACCAGGGCGAGATCGTCTCGACCCGCGGCCGCAACCAGAGCCAGGGCGCGCGCTTCGAGGCGACGCCGGGCGATCTCGCCAACGGCTTGCCGGTCATCGTGCTGATCAATGGCGGCTCGGCCTCGGCCTCGGAGATCGTCGCGGGCGCGCTGCAGGATCACGGCCGCGCGGTCGTCGTCGGCGAGAAGAGCTTCGGCAAGGGCTCGGTCCAGACGATCATGCCGTTGCCGAACGGCGGCGCGCTCCGCCTGACGACGCAGCGCTACTACACGCCGTCGGGACGCTCGATCCAGGCGCTCGGCATCGAGCCCAACATCGTGGTCGAGCCGCTGCAAGTGGTGACGCCCGAGGGCGCCGAGGGCGATCAGCGCAACGAGGCGTCGCTGCCGGGCAGCCTCGAGAACGAGCAGGCCTCCGAAGACGGCATGACCGACGAAGAGGCGGCGGAAGCGGCGCAGGCCGCTCGGATCGAGCTTCGTCAGAGCGACTATCAGCTCTACTACGCGCTCGAGCTGCTGCGCGGCGTCGCCGCGTTCGAGCGGCTCGGCGACGAGTAAGCCTCGCTGCGCGCGAGACCCGAGCGAAGAGGCCGCGCGAGCGGCCTCTTTTTTCGGCCCGGCCGGCCGTAAACGATTCGTAAATCATCGCGCCCTAGACCGAAGGCGATCGCTTGCACGGCGCCGAGGTCGCAGATGGCGAGAGCCGCCCGTCCATTCCCAGAGACGCTGCTTCGCAGCCTCCGGCGCCTGTCGCCGAGCGGCCGCGTTCGCGCGCTCGCCGGCCCGGCGGCGCTCCTCGTCGTCGTCGCGGCTCCGATGTTGTCCGCGATGTCCGAGCCCTCGGACGAGCCGGCGCCTCTCGGCGCGCCGATCGTCCATGCGCGGGCCGAGCGCGATCTCGTCTATCTTCCGCCCGACGCGCCGACCTTTTGGGTCGGAACCGTCGAGGGGCGCGGCGAACGCGCCGCGGCGCCGCTTTGGGTGCTCGAGCCGGCGCAGCCCGACGCGCCGCTCTCCATCGACGCCGCGCTGGCCGCGCCGCCGCGCGTGATCGAGGTCGCGGCGCCGCGGCGCCGGACGCCCGCGGGCGCCGCCGCCCTCGACATGGACCCGGCGGCGCGCGAGTTCATCGCGCCGCCGATCGAGACGGGCGCCGTCGCGGCGGCGCCGTCCGCGCCGAGCTCCGAGCCCGCGGCCGAGGCGCCCGCGCCGCCGCCGGAGAGCGAGAACGTCGACCATGTCGAGCCGTCCGTCGCCCCGAGCGTCGATCCCGCGGTCGCCGCCGCGATCACGCGCGCGCCGAGCGTCCTGCTCGCGGCGTCCGACGGCCCGCCCGCCCGCGCCCCGGCGCCGCGCCCGCGGCCGCGTCCCCTCGTCGCGTCGGTCGAGACGGCGACGAGCGGCCGAGAGCCGCGCGTGGTCATCATCCTGACCGCGGTCGGCGTCAATCCCGAGGCGAGCCGCCGCGCGCTCGACCGGCTGCCGCCGGAGATCGCCGTCGCCGTCGCGCCGATCGCCGCCGACGCGGCCGATTGGGTCGCCGCCGCGCGCGAGAGCGGCCGCGTGGTGCTCGCGGAGATCCCGATGGAGCCCGAGTCGCGCCGTGTTCGCGATCCGGGACCGCTCACGCTCCGCGTCGCCGCCGACGCCGCGACCAATCTCGAGCGCCTCGACCGCACGCTGGCGCTGCTGCCCGGCGTGGACGGCGTCGCCACCTATCTCGGCGGGCGCTTCACCGCCGACGCCGACGCGCTGAGGCCCGTCCTCGCCGAGCTGAAAGCGCGGTCGCTCTTCATCGTCGAGACCGCGCCCGGGCCGCTCAGCCGCGTTCGCGAGATCGGCGGCGAGCTCGGACTTCGGACCGCGGCGAGCGTCGTGTCGCTGGACAAGTCGGGCCGGGCGCGCGATATCAGCGACGGCCTTGCATTGCTCGAAGAAGAGGCGCGCCGCTCCGGCCGCGCCGTCGGCGTCGCTGTCGCCGTCCCGAGCACGATCCGCGCCCTGGAGGAATGGTCCGGAACGGCGCGCGCGCGAGGCGTTCGACTCACGCCGCTTCGGCTTTAGGGGAGAGGAGCGGCCTTCAGAAAAGGAGCCGCTCCCATGCCCGATCGGGAAGACCATACGCTTTTGCCGTACCGTCCGTGCGTCGGCCTGATGCTGCTCAACGCCGACGGTCTGATCTTCGCCGGGCGCCGCATCGACACGACGGCCGAGGCCTGGCAGATGCCGCAGGGCGGGATCGACGAGGGCGAGACGCCGTCGCAAGCGGCGCTGCGCGAGCTTTCGGAAGAGACGGGCCTCGCCTCCCAGGATGTCGAGATCGTCCGCGAGACGGCGGATTGGCTGCCATACGATCTGCCGGACGAGCTTCTCGGCAAGATCTGGGGCGGGCGGTATCGCGGCCAGATGCAGAAATGGTTCGCGATGACGCTGCTCGGCGACGACGCCAAGATCGACATCGCCACCGAGGAGCCCGAGTTCCAGGAATGGCGCTGGCTCGGCCCCGAGGAGCTGATCGACAAGATCGTGCCCTTCAAGCGCGCGGTCTATCGCCGGGTGCTCGACGATTTCGCGGATCTGCTGGCGCAGTAGCGCGACGACCGGGCGGACCTACGCGCCGACGCTCCGCCGGCGCGCCGGCCCGTTAAGGCTTCTGTGACTGCAGCGACCGCAGATCGTTCAGATGCTGCGCGCGGCGCTGGACGTCGTCATGCTCGGCCGTCTTCAGCTCTTCCTCGGCGTCCTTGATCCGCTCCTCGAGCGTCTGCGGCTGAAGCTCGTCGAAGAAATGCACCTCCTCCGCGAGGATGGTGCAGTGATCCGGCCCGACCTCGGCGAATCCGCCGAAGACGACGTAGCGCTTGGTCTCGCCGCTCGCGAACTCCGCCGTCAGCACGCCCGGCCGCAACGCCGAGAGGAGCGGCGCGTGGCCCTCCATCACGCCGAAATCGCCCTCGGCGCCCGGCGCCGTCACCAGCCGGGCCTGCTCCGACGCGACGGCGCGCTCGGGCGCCACGAGATCGAATTGGAAGCTCAAGAGCGTCGCTCCTCAGTTCTGCGCCGCCGCCGGCCTTAGGCCGCTTCCGCGGCGAGCCGCGCCGCCTTGGCCTGCGCGTCGTCGATGTCGCCGACCATGTAGAAGGCCGCTTCCGGCAGATGGTCGAACTCGCCGGCGCAGACGCGCTTGAAGCTGTCGATCGTCTTCTCGAGCGGCACCTGCACGCCCGGGAAGCCGGTGAACACCTGCGCGACGTCGAAGGGCTGGCTGAGGAAGCGCTGGATCTTCCGCGCCCGCGCCACCGTCTGCTTATCTTCTTCCGAGAGCTCGTCCATCCCGAGGATCGCGATGATGTCTTGCAGCGCCTTGTAGCGCTGAAGGATCGACTGCACTTCGCGGGCGACGG
>CAZPTD010000236.1:0-7237 GCA_964588915.1 uncultured Neomegalonema sp. | reverse complement strand
CAGCTCGTCGCGGCTGACGCCGAGCGTCTCGGCGGCGCAGTAGAGATAGAGCCCGTGGCCGGCCTCGTCCTGCACCTTGGCGAGCAGGATCGCCTTGCGCTCCAAGGTCGGCGCGCGCGTGATCCAGTTGCCTTCGGGCAGCTGGCCGACGATCTCCGAATGCGCGTGCTGGCCGATCTGCCGGATCAGGGTCTTGCGGTACGCCTCCGGCATCCAGTCCTTCGGCTCGATCTTCTCGTCGGCGTCGACCCGGTCCTGAAAGGCGCGCTCCTCCGGCGACATCTCCTCGCGGGACTTCACGCCTTTGCCGGTCGACTTCACCATTTGCGCATACATGTCGTTCTCCTTCGGTCGGCGCTCAGACGCGCTCGATGATCGTCGCGACGCCCTGGCCGACGCCGACGCACATCGTGCAGAGCGCGTAGCGGCCGCCGCGGCGACGGAGCTCGTACATCGCCGTCGTCACCAGCCGCGCGCCGCTCATGCCGAGCGGATGGCCGATCGCGATCGCGCCGCCGTTCGGGTTCACATGCTCGGCGTCGTCAGCGAGGCCGAGCGCGCGCAGGACGGCGAGGGCCTGGCTCGCGAAGGCCTCGTTGAGCTCGATCACGTCCATCTCAGCGAGCGCGCGCCCGGTCCGCGCCAGAATCCTCTCCACCGCCGGCGCCGGCCCGTAGCCCATGATCCGCGGCTCGAGGCCGACCGCGACCTTCGCGATCACCCGCGCCTTCGGCGTCAGCCCGTTCCGCCGCGCCGCCTCCTCCGAGGCGAGGATGAGCGCGCAGGCGCCGTCATTGACGCCCGAGGCGTTGCCGGCGGTGACCGTCAGATCCGGCCCGTTGACGCCCTTGAGGCCGGCCAGCTTCTCGGCCGTCGTGCCCGGCCGCGGATGCTCGTCCGTATCGACGAGGATCGGCTCGCCGCGGCGCTGCGGAACGGCGACCGGCGCGATCTCGTCGGCGAAGCGGCCCGCTTCCTGCGCCGCCGCCCAGCGCGCCTGGCTCCGCGCCGCGAACGCGTCCTGATCGGCGCGCGACACCGCGAAGTCGGCGGCGACGTTGTCCGCCGTCTCCGGCATCGAATCGATCCCGTATCGCGCCTTCATCTTCGGATTGACGAAGCGCCAGCCGATGGTGGTGTCGTAGACGGCGTTGGCGCGCGAGAAGGCCGCCTCCGCCTTCGGCGTCACGAAGGGCGCCCGCGACATGCTCTCGACGCCGCCCGCGATGACGAGATCGCAGTCGCCGGCGCGGATCGCCTGCGACGCCATGCCCACCGCGTCCATGCCCGAGGCGCAGAGCCGGTTGACGGTCGCGCCCGGCGCCGTCGCCGGCAGCCCGGAGAGCAGCGCCGCCATGCGCCCGACATTGCGGTTGTCCTCGCCGGCCTGATTGGCGCAGCCATAGACGAGGTCGTCGAGCGCCGACCAGTCGACATCCGGATTGCGCGCCATCAGCGCCTGGATCGGCGCCGCGGCGAGATCGTCGGCGCGGACCGACGCGAGCGCGCCGCCATAGCGTCCGATCGGCGTCCGAACGCCGTCGCAGATAAAGGCTTCCGCCACTTCCGAACCTCCCTCGCGGAATCGCGCGCAGACGCGCCCTCCGCTTCCGTCACATTATCCATCACACAAAACGCAAACTCAAGCATATTATGTGACGCTTTGACCCTCGGCGGCGATCACAGCGACCGGACGCCGCCGACGAAGAGCCGCGCCGCCATGTCGGCGTATTCCGCGCGGCTGATCCGACCGCCCGGCCGGAACCACATGTAGACCCAGTTGAGAATGCCGAAGAGCGACATCGTCGCCGGCGTCAGCCGCGCGTCGCCCGATGCGAGCCGCGGATTGAGCTCCGCGATCACGCCGGCGAATTTGCGGACGATGGCGCGCTCGACGCCGCGCAGATGCTCGGCGCGGTCTTCGGGCAGGTTCGAGAGCGCCTCGATCTGGATCTTATGCTGATCGTCGCGGTCGGCGTATTTCTCCAGCGTCGCATGGACCAAGAGCCTGAGCCGCTCCTCGGGCGCCGCGTCTTCGCGGTCCGCGGCCTCGACCGCCGCCAGGAGCTCCTCGAGATGATCGCGGATGATGTCGAAGATCAGCGCGTCCTTGCTCTCGTAGTAGTGGTAGAGCAGCGCCTTCGACACGCCGCAGGCCGCCGCGATCTGGCCCATCGACGTGCGGTCGACGCCGCCGGTCGAAAAGGCGCGGGCCGAGGCGCGCAGGATCGCCTCGCGCTTGTCGCCGTAATCCTGGGCGCGCGTCCGGGCCATCGGCCTCAGGCCTCGGCCGGCGAGCCGCCGACGAGCCGGCCGGCGATCGTGCGCGAATGGCCGCGGAACTCGGCGATGGTCGCGCCGGCGCCGTTGACGACGCTGATGTCGTAGATCCCGCTCCTGCCCGAGCGGCTCACCTCGCGCGCGATCGCGGTCAGCCGGTCGCCGAGCCGCGCCGGCGCGAGATAGGTGATCGCGCAGTGCTGGGCGACGGCGTTCTGATTGTAGGTGTTGCAGGCGAAGGCGAAAGCGCTGTCGGCGAGCGCGAAGATGAAGCCGCCATGGCAGATGGCGTGGCCGTTGACCATGGTCTCGGTCACGCTCATCGAGAGCCGCGCCGAGCCCGGCCCGACCGCGTCGAGCGTCATGCCGAGCCCGCGCGAGGCGGCGTCGCCGCGCCACATCGCCGCCGCCGTCGCCTCGGCGAGCGCCTGAGGATCGCTCGACGCCTCGCTCATCGGACGCCCGTGAAGTTCGGCGCGCGCTTGGCGAGGAAGGCGGCGACGCCCTCCGCGTAGTCCGGCGTGCGGCCGGCCTCGCGCTGGAGATCGCGCTCGAGATCGAGATGCGCGTCGAGCGGCTGGCTCGCCGCCGCCTGGATCGCGCGTTTCGCCAGCCCGAGCCCGACGGTCGGCCCTTTGGCGAAGCCCTGCGCCAGCGTCGACGCCTCCGCCATCAGCCCGTCGTCCGGAACCGCCTTCCAGATGAGGCCCCAGGCCGCCGCGGTCTTGGCGTCGAGCGGCTCGGCGGTCAGAGCGAGCGCCTTCGCCCGCGCCTCGCCGATCAAGGTCGGCAGCAGCCAGGAGCCGCCCGAATCGGGCACGAGCCCGATCTTGGCGAAGGCCTGGATGAAGCGCGCCGACTCCGCCGCGATCACGATGTCGCAGCCGAGCGCGAGATTGGCGCCGGCGCCGGCCGCGACGCCGTTCACCGCGCAGACGATCGGCTTCTCGAGCGCGCGCATCCGCCGGACGATCGGGTTGTAGATCGTCTCCAACGTCGCGCCGAGATCGGGCGGCCCGTCCATCTTCGCCGGATCGCGGTCGCCGAGATCCTGACCGGCGCAGAAGGCGCGGCCGGCGCCGGTGATCAGGAGCGCCCGCGTCTCCGCGTCCTCGGCGGCGCGGTCGAGCTCGGCGGCGAGCCGCGCGCCGAGCTCGGCGTTGAAGGCGTTGAGCTTGTCGGGCCGGTTGAAGGTCAACCGGCGCACGCCGTCCTCCGTGACGGCCAAGAGCGGACTTTCAGACACGAGCTTCCCTCACGGCTTCTCCTCCCGGGCGCGTTGTTGTTATCTCGACGCCGCGGTCGGAAGCGTTGCATAATCCGACCAGTCGGTCAATTTTGTGAAATCGGAGCTCCGCCATGCCCGTCCGCGTCGAGACCAAGGGCGAGATCGCCGTCGTCGCCATCGACAACCCGCCCGTCAACGCCAGCTCCGCCGCCGTCCGCGCCGGGCTCATCGCGGCGGCCGAGGAGATCGACGCCGATCCGGCCGTCCAGGGCGCGGTCGTCATCGGTCGCGGCCGGGTCTTCATCGCCGGCGCCGACGTCTCGGAGTTCGACAAGCCGCCGGTCGAGCCGCATCTGCCGGACGTCGTGATGCGGATCGAGCGGGCGGCGAAGCCGTGGCTGGCGGCGATCCACGGCATGGCGCTCGGCGGCGGCTTGGAGATCGCGATGGGTTGCCGTTGGCGCGTCGCCAGCCCGGGCGCGTCGCTCGGCATGCCGGAGGTCAATCTCGGCCTCATTCCGGGCGCCGGCGGCGCGGCGCGGCTGCCGCGGCTCGTCCCGATCGACCTCGCGGCCGAGATGGCGTCGATCGGCCGGCCGATCCGCGCCGAGAAGGCGCGCGACGCCGGGCTCGTCGACGCGATCCTGGAGGGCGATCTCGAGGCGGCGGCGATCGACCATCTGCGCCAGGCGCTCGCGGGAAGCCTGCCGACGCCGACCTTGGAGCGGCCGACGCCGCCGGCGCCGGACGACGCCTTCTGGACCGAGAAAGAGACGGCGGCGCTCCGGGTCCATCGCGGCCAGGCGGCGCCGCCGCTCGCGCTCGCCGCCCTTCGACGCGCCGTCGAGGGTCCGGCCGACGCCGCCTTGACGGCCGAGCGCGCGGAGCATCTGCGCCTGCGCGCGTCGCCCGAGTCGCAGGCGCTGCGCTACGTCTTCTTCGCCGAGCGCGCCGCTATTAAGCCGCCGGTCGAGGCGGCGCCGGCGGCGCTGAAAGCGGTCGGCGTCGTCGGCGGCGGGACGATGGGCGCGGGCATCGCGGTCGCGCTTCTCGACGCCGGCCTCGCCGTGACGCTGCTCGAGCGCGATCAAGAGGCGCTCGACCGCGGCCGGGCGAAGATCGCGGAGACCTATGACCGCTCGGTCGAGCGGGGCCGGCTCTGCGCGACTGCGCGCGACGAGCGTCTCGGGCGGCTGACCGGCGCGCTCGACGCGTCCGCGTTGTCGGAGGCGGATCTCGTCATCGAGGCGGTGTTCGAGGATCTCGAGGTCAAGCGCGACGTCTTCCGCCGCCTCGACGCGGCGTGCAAGCCCGGCGCGATTCTCGCCACCAACACCTCCTATATCGACCCGAACGCCATCGCCGAGGCGGTCTCGCGGCCGGACGCGTTCGTCGGGCTCCATTTCTTCAGCCCGGCCAACATCATGCGGCTCCTCGAGGTCGTGCGCGCCGACACGACCTCGGACCGCGCGCTGGCTACGGCTTGGGCGCTGGCGAAGAAGCTCGGCAAGACGCCGGTGCTCTCGGGCGTCTGCGAGGGCTTTATCGGCAACCGGATCCTGAAGGCCTATCGCGCCGAGACCGAGGCGCTCTTGCTCGCGGGCGTCGCGCCTTCGGCGATCGACCGGGCGATGCGCGGCTTCGGCATGCCGATGGGCCCGATGGAGATGCAGGACCTCGCCGGACACGACATCGCCGCGGCGATGCGGGCGGCGGCGCGCGACCGCGGCGAGGCGATCCACGCGCCGGTCTCGGATCGGCTGGTCGCCGAGGGCAGGCTCGGGCAAAAGACGGGCGGCGGCTGGTACGACTATGCGCAAGGCGACCGCAAGCCGCGCCCGTCGCCGAAAGCGGAGGCGCTCGTCGCCGAGGAGGTCGCGAAGGCCGGCGGCCCGGATCCGGCGGTCGTCGCGCTCGGCGACGACGCGATCGCCGAGCGGATCTTGGAGCGGATGGCGGCGGAAGGCCGGCGAATCCTCGACGAAGGGATCGCCCGATCCGAAGAGGACGTCGATCTTGTCGAGGTCCATGGCTACGGCTTCCCGCGCCGCCGCGGCGGGCTGATGTATTGGCGGCGGACGCGGAACGCGACGAAGGGCGAAGCGCCCTGAGGAGCGGCCCGGCTCATCGAGGCTCTCCGCCTCTCTTCGCGATCGGCGAGCGCGGCGGAACCGCGCTCGCCTGACGCCGCCGATTAAGACGGCGCCGCCTCGCCGCGCGCGCCCGACCTGTCGGTCTCGAACTCGATCGCCGCCTGCTCGTCGCCGGCGATCGCGCGCTCGAACGCTTTCAGGCGCTTATAGATCGACATCAGCTCGACGATGGTCGTCCAAGACGCCACCAAGAACTGGAACGAGTTCTCGACGCGCTGGAACGCGCGCAGGATCTGCTGCATCACGCCGAGCGTGATGCCGGCGGTGATGATCGTCGGCCCGAGCGCGATATAGGGCAGGATCACGCCGAACTGCAGATAGCTGATGCGAGCGACGTTGAAGTACAGATAGTTGAGATACAGACGAAAATAGTTGCGCCGAACGTTGGAGAACAGCTCGCGCAGCGTGATCGGCGCCGCCCGTTCGGCGCTGTCCTCGCCGAGCACCAGCTCTTTGCGAAACGCCGCTTCCACCCGTTGATTGCGGAATTCGAGCCCCGGCAGTCGATAGCCCACCAACGCCAGCAGACCGGTGCCGAACACCGACCAGAGGATCGCGACAATGACGAGCGCCTGCGGCGCCGCGCCGATGATCGGCAGCTCTTTGACGTATTCTGAAAGCCCCCACAAGATCGGCAAGAAGGCGAGCAGCGTCATGACCGCGTCGATGAAGCGCGTGCCGAGCGTCTCCATGATCGTCGCGAATTTCATCGTGTCTTCTTGGATCCGCTGCGACGCGCCCTCGATCCTGCGGATCTGCGGCCACAGCGCGACATAGCGATCGTTCATCGCCGTGCGCCAACGAAACACATAATGCGACGAGAAGAACGCGATCAGCGTCGCGACGACGACATACACCATCGCGATTTCGAGAAAGGTGAAGAGCAGCGCATAGTAGTCGGCCGGGGCGACCGCTTCAGGGTCGGCCAGCGCGTTCTGGACAGTGTCGTAGAAACTGCCGAACCACTCGTTGATCATCACGTCGAGCTGCACCAGGAACCAGGCGGTGAAGATGATCAGCGTGCTGCCGGCCACGGACCAGAGCGCCCATTTGTGCCCGCCGAAGCGCATCCAGAACGCCGCGAAGACGGCGTAGCAGATCATATTGAACTCGTAGAGCCAGACCCGGTTCGCGTTCCAGCCGAAGAGATCGGCGATCCCGATCGGGTCTTCCCAATCGGACGCGACGAAAAACCAGAAAAGAATACAGATCAGCGCCCAAACGGCGCCGGAGATCAGAAAGAGTCGCGGTCTCGGGAAGAACGAGTCGAACATCGGTCAGCCTTTCTCAGCAGCGCGAACGCGCCCGACGCCCCGCGCCGCATCCGCGACGCGAAGCGCAAACGACGCGAAACCGCGCCGATAACATTAGGAGATGAGGGCGCGCTCAAGTCGCGGTAGCGACGCAGGCCGTCGGCGCGCCCCATTTGACGCGTTTCCCGAACAAATTTCGGTTATAGCCTGATCGGTTCTGACGGAGCCAACCTCGCCCTTGTCGTCCCGGCCAAGCGCGAAGCGCGCCGAGCCGGGATCCAGGGCCAAGGGGCTGAGCGTGCGGCGAACCGGCCCTGGATCCC
>CAZPTD010000235.1:0-7240 GCA_964588915.1 uncultured Neomegalonema sp. | reverse complement strand
CAGATGGGCGTGTCGCTCAAGCCGCTCCATGACCGGGCGCGGATCAAGCGGGTTGTGGTCTCGACCTATCAGTCGGTCTCGGGCGCGGGCAAGGAGGGCATGGACGAGCTCTGGACGCAGACCAAGGGCGTCTTCGTCACCGATCCGCCGGAGCCGGAAAAATTCACCAAGCAGATCGCCTTCAACGTGATCCCGCATATCGACGTCTTCCTCGACGACGGCTCCACCAAGGAGGAGTGGAAGATGGTCGCCGAGACCAAGAAGATCCTCGACACCCGGATCAAGGTGACCGCGACCTGCGTGCGCGTCCCGGTCTTCGTCGGACATTCGGAGGCGGTCAATGTCGAGTTCGAGGAGGAGCTCGCCGCCGACGAGGCGCGCGAGATCCTGCGCGAGGCGCCGGGCGTGATGGTGTTCGACAAGCGCGAGGACGGCGGCTACGTCACGCCGGTCGAATGCGCGGGCGACTACGCGACCTTCATCAGCCGCCTGCGCGACGATCCGACGGTGGATTACGGGATCAACATGTGGGTGGTCTCGGACAATCTGCGCAAGGGCGCGGCGCTCAACGCGGTGCAGATCGCGGAGCTCCTCGGGCAGCGGTGCCTGAAGAAGGGATAAACCGCTTGCGCCGAGATCAAAAGGCGAACATCCTCTCTCCGAAAGGAAGGAGGAGTCGCGATGGACGGCGATGCGTTCGATGCGAGGCTCGGCGCGCTGCTCGGCGCGGGGCTGTCCGAGAGGGTCAAGCGGGTCTGTGAATCCGAGGGAACGGACGTCGCCCGGTTCTGCGCCGCTGCGGTGGAGCGGGCGACCCGCGCGGTCGAGAGGCGCAAGGCGCCGGCGGCCGCGGCGCTGAGCGAGGCGACGCTCGCGGAGCTCCGAGTGAAATACGCCGAGGCGCATGCGGCCGCTCGGGATTGGGACGGATTGCATGCGGCGCTGGCCGCGTTCGGTCTGGCGATCGCGCCGGCCGGCGGCGGCCTCGAGCTGCGCGTCCGGTCGAGCGGCGCGCGCCTGGCGAAGGCCTCGGAGGTCGGTCCGGGCTACATGGCGCTGATCCGGAAGTTCAAGGCCGGAATGCCGGGGCATCCGCATGTCTGGATCGCGGAGCGCGCGCTGTCGGGCCGGTCGATCTACGACAAGACGACGCGAGAGTCCGAAGCGCTCGTCGTCTACGAGACGTAGCGAAGAGACGCGAAGCGTCGATGAGCCGGCTCGCTTCCGGGCTCCTCGCGGCTATCCGCCGCTCGTCGCGCCCGGCGTCACGTCCTCGCCCGCCGCGTATGTCGCGACGACGGCGCGGTCGTCGCCCATCATCTGCAGAACGAAGAGCTCGTCGGCGAGCGTCTCGACCCGCTCCATGCGGAGCTTCATCTCCGGCGTCGCGCGGGCGTCGAGCACGACCAGATCGGCGGCGCCGCCGACCGATAGATCGCCGATCTCGGCCGCGAGCCCGAGCGCCTCGGCGTTGCCGCGCGTCATCTGATGGAAGGCGCGCAAGGGATCGAGCTTCTGGCCGCGGAGCTGCAGGACCTTGTAGGCCTCGTTCGCCGTCCGCAGCATCGAGTAGCTGTCGCCGCCGCCGACATCCGTGGCCAGCGCCTGCCGCACGCCCGCCGCCGCGAGGCCGTCGGCGTCGAAGAGGCCGCTGCCGAGAAAGAGGTTCGAGGTCGGGCAGAACACCGCCACCGAGCCGGTCTCGGCCATCCGGCGCCGCTCGCGCTCCTCGAGATGGAGGCAGTGGCCGAAGAGGCTCCTCGGGCCGAGCAGGCCGTAGCGCTCATAGACGCCGAGATAGTCCGGCGCGTCGGGGAAAAGCTCCGCCGTCAGCGCGATCTCGTCCCGGTTCTCGGAGAGATGGGTCTGCATCCAGCACTCGGGATGCTCGCGGACCAAGGCGCCCGTCAGCTCGAGCTGCTCGGGCGTCGAGGTGATCGCGAAGCGCGGCGTGATCGCGTAGCCGATCCGGCCCTTCCCGCGCCACGCCTCGATCAGCGCCTTGCTGTCGTCATAGGCGGACTGAGCGGTGTCGCAGAGCGCGGCCGGCGCGTTCCGGTCCATCATCGCCTTGCCGCCGATCATCCGCAGCCCGCGCGCCGCCGACGCGGTGAAGAGCGCCTCGGCCGAGCCCTTATGCGCCGTGCAGTAGACGACCGCCGTGGTCGCGCCGTGGCGCAGGAGCGCGTCGAGGAACGCCTCGGCGATCCGCGCCGCATGGCCCGGATCGGCGAATCGCCGCTCCTCGGGAAAGGTGTAGTTGTTCAGCCAATCGAGGAGCTGGGTTCCGTAGGACGCGATCACCTGCGCCTGCGGATAGTGGATATGCGCGTCGATGAGACCGGGCAGGACGAGATGCGGCCGATGATCGACGAGATCGGCCTCGGGCGGCGCGTCGACCGAGCCGAAATCGCCCAAGGCGGCGATCCGACCGTTGCGGACCAGGAGCGCGCCGTCCTCGACATAGCGATAGGCGCCGGCGTCCTCCGGTCCTTCCGGCGCGCGCTCGAAGGTCAGCATCCGGCCGCGAATCAGGCGGACGGTCATCGGCGCTCTCCTTGCGTGGCCAATCGGTCATGCCGGAGCTCGGCGGTCGGCCGGGCCCCGGCGGGGCGCCTCAGCTTTGGACGCCGTCGACGTACCAATCCATGCTCTGCATCACCTCGTCGCTCGCCGTCTCGCCTTCGGCGATCCGCACCGTCCCTTCCTGGTCGGCGATCGGGCCGGTGAAGGGATGGAGCTCGCCCGCGACGATGCCTTGCTCGATGCCCATCGCGACCTCCTTGACCTCGCCCGGGATCCGGTCGTTGAGCGGCGTCATCTGGACCATGCCCTCCTTGAGGCCCCACCAGGTGTCGGACGTCGCCCACGTTCCGTCGATCAGCGCCCGGACGCGGTCGACATAGTAGACGCCCCAATGGTCCTCGATCGCGGTCAGATGCGCCGTCGGCGCGAAGGGGCGCATGTCCCAGCTCTGGCCGAAGGCGAGCAGGCCGCGCTGCTCGCAGATCTGCAGCGCCGCCGGGCTGTCGGTGTGCTGCGAGATGATGTCGGCGCCCTGGTCGATCAGCGCCGAGGCGGCGTCGGCCTCCTTGGCCGGGTCGTACCAGCTCGAGACCCAGATCACCTTGGTCTCGAAATTCGGGTTCACCTGGCGCGCCGCCAGCGTGAAGGCGTTGATGCCCATCACCACCTCCGGGATCGGGAAGGAGGCGATGTAGCCGGCGACGCCGGCCTCCGACATATGTCCGGCGATCGCGCCGCAGATGGCGCGGCCCTCGTAGAAGCGGGCGTTGTAGGTCGCGAGATTGTCGGCGCGCTTGTAGCCGGTGGCGTGCTCGAACTTCACGTCCGGGAAGAGCTCCGCCACCTTCGCGGTCGGATCCATATAGCCGAAGGAGGTGGTGAAGATCAGCTGGGCGCCTTCCTGCGCCATGCGGCGGATGACGCGCTCGCTGTCCGGGCCTTCCTCGACATTCTCGACCACGACGGTCTCGACCTGGTCGCCGAATTCCTCCACGACCTGGAGCCGTCCCTGCTCATGCGCGTAGGTCCAGCCATGGTCGCCGGGCGAGGTGAGGTAGACGAAGCCGACCTTCGCGGCCGATTGCGCGCGCGCGGCGCCGCCGAAGAGCGGCAGGGCGGCGGTGGCGGCGCCGGAGGCGAGCAGGGTGCGGCGGTTCATAGTCATGAGGCGGTCTCCTCGTTCGAGCCGCTTACGCGGCGGGTTTGAAGGGTTTGCCGAGGCAGGCGGGCGCCCGCGCGCCGGGCCCGCGCCGAAGCGACAGCAGCGCGAGCACGACGATGGTCGCGAGATAGGGCGTCGCGGCGAGAAACTCGGTCGCGAAGATCTCGACGCCGGCCGCCTGGGCCTGCAGATCGAGGTTCATCACCGTGCCGAAGAGATAGGCGCCGAGCAGCAGCCGCGCCGGACGCCAGGCCGAGAACACCACCAGCGCCAGCGCGATCCAGCCGCGACCGGCGGTCAGCCCGTCCGTCCAGCTCGGCGTGATGATGAGCGAGTAGTAGCTGCCCGCGATTCCGGCCATCGCGCCGCCGAAGGCGACCGCGGCGTAGCGCGCGCCGATCACCGAATAGCCGATGGAATGCGCGGAATGGTCGTTCTCGCCGACCGCGCGCAGCACCAGCCCGGCCCGCGAGCGCGTCAGGAACCAGGCGACGAGGGCGGTCATGGCGAGCGAGAAATAGACGAGAAGATTATGACCGAGGAGGAGCCGGAGCGGCGAGCGCTGGTCGAGATCGAGCGGCAACAGCGGGCCCATCGGGGCGAGCGCCTTGCCGACGAAGTCTTCGCCGACGAGCGAGGAGAGGCCGATGCCGAAGATCGTCAGCGCGAGGCCGGTGGCGACCTGGTTCGACGCGAGCGTCAACGTCAGAAAGCCGAAGAGGAGCGCCATCAGCGCGCCGGCGCCGGCCGCCGCCACAACGGCGATATGGCTGTCGCCGAGGGTCGTCGCGGCGATGAAGCCGGTGACCGCGCCCATCAGCATCATGCCCTCGACGCCGAGATTGAGCACGCCGCTCTTCTCGGCCACGAGCTCGCCGAGGCCGGCCAGCAGCAGCGGCGTCGCGGCGCCGACCAAGGTCATCAGGATCGATATGACGTTGACGTCGCTCATGCCGTCCCTTCCGCCTCGCCCTGAGCCGCCTCCTTGCGCGCCGATTCGCGCGCCGGCGCCCGGCCGACGACGCGCAGTCGATAGCGCACCAGGACGTCGGTCGCGAGCAGCAGGAAGAGGGTGAGCGCCTGACAGAGATCGGCGGCGGCGTCGGGCAGGCCGAGCGCCGCCTGCGCCTCGTCGCCGCCGATCTCGACCACGGCGATGGCGAGGCCGGCGAGAACGACGCCGATGGGATGCAGCCGCCCGAGAAACGCGACGATGATCGCGGTGTAGCCGTAGCTGGTCGGGAACTTGTCGACGAGCTGTCCGATCGCGCCGGAGACCTGAAAGACGCCGGCGAGGCCGGCGAGCGCGCCCGAGAGCAAGAGCGAGAGCCAGATCGTCCGGTTGGCGTCGAAGCCGCCATAGCGCCCGGCCCGCGGCGCGAGGCCGGCGACGCGGATCTGAAACCCGAAGACCGAGCGCGACATCGCGAACCAGGCGACGAGCGCGATCGCCAGCGTTATCGGCACGCCGAGATGGATCAGGCCGAGATCGTCCAAGGTCGGCAGGCGCTGCCACTCGGTGAAGTAGCGCGAACCCGGGAAGTTGTGTCCCTCCGGGTTCTTCCACGGCCCGAAGACGAGATAGAGCAGGAGCTGGATCGCGGCGTAGTTCAGCATCAGGCTCGTCAGGATCTCGCTGACGCCGAGCCGCGTGCGCAGAAGCGCCGGGATCGCGGCGTAGAGCGCGCCGCCGAGCGCGCCGGCGACGCAGACGAGCGGCAGGATCCAGAGGCCGGCCATCTCCCAGGTCAGCAGCGCCGCGCCGGTTCCGGCGACCGCGCCGACGATGTACTGGCCCTCGGCGCCGATGTTCCAGACATTGGCGCGAAAGCCGATCGCGAGCCCGACGCCGATGAGCACGAGCGGCGCCGCCTTGGCGAGGAGGTCGGGCCAGAGGCCGATGTCGAGCACCGGCTTGACGAAGATCTCGTAGACCGCGCCGGCGCCGAAGCCGATCAGCCCGAGAAGGGTTCGCTCCTGCTCGAAGGAGCAGTCGGCGGAGAAGCCGGACTCGTTCGGCAGAAAGAAGGGACAGCCGGCGAGGATCTCTTCGGGCGCGCGCTCGCTCTCGAAGCTGCAGCTCTCGAGCGCGGCCGGCGTCGGGAACGGGCTCTCGGCGCAGACGCCGGTGATCTCTTCGGCGGTCTTCGGCGGCGCGTAGCTGAAGAGCGCCACGAGCAGTCCGCCGATGATCATCGTCATCGCCACCGCGAGAAGCGGCGTGAGATAGAGCATCAGGCGGCTCGGCTCCTTGCGCCGGACGAACTCAACGCGCATGGGCGGCCTCCTTCGGCGCCGGCGCCGGGCGCTCGCCATGGACGCCGCCCATCAGGAGCCCGATCTCCTCGATCGAGGCCTCGCCGACCTGCATCGGCCGCGAGAGCTTGCCTTCGTTGATCACCGCGAGCGTGTCGGCGATCGCCAGGAGCTCGTCGAGATCCTGGCTGATCAGCAGGATCGCCGCGCCTTGCGCCGCGAGATCCATCAGCGCCTGATGGATGGTCGCCGCGGCGCCGGCGTCGACGCCCCAGGTCGGCTGCGAGACGACGAGCGCCTCGGGCGCCTGCAGGATCTCGCGGCCGATGACGAATTTCTGCAAATTGCCGCCGGAGAGCGCGCCGGCGAGCGCGTCCGGCCCGGTCGTCCGCACATCGAAGCGCTCGATGATCTCGGCGCCGAAGCGGGCGGCGGCGCGCGACTTGATCAGCCCGTGACTGGTGAGGCTGCGCCGAACGCGGCCGGTGAGCGTCGCGTTCTCGGCGAGCGTGAAATCGGCGACGGCGGCGTGGCCGTTGCGCTCCTCGGGCAGGGCGCAGAGACCGCGCGCGCGCCGAGACGTCGGGCCGAGACGGGCGAGCTCGGCGCCGCCGAGGCGGATCGAACCGGCGTCGATCGGGCGCTCGCCGGAGAGACAGGCGAGGAGCTCGTTCTGGCCGTTGCCGGCGACGCCGGCGACGCCGAAGATCTCGCCCGAGCGGATCGAGATATCGACGCCCGCGAGCGCGACGCCGTCGCCGGCGCTGGCGAGGCCCGAGACGACGAGCTTCTCGGCGCCGACGTCGCGGCCGGGCTTGCGCTCGATTTTCTTGAGGCTTCCGCCGATCATCAGCTCGGCCATCGAGACGGCGGTCTCTTCTTTCGGATCGCACTCGGCGACGACCTGGCCGCCGCGCAGGATCGTGGCGGCGTCGCAGAGCTCCTGGATCTCGTGGAGCTTGTGCGAGATGTAGAGGACCGAGCAGCCCTCGGACGCGAGCTGCCGGAGCGTGGCGAAGAGCTGGTCGACCTCTTGCGGCGTCAGCACCGAGGTCGGCTCGTCCATGATCAGGAGCTGCGGCTCGGTCAGCAGCGCTCGGACGATCTCGATGCGCTGGCGCTCGCCGACGCCGAGCGCGCCGACCACCGCGCGCGGATCGAGCGCCAGGCGGTAGGCGTCGAGCACCTCGCGGATCTTCTTCTGCAGGGTCGCGGGCTTGAGGCTGACGTCGAGGCCGAGAGCGATGTTCTCGGTGACGGTCATCGCGTCGAAGAGCGAGAAATGCTGGAACACCA
>CAZPTD010000234.1:0-7241 GCA_964588915.1 uncultured Neomegalonema sp. | reverse complement strand
G
Organism: uncultured Neomegalonema sp.; assembly: GCA_964588915.1. GTDB lineage: Bacteria > Pseudomonadota > Alphaproteobacteria > Rhodobacterales > Rhodobacteraceae > JALEGB01. The sequence continues at coordinate 7,240 of CAZPTD010000234.1, read as the reverse complement.
CGCCGCAGGTGGTGTTGACCTTCAGCTCGTCGCGCAGGCGGCGCACCAGCGCGAACACCTGGTGGCCGGCGGTCGCCATCGCGCCGATCGGCATCACCAACGGGTCGACGACGATGTCGTGGCTCGGAACGCCGTAATCGGCGGCGCGCTCGACGATCTTCTTGGCGACGGCGAAGCGCACGTCCGGATCTTCCGAGATGCCGGTCTCGTCGTTGGAGATCGCCACCACCGGCAGCTTGTACTTGGCGACGAGCGGCAGGATCGCCTCGAGCTTCTCCTCCTCGCCGGTGGTCGAGTTGATCAGCGGCCGCCCCTCGACGACGGCGAGCGCCGCCTCGATCGCCGCCGTCACCGAGCTGTCGATGCAGAGCGGCAGGCTGGTGACCTCCTGGACCACCTTGATGGTCTCGACGAGGAGCGGCGGCTCGGATTTGTTCGGGTCGACGGCGGCGACGCCGGCGTTGACGTCGAGCACCCGGGCGCCGGCGGCGGTCTGGGCGAGCGCGTCGGCGCGCACCGTGTCGAAATTGCCCGCGACCATCTCCTCGGCGAGCTTCTTCCGGCCCGTCGGGTTGATCCGCTCGCCGATGACGCAGAATGGCTGATCGAAGCCGATCACGGCGGTTTTGGTCTTGGACTCGACGACGGTCCGGATCATCAGCGTCACCTCTTGAACGTCGGAAGCGCGCGAGCGCGCGCAGGCGTAAAGACGCCGCCCTCATACAAGGACGGCGCAGGAAATGGTACCGGTCGCCCCGAAAAGCGGTTAGGCGAGGCGCTCGGTCCTCTCCGCGACGCCTTCGGCGACGCGCGCGTTCGCCCATTCCGCGGCTTTGGCGAAGCCGCCGAGCGGGAAGAAATGCGCCTTCGCGATGTTGAAGGCCGGCGCATCCGCCTTGTGGGCGGCGAGGCGCGACAGGAACTCGGTCGGCTCGAAGGGCAGCAGCAGCTTGGTCATGTCCGCCGCGCGGCGCTTCAGCACCTTGAGCGAGGCGCCGACGCCGCAGGAGATCGCGTATTTGATGAGCGTGTTCAGCTTCGCCGGGCCGGCGACGCCGATATGGATCGGCAACGCCACGCCGGCGGCGGCGAGATCCTCGGCCCAGCGGATCGCCGGCTCGGGATCGAAAAGGAACTGGGTCGCGATCGCGATCTCGGCGTCGGTCCGCTCGGCGAAGGCCTGCTTCCAGCGCAGCGCGGCGTCGACGTTCCGGCCCGAGCCGTCCGGATCGATGTCCTTGTTGCCTTCGGGATGGCCGGCGACCGAGATCTTCGTGAAGCCGTGCGCGTCGAACAGGCCGGTCTCGAGCATCTGCATCGAGTCGGCGAATTCGCCCGCCGGCTTCGAGACGCCGCCGGCGATCGCGAGCGCCGAGCGCGCGCCGGCCGCGGCGTAGCGCCGGAGCCGCGCGTCGAGCTCGGCCCTGTTCGGCACGAGCCGCGCCGGGATATGCGGCGTCGCGTCATAGCCCTCTTCGGCCAGGCGGCGCACCGTCGCGGCCATCTCGTCGATCGGCGTGCCGTCGATATGCGCGACGTAGACGCGCGTTCCGGCCGGCAGGATCGCGCCGAAATCCTCGATCTTCGACGCGACTTTCGGCGTGATCTCGATCGAATAGTTCTCGAGGAAGGACCCGAGCTCGCCCGCGCTCGCGGCCCGCGGCGCGGCGTTCGACGGCGTCGGCAGCGTCACGACATTCGACATGGCCCGGCATCCTCTCCAGTTCGGCCGCCCGCCCGCTCGACGATCGCGGCGGTCGGCTCGGCGTTTCGATCTTTTCGATCCGATAGTTGAACCCGCTCGAAGACTGCGAGCCGCGCCTCTGGTCCCGACCTCAGGATTCGGCGTCGATTTCTCCGCGCTCAGTCTCCCAACCGTCATTGGCGATCAATTGCTTGACCTTCTCCGATGTATACGCGGCCTCGATCTCGGCCGCGATGCGATCCGCGACGCTTTTTGCGTCGTTGCCGTCGTTTTCGTCCGCGAGCTCGCCGCGGATCTCGGTGCGCCATTCCGAGAGATAGGCGTCGTCGTCCTTGGCGCCGACCTTCATCGCGCAGCGGTCGATCGCCTGCTCGAAGCGCTCGGGCAGCGGCGCCTTGCCGGCCGAGCGTCCTCGGCCGACCATCACCATCGCAGGGATGTCGCGCCAAAACTTCACCGTGATCTGCGGCATGTGCGTTCTCTTTCCCGTAGGCGGCGCGTCGCGCGCCGTCCCGCTCACCAAAGCGCCTTTCGGAGCGGCCCTTGCGCCGAAAAACCGCCGTAAATCGTCTGTTTGCGACGTCTTTCTAAGGTGGTGACGCAAAACGATCTTCAAATGTCGCTTTCCGCGGCTTATAAGCAAGCTCCACTCACAGGGCGGGAGATGGCGATGACCTATGGCGAGGATCAGTTCGAGCAGCGCGCGGCGGACGGCTATTGCTCCGAGCGGCCGGCCGAGCCTTCCGCTTCCGGACCGGGCGTCTCTTTCGAGTTCTTTCCGCCGGCGACGCCGGAGATGGCGTACCGGCTGTGGAGCGCGGCGACGAAGCTCGGCACGATCGGCCCGGCGTTCGTTTCGGTCACCTACGGCGCGGGCGGCACGACGCGCAAGCGGACGGTCGACGCGATCGGCGCGCTGCGCAGCAACGCCGGCCTCACGGTCGCCGGGCACCTCACCTGCGTCGGATCGACCCGCGCGGAGACCCTCGAGGTCGCTCGGATCTACAAGTCGAAGGGCGTGAGCCGCATCGTCGCGCTGCGCGGCGATCCGCCCCAGGGCGTCGAGAAGTTCGAGCCGCATCCGGACGGCTTCTCCGGCTCGGTCGAGCTCGTCTCGGCGCTCGCCCGCGAGATCGGCCTGCCGATCGCCGTCTCCGCGTATCCGGAGCCGCATCCCGAAGCCGCTCGCATGTCGGCCGACGTCGAGCATCTGAAGCGCAAGATCGACGCCGGCGCCGATCTTGCGATCACGCAGTTCTTCTTCGAGAACGAGGACTTCCTGCGCTTCCGCGACGCCTGCGCCGCGGCCGGAATCGACGCGCCGATCATCCCGGGCGTGCTGCCGATCGAGAATTTCGACAAGATGGTCCGCTTCGCCGAGCGCTGCGGCGCGCGCGTTCCGGACGCGCTCCACGATCTCTTCGGCAAGGCCCAGGATCGCGACACCGCGCGCCTCCTCGCGGCGACGATTTGCGCCGAGCAATGCGAGGATCTGGTGCGGCGCGGCGGCGTCGAGCATCTGCATTTCTACACGCTCAACACCGCCGAGCTGACCAAGTCGGTCTGCCGCGCGCTCGGCGTCGAGCCGGCGCCGCTGAGCTTGGCCGAGGTCGGCTGAGCGGCGGCCGCGTCCTTCGGGGCCCGCCACCAAGAAAAGCGCGCCGCGGGATCCGGGCGCGCCATTCGACCTATCGCCTGACGCGGCGTCGCCTGCTACCGCCCGCGCATGATCCTGATCGCGACCCAATGCTTCCCGCCCGTCTTCGGCGGCATCGAGAACTACATGGCCGGCCTCGCGGGCGCCGTCGCCGCCGAAGGCCGCGCGCTCGCAGTGCTGGCCGACGGCGCCGATGACGGCGGCGACGCGGCGCGCCCCTATCTCGTCTCGCGCTTCTCCGGCCCGAAGCCGCTCCGCCGGCTCGTCAAGCGCCGCGCGGCGGCGCGGCTTCTCGACGCCGGCGCCGAGCGGATCTTCGTCGACAGCTACAAGAGCGTCGCGGCGCTGCCGCTCCGCCCGGGCGTCCGCCTGGTCGCGCTCGCGCACGGCATGGAGTTTCCGAGCGCGCCGCGGCCCGAGAAGGCGGCGCGCATCCGCCGGCTTCTCTCGCGCGCCGACGTCGTCCTCGCGAACTCGCGCTACACCGCCGATCTCGCCCGCCCCTATCTCGCCGACCCGGCGCGGCTCCGCGTCGCGACGCCGCCGATCCCGCCGCAGCCCGAGCCGAGCGCCGAGGCCGCCGCCCGCCTCGCCGAGCGCGTGGGCGACGCCGCGCCGCTCGTCGCCGTCCTCGCCCGTCTCGAGCCGCGCAAGGGCGTCGACCATCTGATCCGCGCCCTCGTCGCCCTTTCGGGCGCGCATCCGGCCGCTCGGCTCGCGGTCGCCGGCGGCGGCGGCGATCGGCCGCGATTGGAGGCGCTGGCGGCGGAGCTCGGCCTCGCCGAGCGCGTCGTCTTTCTCGGCCGCGTCTCGGAGGACGAGAAGGCCGCGCTCTTCGCCCGCGCCGATCTCTTCGCGATGCCGGCGCGCCGCGAGGGCGACAGCGTCGAGGGCTTCGGGATCGTCTATCTGGAGGCGGCCTGGCATGGCGCGCCGTCGCTCGCCGGGCGCGAAGGCGGCGCCGCGGACGCGGTCCGCGAGGGCGAGACCGGCCTCCTCTGCGACGGCGCCGACCCGGCCTCGGTCGCCGACGCGCTCGGGCGGCTGCTCTCGGACCGGGCGGCGCTCGGGCGCATGGGCGAGGCCGCGCGCGCTTGGGCGCGGGCGCAGCTCTGGTCGGCGCGGATCGGCGACTACTTGTCGGCCTGATCGCCTTTTCCGAGCCCGCGATGGATCTCGTACATCTTGACGTCGCGCATCCAGCGGCCGAAGGCGACGCCGCGGGCGACGGCGAAGCCGTAGAAGCCGCCGCGCCAAAGGCCTCGGACGAGGTAATGCTTGAGGAAATAGACCGGCGGCCCGAGCAGCATCCGGAGCTTCACCAGCCACAGCGGCTTCAGCCGCGTCTCGCGCGACCGCACCGTGCTCACCCGGTTCCATTTCGCCATATACTGCTCGAAATCGCGAAAGGAGTGGTGCATGAGCGCGCCCGAGAGCCGGGGCGGCCGGATCGACTTCGGGATGTCGAGCTGATCCCAGGCCTTGTGATCCGGCATGCGCCATTTGCGCCGGTCATAGAGTTTGCGCCGTTCGTCGCGCGCGAAACCGCGCCAGGGTGCGCCGATCGGCGGGACGGTGACGAGCGGGATCTCATAGACGTCGCGCGGCGGCGCTCCGGCGGCGAAGAGCGCTCGGATCTCGGCGCCGAGCGCGTCCGTCACCACCTCGTCGGCGTCGAGATCGAGGAGCCAATCATGCCGCGCCGCCTCCTCGCCGACGCGTTTCTGCCGGCCGTTGCCGAGCCAGGGCTGCTCGATCACGCGGGCGCCGGCCGCCTCGGCGATCTCGCGGGTCCGGTCGCTCGAGCCGCAATCGACGACGATCACTTCGCGCGCCGCCTGTCGCGCGGCGGTCACCACGGCGCCGATCATCCGCTCCTCATTGAGCGTCCGGATGTAAGCGGTTAGAGGGGCCGCGTCGGCGGCGTCCGCCTCTGGTCTCGGCTCGATGTCGGACATGGGGCGTAGGGCCGCGATCGGAAGCGCCGGCTCGGCCGGCGGAATTGCGCGAGGAGAAGCACGGATGACCGGCGGAACGCAAGCCGACGCGCTGAGCGCGCCGTTCTCGGTCGTCCTGACGAGCTGCGCGCGCTTCGATCTCTTGCGCCCGACCGTCCGATCGCTTCTCGAGCATCTCGACGAGCCGCCCGAGCGCTTCATCGTGATCGAGGACAGCGGCGATCCGGCCGTCCGGGACGCGCTCGCGCCCTTCGAGGCGGCGCTCGGCCGGCCCTTCGACGTCGTTTTGAACGCCGAGCGTCTCGGCCAGATGCGCGCGATCGACCGCGCCTATGAGCGCGTCGAGACGCCGCTCGTCTTCCATTGCGAGGACGATTGGGAATTCTTCCGCCGCGGCTTTCTCGGCGAGTCCCGTCGGATCCTGGCGGCGCGGCCCGATGTCAGCATGGTCGGGCTCCGCCCGCGCGAGGAGCTCAATCCGCGGGTGCGCGGCACGCCGGAGACGCCTCTGGACGACGGGCTCGAGCCGCCGCTCGCCTTCCTCGCGCTCGATCCGCGCGCGCATCCCGAGTATTTCAGCTACTCCTTCAATCCCGGATTGCGGCGCCTCGCCGATTTCCGCCGTCTCCAGCCGGTCGCCGCGCTCGGCCGCGAAGAAGACGTCTCCTACGCCTTCAAGAAGGCCGGCTTCCGCATGGCGAATTTGGCGACGCCGGCGGTGCGCCATCTCGGCGACGGCGCCCATGTCGACGATCCGACCTCGCGGCGCAAGGCGAAGACGCCGTCCGAGCGGCTCGCGCGCTCGATTCGCAAGCGCTGGAAGCGGCTTCGGCGCCTCTTCATCGGCTGAATTTTATCCACAGCCCGATCGAAATCTTTGTTGCGCACTGTCGCCGCTCGGCTACAGTAAAGTCGACAGCTGAATTGTGCAGGGCAGCATCATGACCGATACGGTCGATGAGCAAGCGCCCTTTCCCGGATCTCCGCCGAGGCCCGCGCTGCGGAGCGAGGCGAGAGCGAGCCGAGCCGAAGGCGGACCGACCGACCGCCGGACAGCCGATGCGGACGCCTTCGCCGAGGAGGCGCCTGGCGGAGTCGAGCGGCGGCGCGAGCCGCCGACGACGCCGCAGCAGCGGGAACAAGGGCAGAAGAAAGCGCGGGACGCGCGTCCCGGCGAAGGACGTTCGGAAGGCGCCAAGCGGCGCGGCCGCGGGCCGTGCATCGCCGCGCTCGATCTCGGCACCAACAACTGCCGGATCCTGATCGCGCGCGCCGACGGCCACAACTTCCAAGTCATCGACGCGTTCTCGCGCGTCGTTCGCCTCGGCGAAGGCCTCTCCGAGACCGGCCGGATCTCGGAGGGCGCGATCAGCCGGGCGGTGGCGGCGCTCTCGATCTGCGCCGACCGCATCCGCAAGCATCGCGTGCGCCGCTTCCGGGCGATCGCGACCGAGGCCTGCCGCCGCGCGTCGAACTGCGAGGAGTTCCTCGCGCGGGTCAAGGACGCGACCGGGCTCGATCTCGACGTCATCGGCCCCGAGGAGGAGGCGCGCCTCGCCGTCGCCGGCTGCGCGCCGCTGATCGATTCTTCGGTCGAGCAGCTTCTGGTCTTCGACATCGGCGGCGGCTCGACCGAACTCATCCGCGTCGATCTCTCCAAGGCGCCGCCCTCGAAGCGCAAGGCGCTCTTGATGGCGCTCGCCCATGGCGACAGCCGATCCGAGCGCGCCCGCGCCGCCGGACGCCATATCGCCGATTGGGTCTCGGTGCCGGCGGGCGTGGTGACGCTCGGCGAGCGCTTTCCGCAGGCCGACGACGCGGAGCGGTTCTTCGCGATGGAGCGCCATGTCGCCGAACTGATCCGCCCCTTCGCCGATCAGGCCGGCTATGTCGGCGCGCCCGAGCGGTTCTGGGACCGGA
>CAZPTD010000233.1:0-7329 GCA_964588915.1 uncultured Neomegalonema sp. | reverse complement strand
CTCGCATTGCCTGGCGCAGAGCCAGGCGCTGATGACGGGCGTGAGCGCCGAGGACGCGCGGCGGCGGCGCGCGAGCGCGCCGGGCGCCGGCGGCGAGACGGCGGAGGCGCGCGCCGCGCGGCTGGCGCCGCATGTCGCCTGCCCGGGCGATCGGCCGTCGACGACGATCATGTACCGCAAGCTCGACCCGCGGACGCTCGGGCGGCTGATCGCGCTCTACGAGCACAAGATCTTCGCGCAGGCGGCGATCTGGGACATCGAGTGCTTCGACCAATGGGGCGTCGAGCTCGGCAAGCGGCTGGCGGGCGACCTGCTGCCCAGGCTCGACGACGAGGCGCAATGGGCGGAGGAGGACGGCTCCACGAGGGGCCTTCTGGCTTGGCGCCGGGAGCTTCTGGGCGGCGGGTGAGGCGGCGACGCGACGGCCTTCTATGAGCACGCCCGCCGCCGCGCCGCGCAGGGCTCGAGCCGGGATCTCGGAACCAGCTCGGCGTCGTTGCTTCGCCGCGACCGCTCTCTTAACGTCGTAGGCGCAGGCGGCGGAGGCGGCGATGGGTCGGATTTTTCTCAACTACCGGCGCGACGACGCGGACGTTTGGGCGGATATGATCTACCGGCCGCTCAAGTTGGCCTTCGACGACGTCTTCATGGATGTGGACGGAAACATTCCCGTCGGCTTTCCCTGGGCCGACTGGCTCGATCAGCAGGTCCAGGCGTGCGACGCGTTGGTGGCGCTCATCGGCCGCCGCTGGGTCGAGGAGTTCGAGGCGCGGTCGGCGCCCGGCGCGCGGGACTTCGTTCGCGTCGAGATCGAAAGCGCGCTGAGGCGCGGCGTGCCGGTCGCGCCCGTCTTCTTGGGCGACGCGCCCGAACCCGACCTTGCGCGGATCCCCGAGGGCGTCCGGCCGCTCCTGGACCGCCAAGCGTTTCGCGTGCGCCGCGGCCGTGATCTCGATGGCGACCTGGCGGCGCTTGTCGAGGCGTTGAAGCGGGCGATCGCGCTCCATCAAGAGATGACCTCGACGGAGCGAGAGCGCCGCGAGGCGGCGTCGACGGCCTCAGAGGCGCCGGCCGACGAGCGGCGTTGGCGGGCCATGCTCGATCGGCTCGGCGCCGGCGTCGATGGCGGGTTTCGCGAGAGGCTGCGCTTCGGCGGCGAGGGGCCGGCGATGGTCGCGCTCAAGGGCGGCGTGTTCACGATGGGCTCGAACGAGAGCGATCGCGAGAAGCCGCCGCATCGGGTGACGGTTCCGCCCTTCGCGATCGGGCGGTTCGCGGTGACGTTCGGGGAGTACGACGCCTATTGCTCGGCCAAGGGCGTTAAGGGAACCGGCGATCAAGGTTGGGGACGTGGCCGCCGGCCGGCGATCAGCGTCTCGCGGGATGATGCGCAGGACTATTGCGGTTGGCTGTCGGAGCAGACCGGGGCGGAATACCGGCTGCCGTCGGAGGCGGAATGGGAGTTCGCCTGTCGCGCCGGCTCGCAGACCCGCTGGAGCTTCGGCGATGAGGAGAGCGCGCTCGGCGCGCATGCCTGGTTCTTAGGCAACAGCGGCGAACAGACGCACCCGGTTGGCGAGAAGGAGCCGAACGCCTTCGGGCTTTACGACATGCATGGCAATGTCAGGGAATGGTGTCAGGACGCGTGGAATGATGACTATTCAGGCGCGCCGAGCGATGGCTCGGCCTGGATGTCAGGAGATGAATCCGGCGCCGTTCTTCGCGGCGGCTCGTGGCTCGGCAGCCCGGGCTGGCTGCGTTCCGCCTACCGCGACGGGGGCGGCCGCGGGGGCCGGGGCGTCAGCATCGGCTTCCGCGTAGCGAGGACGCTCAGGGAGTGATAACTCCCTGAGCTTACCCCCTACCTCTTTACAGCCTTCTCGCTTGCAGCGAACGCGCCTTCGGCGCGTGAGCGCGGGCGAGAAGGCGGCTTTACCTCTTTCGGAAAGCCTGCGCGTTTGAGCCCCGCGGATTGAAAACCGTAATCGCGCAGCGAACCAAGCGAAACGCATGCGTTTCGCAAGGATCCACGTTTTTTTTCGAGACCCTGTGGATAAGTCTTCCCGTCCCGCCCGCGCTGACGGGCCGGCGCGGGAGGCGCATTACCGCTTCATCCTCTGGCGCGCGCCGATGGTCGAGAAATTCCCGCGCGACCAGAAGTTCTCGCGCGGCGAGCGGCGCAACCGCAGACGCGTCGGCCGGATCTCGCCACGCTCGAGGACCCGCCCGGCGCGTCATCTCGTCACCACGTGAACAAGAACCAAAACCCCGAACGTCGCCGCGACGCCGCGCGCATGGCGGCCGAGAAAATACATCAAATGATCGATCGTGAGAACTTCCGGCGGATCGGACTCGAAGACGGTCAAGAGAATGCTCGACAGCGTCACCAGCGCCAGGATGCAGACGATGGCGATCGGGACGATCGCGAAAAGGAACTGGTTGGTCGCCTCGCCCAGCCATTTGAACAGCACCATCGCCGCCAGGATCTGAAAGAGCCGCCCATGGCGAAACATCCGGCGCGCGCCGAGATCGGCCTTGACGTCGCGCCAAGAGCCGCCCGAGACGGTTCCATGACAAGCGACCGCGAAGACGAGCAGCATCGCGACCGCGGTCTTCTCGACCTCCGACCAGGTGAGCCCCGGCCAATCGGCGATCGGATAGGTCAAGACGGCGACCGCGGCCGCGTAGCCGCGCTGGATCTCGCCCAGAACGCCCGCGAGCGCGATCTCCGCCAGCCCCGCGGTGAGTTGGAAGAACGCGAAGCCGTTGACGATCGCCGCCACCGTCGCGAGAACCCCAAAAGAACGCCGCATGATCTCACCCCCTGCCCCGAACCGCCGAGACGCGCGCGGGCCCAGGTTGCCGCCGGCGCGCCCTTGAAATCAATTCCGGCGCGCGCCCGCCCCGCCTCCGAACGCGCCGCCGTCGCCGCGCGTCGGCCGCCGCAGCGGCGAGTTCCCTCGCCAGTTCAGCGAATTACCCTTGCGCCCATGCCGCTCTTCCCGTGATATGCGCCCTACCGCCGCGGCAGATGGCGGCGAATTGCATCTCGGGAGGTCCACATGAAACTCACTCGTCGTGAAGCGCTCGCCGGTCTCGGCGCGGCCGCGGCCGTCGGCGCCGCCGGCTCGCCCGCCTTCGCCCAGGACTCGGCCGAATACATCCTCGGCACCGCGTCCACCGGCGGCACCTACCATCCGGTCGGCGTCGGCCTCAGCACCATCATCCGCGTCCGCCTGCAGCCGAGCGCCGGCATCGGCGTCACCGCCATCAATACCGCCGGCTCGGGCGAGAACGTCCGGCTCCTGCGCGAGAACGAGGCGCAGCTCGCCATTCTCCAGGGCCTCTTCGGCTACTACGCCGTCAACGGCCTCGGCCCGGTCGAAGAGTCCGGCCCGCAGGCGAATGTCCGCTCGATCAGCATGCTCTGGCAGAATGTCGAGCAGTTCCTGATCAGCGCCGACCGCGCCGCGACCGGCACCGTGCAGGACATCATCGACGCCCAGGGCGAGGCGATGGCCTTCGGCCGCCAGAACTCCGGCACGATCGGCTCGAACCGCACGATCCTCGGCAATCTCGGCGTCGACATGGACAACGCCTACGAGCTCTTCTACGCCGGCTACGGCCCGTCGGCCGAGGCGCTCCAGAACGGCCAGGTCGTCGGCATCTCGACGCCGGCGGGCGTGCCGACCGGCGCCGTGACCAGCCTCCTCGCCACCGCCGGCGACGACGTGACGTTCCTGCAGTTCACGCCGGAGCAGGCGGCGGCGGCCGATGGCGGCTTCGGCCTCTGGACGCCCTACACCATCCCGGCCGGCACCTATCCGGGCCAGGAGGAGGACTGGAGCACCATCGCGCAGCCGAACTTCCTCGCGGTGAACGCGGACGTGCCGGAAGACCACGTCTATCAGATCACCAAGACGATCTACGAGAACCTGCCGACGCTCATCGCCATCCACCCGGCGCCGTCGGCGATGTCGCTCGACGCCGCGCTCGCCGGGCTGCCGGCGCCGCTGCATCCGGGCGCCGCGCGCTACTATTCGGAGCAGGGCCTCGACATTCCCGAAGCGCTGATGGCCGAATAGGACGGCTCGCAACCGCTTCTGACCGCGCGTTCAGGCCGCCGGGCGCCCTGCTCGGCGGCCTTTTCGCAGGCGCGGGGCGCTCGGCTTTCCAGAGTCGGGACGCCAGCCCGCCCGATCACGGAGCGCCGAGATGAGCAGCGAGGACCGAGATCCGAGCGTCGGGAACGACGCCGAAGACAGCGCGCCGGCGACCGTCAGAGAGATGTTCCGGAACACGCGCGGGCCGGCGGTCGGCGACGATCCGGAGGCGGAGGCGCGCGCCGAACGGTTGGAGCGCGCCGTCGCCGCCATCCGGACGAGCGACGAGGCCTCCTTCGCCGTCAAATCGGCGCGCATCGTCGCCGCGCGGGTGCGCCATGGCGGCGCCGAAAGTCTCCGACACGCCTACCGCAACCGCTGGACGGTCGCGATCGCGGTGCTCGCGGCGGGGCTCTCGATCTTCCATCTCTACATCGCGATCTTCGCCGAGCTCTCGGAGCTGACGCGCAACGCCGTCCATTTCGGCGGCTTCGCGCTCCTCGCGGCGATGACGACGCCGCTCCTCTCCTCGAACCGCTGGCTGCGCGAGAGCCTAACCTCGCGAATGATCGACCTCGTCTTCGGCGCGCTCGTCTGCGTCTCGGCGGTCTTCCTCGCCGTCACGGAGACGCAGTACTACGACAGCGGCGGCGTGTTCACGACGCTGCAATGGATCGCGGGCGCCCTTGTCGTCCTCGGCGCTCTGGAGCTGACGCGTCGGACGAGCGGCTTGATCATTCCCATCCTCGCGATCATCGGCATGAGCTATGTCGTCTGGTGGGCCCCCTACGCGCCGGCGCCCTTCACCTTCCGCGGCGTCTCGATGCAGACGGCGCTCGTCGCCGCCGTCTACGAAGACGAGGGCATGTTCGGCAATCTCGCCCGCATCTCCTCGACGGTGATCTTCCTTTTCATCATCTTCGGCGCGTTCCTGGTGCGCTCGGGCGCGGGCGACTTCGTGATCGCCATCGCCCGCGCCGCGGCCGGCAAGATGGTCGGCGGGCCGGGGATCATCGCCGTCATCTCCTCCTCGCTCACCGGCACGATCTCGGGCTCCGCGGTCGCCAACACCGCCTCGACCGGCGTCATCACCATCCCGTTGATGAAGCGCGCGGGCTACTCGCCCGCCTTCGCCGGCGCGGTCGAGGCGGCGGCGTCCACGGGCGGACAGCTGATGCCGCCGATCATGGGCGCCGGCGCCTTCGTGATGGCGAGCTACACCAACATTCCCTACGAGACGATCATCGCCGCCGCCGCGTTGCCGGCGCTCCTCTACTTCCTCTCGGTCGCGATGTTCGTCCGGATCGAGGCGCGCAAGCTCGGCCTCGGCGCTTTGGAGGACGACGGGTCGACCGTGCTGCAGACGCTGCGCGAGCGCGGCGCGAGCTTCATCATTCCGATCGGCGTCGTCATCGGCATGCTGATCTCGGGCTACACGGCGACCTTCGCCGCCGTCTTCGGCGTCCTCGCCGTGATCGTCTCGAGCTGGCTCACGAACGCGCCAATGGGCCTGCGCGCGATCTGGGAGGCGCTCGTCCTCGGCGCGCGCAACATGGCGTTCATGGCGGTGCTGCTCTGCACGGTCGCGCTTCTCGTCAACTCGATCGTCAAATCGAGCGTCGGACCGACCTTCTCGCTGATGATCGAGCAATGGTCCGAAGGCGAGGTGCTGGTCGCGATCCTGCTCATCGCCATCGCCTCGCTGGTGCTCGGCATGGGCCTGCCGGTGACCGCCGCCTATATCGTGCTGGTGACGCTCTCGGCGCCGATGCTCGCCGGGCTCATCAACGACGAGTTCGTGATCAACGCCATCGCGACCGCGACCGTGCCGGAAGCCGTCGCGCCGCTGCTGACGCTCGGAGCGGCCGACCCGAGCGTCTTCGCCGCGCCGATGCCGGTCGAACAAGCCGCCGCGCTCTATCAGGAGATGGACTCGTTCCTGAAGAACGAGCTCCGCCAGGGCGTCCTCGATCCGACGACGGCGACGGCGGCGCTCCTCTCGGCGCATATGATCATCTTTTGGCTGAGCCAGGACTCGAACGTGACGCCGCCGGTCGCGCTCGCCGCCTTCACCGCCTCGGCGATCGCGAAAGCCTCGGCGATGCGCACCGGCTTGCTCAGCTGGAAGGTGGCCAAGGGCCTTTACATCGTGCCGATCCTGTTCGCGACCACGCCGATCCTTTCCGGCGACTGGGGCGAGGCGTTCTTGATCTTCGGCTTCGCGGTTTTCGGGATCTACGGGCTCGCCGGCGCGCTTTCGGGCGCGATGGAGGCGCCGCTCTCCATCTTCGAACGCGCGATCGCCGGCGTCGCGGGCGTCGCCTGCCTGTGGTATGGGCTCTGGGCGGCGAATGTCGCGGGCGCGCTGGTTGTGCTCGCTTTGCTTGGGCTGAGCGTCCGTCGACTCGCGCGCCTCCAAAGAGCGGACGGCGGCGCGTCGCGGAGCTGAACAAACGACGAGAATACGTCATGAGAACTCTGGGTTGGGTCTTCGTCATCCTGGCCGTCGGCGCGCTGGCGCTCGACGCCTGGGCGTGGAGCGACGGCGCGGAAGGCGGCGCGACGCGAACGCGCAATTGCGTCACGGCGGAGGGCTTCGAGTTCCGCAGCGTCTGGTGCGAACTCTACGACGTCCATGACGGCGCGCCCGTCGCCGTCACGTCCTTCGTCCAAAATCAGATCGACGAGCCGCTCGGCCTGATCGAGGAGGACACCTCGATCTATCTGAACTACGTGCAGCCGGCGTTGCTCGCGCAGGCGGCGCCTTGGCTCGCCGGCGTCGGCGGCGCGCTGCTCGTCCTCAGTTTCTTGTTGCGGCTCGTCTTCCGCCCGCATGAGCGGGCGCGCCTCTGAGCGGCCGGACGCGGCGCGACGCGGTCGTGTCGAGCCCATTCGAAACGAAGGTTGTCGGCGGCGCTGGAGCTTGGCGGAGACCGACCCGCAGGACGGTCGCCAACTGGCCGGAGGCCGGCGGGACTGCGGCTCGAGCCGAGGGCGTTGCGAGCTTAAGGTTCTTAAAGAAGAATAGAATCAATACGTTGCTCGTGCGGTTTCGGTTTCGAACTTCGCTCCGGCGCCTGCGGACGACTGTGGCGAATCTCGAAGCCGCCACGCTATCGTCTGATCGGCTCTGATGGAGCCGACCTCGCCTTGTCGTCCCGGCCAAGCGCGAAGCGTGCGGCGAACCGGCCCTGGATCCCGGATAAGCCTGCGGCTTTCCGGGATG
>CAZPTD010000232.1:0-7392 GCA_964588915.1 uncultured Neomegalonema sp. | reverse complement strand
CGGCCGCCGCGAACGAGGCGAGGCCGACCGGCGGCGTCACGTCGGCCATGATGCCGAAATAGAAGACGAAGAGATGAACGGCGATCAGCGGCACGAGCAGGCCGTTTTGCTGACCGAGCGTGACGATGACCGGCGCGAGCAGCGTCGAGACGACGATGTAGTTCGCGGTCGTGGGCAAGCCCATGCCGAGGATCAGCGACAGAATCGCCGTCAGGAACAGGATCGCGAGAATGTTGCCGCCGGAGAGCTCTTCGACGACCTCGGCCAGCGCGGAGCCGACGCCGGTCTGGCTGACCACGCCGACGATGACGCCGGCCGTCGCCGTGGCGATGCCGATGCCGATCATGTTGCGCGCGCCGGCGACGAGGCCGTCGAGCAGATCCTTGAAGCCGCGCCCGATCGCCGCGACGAACGGGATGTCGCCGCGGAACAGCGCCATCAGCGGCCGCTGCGTGACGAGGATGAAGATCATGTAGGCCGTCGCCCAGAACGCCGAGAGGCCCGGCGAGAGGCGGTCGACCATCAGCGCCCAGACGAGCACGACGACAGGCAGCAGGAAATAGAGGCCGGAGCGGACGATCGGCCCGGGCCGCTGGAGGATGAGCTCGTCGCCGTCGCCCATCGACGGCGTCGGCTGCTTCGAGCCGATATAGAGCAGGCCGACATAGACGGCCGTGAGCATGGCGAAGACGATGTAGCCGGCGATCTCGGGGAAAGCCACTCTGATCCAGCCCATGCCGTAATAGACGCCGAAGGAGATCGCGCAGAGCGCGGCGACCGTGAACGCGAGCGACATGAGGCGCACGAGCAGCGGGTTCGGCGTATAGGCGCGCGGCAAGCCCGCGAAGCCGGCTTTGCACGCCTCGAGATGGACGATGTAGACGAGCGCGATATAGGAGATCACCGCCGGCAGGAACGCGTGGGTGACGACGTCGAAATAGGGAATGTTGACGTACTCGACCATCAGGAACGCCGCCGCGCCCATCACCGGCGGCATGATCTGGCCGTTCACCGACGACGCGACCTCGACGGCGCCCGACTTCTCGGAGGAGAAGCCGACGCGCTTCATCAGCGGGATCGTGAAGGTGCCTGTCGTCACCACGTTGGCGATCGACGATCCGGAGATGAGGCCGGTCATCGCCGAGGAGACGACGGCCGCCTTCGCCGGGCCGCCGCGCATATGGCCCATCAACGAGAAGGCGACCTGGATGAAATAGTTGCCGGCGCCGGCCTTATCGAGCAGCGCGCCGAACAGCACGAACAGGAACACGAAGGACGTCGAGACGCCGAGCGCGATGCCGAACACGCCCTGGGTCGTGATCCAGTGATGATTGATGACCTCGCCGAGCGAGTTGCCCTTATGCGCGATGATCTCCGGCATGAGCGGGCCGAGGAAGGTGTAGGCCAGGAACACCGTCGCGACGATCATCAGCGCCGGGCCGAGCGACCGGCGCGCGGCTTCGAGCAGCAGCAAGAGCCCAGCGACGCCGACCACGTAGTCCTGAAGGATCGGCGCGCCGACCCGATTGGCGATCCCGTCATAGAAAATGAACAAATAAAGTCCCGCGGCCGCGCCGACGAGCGCCAGCGCCCATTCCCAGGGCGGGATGCGGTTCTTGGGCGATCCGAGCAGGATCGCCGCGATCAGCCCGGCGCCGATGACCGGGATCCACCACAGGAACTCGTCGTCCTTGTGCCCGTAGACGAAAAGAAAGCAGAGCAGCGCCGGAACGCCGAGCGCCAGAACGAGCTCGCCCGTCGATCGGGTGGCCGGATAGGCGGCGAAGGCGAGAAAGATCGCGAAGGCGAGATGGATCGAGCGCGCCTCGGTGTCGTTGAAGACGCCGAAGCCGAAGATGAAGGGCAGGGGCGACGCGAACCAGAGCTGGAAGAGCGACCAGGCGAGGGCGACGAGCATGATCAGCGTCGCGATCGTCGGGCCCGGCGATCGCGCGCCGGTGTC
The DNA here is from genome assembly GCA_964588915.1 of uncultured Neomegalonema sp. GTDB lineage: Bacteria > Pseudomonadota > Alphaproteobacteria > Rhodobacterales > Rhodobacteraceae > JALEGB01. Next base: position 5,429 of record CAZPTD010000232.1, on the reverse strand, counting down.
GGACGACGCGACGAGCTCGTCGAGCTCTTCTTGAGACTTCGTCCGCCCGGCGGCCGCCATCTCTACGGCCGACGCTTGTTGTTGATCGGCGCCTTGCGGGTCGTTGTCTGACGTCGACATCGTGGCTCAATCTCGATTCGCTGGTTCTCCGCTGCCGCGCGGCGTTCCGGCGGTGCGGTGGGCCAAGTTTGCGCGGCGGCGAGCGCGCCGCCGCGCCAAGCGTCAGCTAAGCGACGGCCGGATCACTCGATCCAACCGCGCTCGCGGTAGTAGCGCTCCGCGCCAGGATGGAGCGGCGCCGAGAGACCGTCGGCGATCATGTCCTCTTCCTGCAAGTTGGCGAAGGCGGGATGCAGGCTCTTGAAGCGGTCGAAATTCTCGAAGACCGCCTTGACGATCTGATAGATGACCTCTTCCGGCACGCTGGCCGACGTGACGAAGGTCGCCTTGACGCCGAAGGTCGCGACATCGGCGTCGTTGCCGTTGTACATGCCGCCCGGGATCGTCGCCGCCGCGTAGTAGGGGTTGTTGGCGATGAGTTGGTCGATCGCCTCGCCGGTGACCGAAACGATGACGGCTTCGGTCGTCGTCGTCGCTTCCTGGATCGAGCCGTTCGGGTGGCCGACCGTGAAGACGATCGCGTCGACCTTATTGTCGCCGAGCGCCGCCGACTGCTCGGAGGACTGCAGCTCCGAGGCCAGGGAGAAATCGTCCGTGCTCATGCCCATCGCGTTGAGCACGACCTCCATGGTCGCGCGCTGACCGGATCCCGGGTTGCCGATATTGACGCGCTTGCCTGCGAGATCCTCGAAGCCCGCGATCCCGGAGTCGGCGCGGGCGACGACCGTGAACGGCTCGCCATGAACCGAGAAGACCGCGCGCAGGTCCGCGAACGCCTGCCCTTCGAATTCGGAGCTGCCGTTATAGGCGTGGAACTGCCAGTCGGACTGGGCGACGCCCATGTCCATGTCGACGGCGCGAATGGCGTTGATGTTCGCGATCGAGCCGCCGGTCGAGGGCGCCGTGCACCGGATGTTGTGCTCGCTCGTGCCGCGGTTGACGAGCCGGCAGATCGACTGTCCGACGACGTAGTAGACGCCCGTCTGGCCGCCCGTTCCGATCGTGACGAATGTTTCCTGAGCCGCGCCAAGCGAGGGCGCGGCGACTGCGAGCGCCGCCGTGAGGGCGATCGTTTTCATGTGTCGCATGCCTATCTCCAGATCCCTATCTTCCGATCAATGAGCCGAACGCAGCTGGGTGACCGCGATCGCATCAGGTTAGACATCTGGTCCGACCTGGCCAGGCAAAATTTCAGTAAACATGCGGGATTTTAGAATATTCAACGGCTTGTCGAGAATTTTCCGTTGCGCCGATCGCCGGCTGGGCGTGATCGCGCGGTGAATCGGGCGACCTATCGCCGACCGGTCCGCTCCGGCCGCCGCGTTGTCCGCGCCAGCGCGTCGCCGGGCGGTCCGCTTCTGGACGAGCCCGCCGAAATTCGGTCCAATCCGCCGTTCTTTTGAGACGTTCGCGTCGATGTTGGGGCCGGGTCAGGAGAGGCGTCCGAAGCAAGAATGGAGATCGTCGTTTTTTCGCTCGGGGCGCTCGCGCTCATCCTGGCGTCCCTGGCCTTCGCCGTTCCCGCGGCGCGCGCCGTCGGCTTGCCGCTGCCGGTCGTGATCGCCGCGGTCGGCGTGGCCTATAGCGGCGCGGCGTATCTGTTCGGGTTCGGGCTGACCGGAACGGTGCTCGACACCTACGACATCTGGTTCGTCGAGCAGCTCGCCCTCGACAGCGGCTCGATGCTCTACATCTTCCTGCCGCCGCTCCTCTTCGAGATGGCGCTCGCCGTCGACGTCCGGCGGATGCTCGACGATCTCGCCGTCGTCCTGATCATGGCGGTCGTCGCCGTCGCGGCGGCGACCTTGGCGGTCGGGTTCTCGGTGTGGACCGTCTCCTCGCTCGGGCTCATCGCCTGCCTGATGCTCGGCGCGGCCGTCGCCACCACCGACCCGGCCGCCGTCGTCACCACGTTTCGCGAGATCGGCGCGCCGCGACGGCTCTTGGCGATCCTGGAGGGCGAGAGCCTCCTCAACGACGCCGCGGCGATCGCGATCTTCACGCTGCTGTTGAGCCTGACGGGCGCCGGAGAGGCCGTCGGGCCGCTCAGCCTGGTCGGCGGTTTCCTCTACAGTTTCGTCGGCGGCGCCGCGGTCGGCCTCGCGATGTCCTTCGCGGCCTCGCGGCTCTATCGCTATCTCGGCGAGTCCACCGCCGCCGAGACGTCGCTCACGGTCGCGCTCGCTTATGGCGTCTATCTCGTCGCCGAGTTGGCGCTCGGCGCGTCCGGCGTCGTCGCCGTGGTGTTCGCGGGACTGGCGACGGGCTCCGTGGGCTTCGTGCGCATGGGGCCGCGCAACTGGAGCGGCGTGGTCGCGATCTGGAGTCAGATCGGGTTCTGGGCGAGCGCGCTCATTCTCTTCCTGGTCGCCACGCTGACGCCGACGCTGCTGAGCGCGTTGTCGCCATGGCAGATCTTTCTCGGCGTCGTCGTCTTCCTGAGCGCTTTCGCCGCGCGCGCGCTGGTGCTCTTCGGCGCGCTGCCGCTGCTCGACCTGCTCGGGCGCCGCGCGCCGATCGAGACCAAGCAGAAGACGCTCATTCTCTGGGGCGGCGTGCGCGGCGCCGTGACGTTGGTGCTGGCGTTGTCGCTGGGCGAGCTCTCGGCGCTCGGCGACGACGCGGCGATCGTCGGCGCGTTGGCGGCGCTCTTCACGCTGATGACGCTGTTCGTGAACGCGGCGACGCTCGCCTTCGCCACGCGCCGGCTCGGGCTCGATCTGCTTTCGCCGACCGACCTCGCTTTGCGCGAGTTCATCGTCGCGGGCGCGCTCGAAAGCGTGAGGACGGCGGTCGCGGATCTCGCCAAGGACCGCAATCTCTCCGCCGAAGCGATCGCGGAGGTCGAGGCCGGCCTCGTCCGCCAACGCGCCGACGTCGAGACGGAGGCGGCGGAGGCGGCCGGCGGATCGCGCATCCCGTTCGGCGACCGGCTCAGCGTCGGGCTGACGATCCTGTGCGGGCAGGAGGCGCGGCTCGTGCGCCGCGCGTTCGAGGACGGCGCCGTCGGTCCGAGGGCGACGATCCTCTTGCGGCTGACCGCCGACCGCATCTCCGACGCCGCCCGCATGCGCGGCCGCGACGGCTACGCCGAAGCGGCGGAGGCGGAGCTTCGGCGTCCGGAGCGGTTCCGCGCGCCGCTCTTCTTGTTCCGGTGGTTCGGCGTCGATCGACCGCTCCGCGACGCGATCGAGTTTCGCTTGACGACGATGCTCGAGACCGAGCGCATTCTGAAGGAGCTCGACCAATTCGCGCGGAACACGCTGCGCGAGATGATCGGCGGCGACGCGGCCGAGAATCTCCGCGGCGCGCTCGCGGACCGGCTCGACGCCGTCGCGGCCGAAATCGCCTCGATGAGCGATCAGTTTCCGGATTACGCCGCCAGCCTCGAGCGCACGCTGATCAAGCGGTCCGCCATCCGCCGCGAGCGCTTCCAATACGAGCGCCTGTTTCGAGACAAGGTGATCGGGCCGGAGCTCTTCGACGATCTCAATCGCAGCCTTCGTCAGCGAGAAAGCGCGCTCGACCGGCCGCCGCGGCTGGATCTGACGTTGACGCCGCTCGGATTGATCGAGCGCGGCCAGCTGTTTCCGGACCTGACCGCGGCGCGGCGCCGACGGATCGCGGCGCGGCTGGCGGTGCGCGTCGCCGCGCCCGGAGAGGTCGTCGCGAAGCAGGGGAGCGCGACGCCCGGTCTCGTCTTCGTTGCCTCGGGCGGGCTCGAGGTCGAGGAGACGGGCGACAGGATCCCGCCCGGCGCCGGCTTCGGCGCCGCCGCGCTCTTCGCGCCCAAGCGCACGATCCAAAGATCGATCGTATCGATCGGCTTCAGCCGGCTGCTCGTCCTTAGCGGCTCGGAGATCGCCAAGCTGAGATCGAGCGACCGCGCGCTCTACGACGCGCTCGCCAAGCGCGCTCAGGCGTTCGGCGACGCGTGAGACGCGAGGAACCGAGCGACCTCGCGGACGCGCTCGGCGTTGTCGCGCGCGACCGATCCGTCGGCGTTGAGGAAGTTGTTCTCGAAGCCGACGCGCGCTTTGCCGCCCGCTTCGAGCGCCGCGGCGAGGCAGCCGGTCTCGGCGGCGCCGAAGGCGCAGACCATCCATTCCGGCTCCTGCGCGAGCGCCGCCAAAGGCGCGCGATAGAGCGGGATCAGATCCGGCGTCGAGGCGCGCGCGCCGTCATAGCTGCCGAGGACGAACAGGACGGAAAGGCCCTCCGCGGGAATAACGCCGCGCTCGACGAGCGCGACGAAGCGCGCGACCTCGTCGGGCGCGTAGAGGATATGCTGAACCGCGACGCCGCGCTCGGCGGCGCGCCGAAAGAACGCGCCGCCGGCGCCTTCGTCGGCGTCGCCCGGGACCATCTCGCGCAGCGCGACCGAGACGGCCTGCGCCTCGACGGCGTCGACGAGCGCCCGCATTTCGTCGGGCAGGTAGCGGCCGACCGCCTCCGTCGTGATCTGCACGAGCATGTCGGGCGCCCGGTGCGCCATCTCGGCGATGAGCTCGCGATAGAGCCCGGCGTCGAGCGCGTGGCCCCCCTCGGCGTCGCGCACATGGGCGTGCAGCCCGCCGGCGCCGGCCGCCCGGCACGCGACCGCCGTCGCGACCGTCTCGGCGACGGTCATCGGCAGCGCCGGATGGTCGGCCTTCGTCCGCCGAGCGCCGTTCGGCGCGACCACGATCGGCGGCAGCGTCCTCACGCCGCCCGCTCGCGCGCGAGCGTCGTGTCCAAGGCGGCGCCGAGACGCTCGACGATCCGCCCGACCTCCTCCTCGCCGATGATGAAGGGCGGCGCGAGCAGCACATGGTCGCCCTGGCGGCCGTCGATCGCGCCGCTCATCGGATAGCACATCAGCCCTTCCTCCATCGCCGCCTTCTTGACGGTCGCGGAAACCTTCCGGCTCGGATCGAACGGCGCCTTGGTCTCGCGGTCGGCGACGAGCTCGAGCCCGATGAAGAGGCCGCGCCCGCGGATGTCGCCGACATGCGGGTTCTGGCCGAAGCGCTCATCGAGCGCCGACTTGAGGCGCGATCCCATCGCTTGGACGTTGGCGAGCAGCGCGCGATCCTCGATCTCTTTCAGGACGGCGCGGCCGGCGGCGCAGGCGGTCGGATGGCCGATATAGGTGTGGCCGTGCTGGAAGAAGCCGGAGCCGCCCTCGATCGCGCGGTAGATCGCGTCGGTGCAGAGCATCGCGCCGATCGGCTGCAGGCCGGCCCCGAGCCCCTTGGCGACGCAGACGATGTCGGGCGCGACGCCCTCCTGCTCGGAGGCGAAGAGCGTGCCGGTCCGGCCCATGCCGC
>CAZPTD010000231.1:0-7452 GCA_964588915.1 uncultured Neomegalonema sp. | reverse complement strand
GTCCGATGCGGCGGCGGACGGTGCGGCCGGCGCCGACGCCGGCTCGCGCGAGGCCGCCGGCGCCGGCTCGGACGCGGCGCTCGCAACCTCTGCCGGCTTCGGCTCGGGCGGCGGCGCGTCGGCCTCGTCCTCGGCGTAGATCCAGGCGATGACGGCGCCGATCGGCGCGACGTCGCCGACCTCGGCCGAGCCGCGGCGCAAGACGCCCGCGGCCGGGCTCTCGACCTCCATCGCCGCCTTGTCGGGCGCGATGTCGAAGAGCGGCGCGCCCTTCGCCACCGTCTCGCCCTCGGCGACATGCCACGCCGCGACCTTGCCGGACGCCATGTCCATGTCGACCTTCGGCATGATCACTTCGACGGGCATGTCGATCGCCGCCTAGCCGCCGCTCAGACCTCGGCGCGGGCGAGCTTCAGCGCCGCCGCGACGATGTCGTCCACCTGCGGCGTCGCCGCCTTCTCGAGCTCGGGATTATACGGAATCGGCGCCTCCGCCCCGCCGAGGCGCAGGATCGGCGCGTCGAGATAGTCGAAGGCCTCGCTCTCGGCGATCATCGCGCTCACCTCCGCGCCGACGCCGAGCGTCTTCACGCCTTCGTAGACGCAGAGAAGCTTGCCGGTCTTCATGACGCTGGCGATCACCGTCGCCTTGTCCATCGGCCGGATCGTCCTGAGATCGATCACCTCGGCGTCGACGCCTTGATCGGCGAGCGTCTCGGCCGCCTCCAACGCTTTCAGCGCCTTGATCGAGGTCGCGACGATGGTAAGGTCGCGCCCCTCGCGCCGGATCGCCGCCTTGCCGATCGGCGTCGTGTAGCGGCCCTCCGGCACGAAGCCCTTCGATTTGTAGAGCACTTTGTGCTCGAAGATCATCACCGGATCGGGATCGTCGAGCGCGGCGAGGAGGAGGCCCTTGGCGTCCTCCGGCGTCGAGGGCTCGACCACCTTCAGGCCCGGCACATGCCCGAACCAGGCCTCGAGGCTCTGGCTGTGCTGCGCCGCGGCGCCGGTGCCGGAGCCGGCCGGAAAGCGCATGACGACCGGAACCGCCGCCTCGCCGCCGAGCATGTAGCGCAGCTTCGCCGCCTGGTTGACGATCTGCTCCATCGCGAGCGTCGCGAAATCGGAGAACTGGAATTCGAAGATCGGCCTGAGGCCGGTGAGCGCCGCGCCCACCGCGACGCCGGCGCCGCCGAGCTCGGAGATCGGCGTGTCGATCACCCGGTCTTCGCCGAAGCGATGGACGAGATCGCCCGTCACCTGGAACGCGCCGCCATAGACGCCGATGTCCTCGCCCATCAGGATGACGCGCGGATCCTCCTCGAGCGCGATCGCCATCGCCTCGCGGATCGCCTCGGCGTAGGTGAGCTCGCGCGTCAGCGCGCCGGCCGCATCGAGGCTCATGCGGCGTCCTCTTCGCCGTAGACGTAGCGCGCGACCTCGGACGGGTCGGGCGCGCGGCTTTCCTCGGCGAAGGCGAGGCCGGCCTCGATCTCGGCGTCCGCCTGCTGCGCCAACGCGTCGACCTCGGCCTCGGCGAGCACGCCGTGCGCGACGAGCTCGGCGGTGAAGCGCCGGATCGGATCGCGCGCCATCCAGTCGTCGATCTCCTCCTTGGTGCGGTAGCGGTTGCGGTCCGAGCGCGAATGGCCGCGCCAGCGATAGGTGACCGCCTCGATCAGGCTCGGCCCGTCGCCGGCCCGCGCGCGCGCGACCGCCGCGTCGCTGGCCTCGGCGACCGCGGAGAGGTCGTTGCCGTCGACCGTGACGCCGGGCATGGCGTAGGCGGCGGCGCGCTCGGCGATGTTCTTGACCGCGGTCGAGCGCTCGGTCGAGGTCGACATGCCGTATTTGTTGTTCTCGCAGAGGAAGATCACCGGCAGCCTCCAGACCGAGGCGATGTTGAGCGACTCGTGGAACGCGCCTTCGTTGTTGGCGCCGTCGCCGAAGAAGCAGAGCGCGACCGCCCCGGTCCCGAGCCGCTTGGCCGAGAGCGCCGCGCCGACCGCGATCGGCAGGCCGCCGCCGACGATGCCGTTGGCGCCGAGATTGCCCTTGGCGACGTCGGCGATGTGCATCGAGCCGCCGCGGCCCTTGCAGTAGCCGGTCTCCTTGCCGAAGAACTCGGCGAACATCCGTCCGACCTCGGCCCCCTTGGCGATGCAATGGCCGTGGCCGCGATGGGTCGAGGTGATCTTGTCGGCGTCGGTGAGCGGCATGCAGGCGCCGACGGCGCTCGCCTCCTGCCCGATCGAGAGATGCATCGTGCCGTGGATCCGGCCGCGCATATAGGCGGCCTCGGCCCCCTCCTCGAACCGCCTAATCAGCAGCATCTTGCGCAGAGCGTTCTTGAGGACGTCCGGCGCGTAGCGCCGAATCGCGAAAGGCTTGTTCTCGGCCTTCTGCATCAGCATGGCGCTTCAACCTCCAGGGTCGGCCGCTCGTCCGGGCGCGCAGCGCGCGTCGCCGCCGTCGCTTGCCGAAGACGCCTCGACGATCAACATCCTTAGCGAACACTTATGCATTTGTCAATACAGATGTTCGGAAGGCGGATGTCGAGCGCCGACGCCGCGCGGACTTGAACCGCGCCCGGCTTGCGTCTCAAATGCCGCGGGGCGGTTGCGCCTCGAACGATGAACTGGGAGGTGTCGATGTACTGCGTCGCCGTCGTTTTCGAACTCGACCCGGAGCGCGCGGAGGCGTTCCACGCCCGCGTCCTGCAGCAATCCGAGGATAGCCTGCGCGAGGAGCCGGGCTGCCGCGTCTTCGAGGTCTGGACGGCGGCGGGCGCGCCGGAGACGGTGTTTCTCTACGAGATCTATGACGACGCCGCGGCCTTCGACGCGCATCTCGCCTCGGCGCATTTCGCCGCCTTCGACGCGGAGATCGCGCCGATGGTCCGCGCCAAGACCGTCACTCGGCTCGATCGCCGCCTCGACGCCGGCCGAACGTGAGCGCCGAGACGCGACCGCTCAGCGCGGGCGGGCCGCTGGTCGCGCCGATCTCGCTCGGCGCGATGATGTTCGGCGATCAGACCGACGCCGCCGCCTCCGAGGCGATCCTCGAGCGCTACCTCGGCTGGACGGAGTCGCGCGGGCCGGAAGGCGGCAAGGCGCTCGTCGACACCGCGGACGCCTATTCCGCCGGCGCCTCCGAGCGGATCATCGGCGACTGGATGGCGCGGACCGGCGCGCGCGACAGGCTCCTCCTCGCGACCAAGGTCGGCAATCCGACGCCGGGCGTCGAGGGCGGCGCCGGGATCTCGGCGCGCTGGATCAAGCGCGGCCTCGAGATGTCGTGCGAGCGGCTGAGGACCGACCGCGTCGACCTCTACTATCTTCATATCGACGACGAGACCACGCCGCTCGAGGAGACGATCGGCGCGCTCGGCGAGCTCGTCGCCGCCGGCCGGATCGGGCTCTGGGGCTTCTCCAATCACCGCGCCTGGAAGATCGCGGAGATGGTCCGCGTCGCCGACGCGATCGGCGCGCCGCGGCCGAGCGTGTGCCAGCCCTACCATCATCTCCTCAACCGCGAGGCGGAGATGGATCTCTTGCCGGCCTGCCGCCATTTCGGGATCGGCGTCATTCCCTATTCGCCGCTCGCCCGCGGCGTCCTCACCGGCAAATACCGGGCGGAGACGCCGGAGGGCTCGCGCGCCGATCGCGGCGACCGGCGCATGCTCGAGGTGGAGTTCTATCCGGAGACCTTGGCGCTGGCGGCGAAGGCGGCGGATTGGGCGGCGGGCAAGGGCCTGGCGCCGGCGGCGCTGGCGCTGAATTGGCTTTGGGCGAACGACGCCGTCTCCTGCATCCTCGCCGGGCCGCGCACGCTCGATCAGCTGGCGGGCTATTTCGCCGCCGCCGACGCGCCTTATGACGCCGAGGACGAGGCGTTCCTCTCGGCGCTCTGTCCATCGGGCCGCATGCCGGTCCCGGGTCACGCGGACCCGCGCTATCCCTATCGCGGCCGGCGCACGCGCTTCGACGCGGTCGGCTGAGGCGGGCGCGCCGCGCGGCTGAAACCGACAGCGAAGCCCCGGCGCCTCGACTATGACGGCGTCGGCATCAGGTTCCGCGCCATCCGCGCGTCCGCCTCCGCCGCGATCGCGCGGGCGGCGGCGCTCATCTCGGCCTCCGGGCGGCCGACGAGGTCGAAATGCCCGAAAGCGTCCGATCCGCGGACGAGGCTCGCAAAGGTGCGGACGCCGTTCTGGCGCACCGAGGTCGGAATGAAGCGCACGGCGTAGCCGAGCCGCGGCCAGCGCGCGCGGTTGGGCTCGGAGCCATGGACGATCTGGACATGATGCAGGCTCATCTCGCCCGGCCGGAGGACGACATCCGCCGTTTCGAGCGTCGCGACGTCGATCGCGACCTCCTGGCCTCGGCTGAGGAGGTTGCTCTCGGCGAAGGTGTCGGCGTGCGGCAGCTGGTCCATCCGATGCGTGCCCGGCGCGACACGGAGGCAGCCGCTCTCGGGCGTCGAGGGCGTGAGCGCGATCCAGGCGGTGACGATGGTCGGCGGCTCGAGGCCCCAATAGGTGGAGTCCTGGTGCCAGCTGACATAGGCGCCGTCGCCCGGATCCTTGATGAAGAAGCCCGAGGACCAGATCAGGACGTCCGGCCCGATCGCGCGCTCGACGGCGTCGAGGACCGGCGCGCTCGCGGCGAGATCGTAGAGCCAGGGAAAGAGGAGATGGGCGTTCTTCCTGAGGCCCTGATCGTAGTCGGCGCCCCGCGCCCGCGCCGCCGCCACTTTCGCCGCCAGCGCCGCCGCTTCCTCCTCGGACAGGACAGGGATCGGCGCGGCGACGCCGTTCTCCTCGTAGCGCTCCACAGGAAACGTCATGGCCACCTCCCTCAGGCGAGCGCCGCTCCGGACGCTTGCTCGAAAGGTTAAACGCGCGGATCGTATGTGAGAAGCCGAGAAGAGAGGAGTCGCGGATGGCGCCCGCCGAGATCGATCTGAGAGACGCCTTCTTCACCGAGAGCGTCCGCCCGCTCCTCGGCTGGAGCGACGATCTCTCGGCGGAGACGTTCCGCTACGCCTCCGGCGTCGCGGCTCTGCGGGTCCGCAACGCGGTCGGCGAGCTCGTCTGGCTGCCCTTCCACGGTCAGCAGATCTGGGACGCGGCCTTCCACGGGCGTCGGCTCACCATGGGCTCGCTCTTCGACGCGCCGGTCGCGACCGAGACCTTCACCGGCAATTATGGCGGCTTTCTCCTTCATTGCGGCGCGGCGTCGATGGGCAATCCGGGACCCGAGGACCGCCATCCGCTCCATGGCGAGCTGCCGAACGCGCGCTATCAGGAGGCTTGGCTCCGCCTCGGCGAGGACGCGCGCGGACGCTGGCTGGAGCTCGCCGGACGGCGCGAGCACATCGAGGCCTTCGCCCTCAAATACGAGGCGCGGCCCTCGATCAGGATCTATTCCGGCGACGCGCGGCTGGGGCTCCGCCTGGAGATCCGCAATCTCAAATCGACGCCGATGCCGCTCATGTATCTCGCGCATATCAATTTCCGGCCCGTCGACGGCGCGACGCTGGAGGACGCGGTTCCCGATACGAAGGCGGCGATCCGGCTCCGGACCGCCCTTCCCGATCTCTTCGAGCCAAGCCCGGCGCATCGCCGGCTCGTCGCCGAGCTGGAAGCGGACATCGCCGCGCATCGCCGCATCGCGCCCGGCAGACCGATCGATCCCGAGCTGGTGATGGGTCTCGACGCGCGCGCCGACGCCGGCGGCTGGGCCCATGCGCTCCAGGCGCTGCCCGACGGCGCGGCGGATTTCGTGAGCTGGCGTCCCGTCGAGCTCGACCACGCGGTGCGCTGGCTCACGCGCACCGGCGACCAGGAGGCGCTCGGCGTGGCGCTGCCGGCGACCGCGGAGGCCGACGGGTTCGCGGCCGAAAAGGCGAAGGGCAACGTGAAGAGCCTCGGCCCGGGCGAGACGTTCGCGGCGGCGGTCGAGTTCGGCGCGCTGACGCCGGAGGAGGCGGCGCCGCTGCGGGAGCGGCTCAGGTCGGCGAAGGGCGGCTAAGGGACGGCCGGGCGGCGGGCTAGGCTTCGCGGCGGTTCGGCTTTCCGGCGGATTGCGGCCGTTCCGCAGCCTCCGAAGCGCGTCCGAGAAACCTGCACAGGAACTGACCAACCAAGCGTGTCAGGCCTAACCCGCCCGATTGCTTTCGTCGTCGCCCCGAGCGACTTGGTTTCGGCTGGTCCGTTTTGCCAAGAGCAGCGTTGCATCGGCGAGTTTGCGGCAACCCCTATGTTTAAGTTTGTCTCCCGCAACTGAGCGGCGCCGTGCTTGACGAGGGTCTTAACGTTAATACCTCAGAAAACGCTTAGTGCGATTATGAGAAAGGAACTTTTCGGCTCATTCGCACGGCGGTGAACAACGATGTCTCAGACTGAAGTCCACGATAACCTTGAGACGTCCGGCTGCAAGCTCTGTCGTGAGCGGGGACGGAATAAGCTGGATTTTGACTTTACGATGGCATTCCAGCCAATCGTCAACGTTCAAAACCGTCGAGTATTTGCTCATGAAGCACTTGTGCGCGGTCTCGATGGTTCCGGCGCAGGGGCTGTTATTTCCAAAATTACAAAAGAAAATCAGTACCTATTTGACCAGCGCTGTCGCGTTCAAGCAATTGAGCAAGCCCATCACATCGGCATAAGAGAAACAATCAGCATCAACTTTATGCCCAACGCCGTGTATGAGCCGGAGAATTGCATAAAGACAACTTTGGCAGCCGCCAAGCGCACGAAGTGGCCTCTGAATAGAATTATTTTCGAGTTCACAGAAAGTGAAAGTATCGATACTGCGCACATAAGAAATATCCTCGAAGAATATCAGCGCCATGGCTTTAGAGTGGCAATTGATGACTTCGGAGCCGGGCATGCTGGCCTAAACTGGCTGATCGATCTCAAGCCCGACATTGTGAAAGTTGACATGCACCTGGTGCGAGGCGTCAATAAAGATCATGGGCGTCGCACGATCGTTCAAAGCCTCGTCAATATGTGTACAGAACTTGGGTGTACAGTAATTGCGGAAGGCGTTGAGACGGTCGAAGAACTTGAAACACTCCAAAACGCTGGCATTAGACTCTTCCAAGGGTTTCTCTTCGCCAAGCCGTCAATCGGCTCGGCGTCCGAGATCACTTGGCCGGCGAATACGTCCGAGCGACATCGGCACATGTGAGGTTCGAGACCTCTCAGGGCGCGTTGCTACGAAGACGATACTCTTCTGAAAAGCTGACCGCCGGAGATCTCCCCGACCCAGCACGTCGGTTCCGGGTCACGATCGGCGGTGAGCTGCCGAATCGACGGCGTCAGCTCCCGAGACATGAGCAGAATCAAACGCTGCGAGAGCTGACATTCAACCGGAAAAGTCAGCTACCATCCCGGGTTGTGTGCGTCAAGTTCTGCAAATTGAGGCTGGCGGATTGGATCATGCGA
>CAZPTD010000230.1:4057-7456 GCA_964588915.1 uncultured Neomegalonema sp. | reverse complement strand
GGGCGATGGCGGGGCCGGCGCTCGAGAACGTCGCGCTTTGGCATGAGCGCGACATCAGCCACTCCTCGGTCGAGCGCGTGATCGCGCCGGACGCCACGATCGCGCTCGACTTCGCCCTCGCCCGCCTCGCCGGCGTGATCGAGAAGCTGCTGGTTTATCCCGAGCGGATGCGCGCCAATCTAGACCGGCTCGGCGGACTCCATCACTCGCAGAACGTGCTGCTGGCGCTGACGCAGAAGGGCCTCGCGCGCGAGGAGGCGTACCGGATCGTGCAGAGCGCCGCGATGCGGGTCTGGGAGGGCGGCGGCGAATTCCGGACGGAACTCGGCCGCGAGCCGGCGGCCGTCGAGCTGCTGACCGCCGCCGAGATGGACGCGCTCTTCGACGATCGGCGCCATCTCGCCCATGTCGACGCGATTTTCGAACGGGTGTTCGGCGCTTCGGCGTCGTGAAGGCGACGCCGAGCACGCTCTGAGGCCCCGGCCCACGGCCGGAGCGGCGTATCTGCCGCGCCTAAACCGTCAAAATCGACGAGCCCGTCGTCTGGCGCGCCTCGAGCGCGCGGTGCGCGTCGGCGGCCTGCGACAACGGCCAGGTCTGGCCGACCTCGATCTTGACCTTGCCCGAGCCGACCATCTCGAAGAGGTCGTCCGCCATCGCCTGCGTCGCCTCGCGGCTGACGATATGGGCGAAGAGCGTCGGCCGCGTCACGAAGAGCGATCCCTTCGCCGCGAGAACCGCGATGTTGAAAGGCGGCACGGGCCCGGAGGCCGAGCCGAAGCTCGCCATCAGGCCGAGCGGCTCCAGGCAGTCGAGCGAGCCCTCCCAGGTGTCGGCGCCGACGCCGTCCATCACCATCTTGACGCCCTTGCCGCCGGTGATCTCGCGCACGCGCGCGACCCAATCCTCACGGCGATAGTTGATCACATGCGCGGCGCCTTGCGCGGCGGCGAGCTTGCATTTCTCGTCCGAGCCCGCGGTCCCGATGAGGGTCACGCCCATCGCCTTCGCCCATTGGCAAGCGATGAGCCCGACGCCGCCCGCGGCCGCGTGGAAGAGCGCGACGTCGCCCGCTTCGAGCGGCCAGGTCTTGCGGAAGAGATACTGCGCCGTCAGACCCTGCAGCATCATCGCCGCGCCGGTCTCGAAGCTGATCGCGTCCGGCAGACGGCAGACATTCTGCGCCGGCGTCACCCGCGCCTCGGCGTAGGCGCCCGGCGGCGTCGAGGCGTAGGCGACGCGGTCCCCGACGGCGAGATGCGTCACGCCCGCGCCGATCGCTTCGACGACGCCGGCGCCCTCCATCCCGATCCCGAAGGGCTTGGGCAGCGGATAGAGGCCGGCGCGGTGATAAACGTCGATGTAGTTGAGGCCGACCGCGCGATGGGCGATGCGGATCTCGCCCGGCCCGGGATCGCCGACCGCGACCTCGACCCACCGCATGTTCTCCGGCCCGCCCGGCTCGGCGAGTTCGATCCGCATCGGCATCGCGACGTCTCCTCTCCTGGTTCGGCTCGGCAGCCTGCCCGAGCCGGAGCGCCGCCGTCCATTGAAATCGCCCTATCGGCGCGCCGGGTTTGACGTCGCCGGATTCCGGCGCAGCTCCTAGCGCAGGATCTGTTGAGGTGGATGCAACGCCGATGACGCCGTCATCCCGGGATGACGCCGTCATCCCGGAAAGCCGCAGGCTTATCCGGGATCCAGGGCCGGTTCGCCGCACGCTCGGCCCCTTGGCCCTGGATCCCGGCTCTGCGCGCTTCGCCGGGATGACAAGGGCGAGGTTGGCTCCGTCAGAACCGATCAGACTAGAGCAGAACGCCGCCCGTCGCATGGGCCGCATCGAAAGAGGACGCCGGAATGCCGCGCCGATCGACGATCTCGACCGCCTTCGCCGCTCTGCTGCTCGTCGCGGCCGCCGCCGCGTCGCCGGCGACCGCCCGGAGCGCCTACGACTTCACGTTCGAGAACATCGATGGCGGCCCGCTGCCGTTGGAGGCGTATCGCGGCCGGCCGATGCTGGTCGTCAACACCGCCTCCTTCTGCGGCTTCACGCCGCAATTCGAAGGGCTGCAGGCGCTCTGGACCGAGTATCGCGACCGCGGCTTCGTGCTCATCGGCGCGCCGTCGCAGGACTTCCGCCAGGAGCATGACGACATCGAAGCGGTGAAGAACACCTGCGAGGTCGTCTTCGGGATCGATTTTCCGATGACCAATTTCGTCTCGGTGCGCGGCCCGCAGGCGCATCCGTTCTTCGCCTGGGCCGCGTCCGAGACCAGCGCGCCGAGCTGGAACTTCAACAAGTATCTGATCGACCGCGAGGGACGGATCGTCCGCAAATACGGCGCGGCCGATGCGCCCGAAGCGATCGCGGCGGACATCGAGGCGCTCTTGACCGAGTGATCACGTCGAAGGCTCCGACCTGAGCCGATCGGCCTGGCGCCGGATGCGCGCGAGATCATCCGGATCCTTGCGCCTCAGATTGGCGTAGTGATTGCGCATCCGAGGGTTGCCGGCGAAGCGGCTCTCGTGACGCGCGAGAAAGTCCCAATAGAGCGTCGTGAACGGGCAGGCCCGCTCGCCCGTCGCCTCTCTCGGGTCGAAGCGGCAGCCGCGGCAATAATCCGACATCCGGTCGATATAGGCGCCTGAGGCGGCGTAGGGCTTGGTGCCGACGATCCCGCCGTCGCCATGCTGGCTCATGCCGAGCACGTTCGGCAGCGAGACCCATTCCACCGCGTCGAGATAGAGGCTCATATGCCATTCATGGGCGCGGTAGGGATGGACGCCGAGCAGCAGCTGGTAGAGGCCGAGCACCATCAGCCGCTGGATATGGTGGGCATACGCCTCGTCGATGAGCCCCTGAACGCTATCGGCGACGCAGGCCATCTCGGTCTCGGCGGTCCAGAGGAAGCCCGGAACCTCGGCCTCGGCGCCCAAAAAGTTGAGATCGGCGTAGCCCGGCGTCTCGGCCCAATAGACGCCGCGCACGAACTCGCGCCAGCCGAGGATCTGCCGCACGAAGCCCTCCACCGCGTTGAGCGGCGCCGCGCCGGCCTCGTAGGCGTCGATCGCGGCGAGGCAGGCGGTCCTCGGATCGAGCAGCTTCACGTTCATCGCCGCGGAGAGCCTGGAGTGATGGAGCGTCCTCTGGCCGGCGGCGATCGCGTCCTGATAGTCGCCGAAACTCGGCAGACGATGCGCGACGAAATCCTCGAGAGCGGCGCGCGCGTCCGCCGCCGAGACCGGTTCGTCGAAACCGTCGAGCCGCCCCGGCGCGTCCGGAAACCGCCGCGCGACCATCGCCAGCACGTCGCGCGTGATCTCGTCCGGCGGAAAGCCGCGCCGCGCACGCGCCCGGGCCCGCCCCGCGCGGCCCCACGGCGTGCGGGTGTGCGTGGG
>CAZPTD010000230.1:0-4047 GCA_964588915.1 uncultured Neomegalonema sp. | reverse complement strand
CGAGGCCCGGCCCGTCGCGGCCGAAGGGCTTGCGGTTCTCCTTGTCGAAGTTCCAACGTCCGCCGACCGGCTCCTCGCCCGCCATCAGCCAGCCCGTGCGCCGTCGCTCCGCACGGTAGAAATCTTCCAAGATGAAGCGCTTTCGGCCGGATTTGAGCGCCGCGAAGCGCGCGTCGTCGGAGATGAAATGCCGATCCGCGACATAGGAGATCTCGCCGCCCTCGGAGCGCGCCGCCGCCTCGAGCGCGCGCTTCACGCGCGCGTCGCCCGGCCGCGTCATGACGATTTCCGCCGGCGCAAGCTCCGAGATCGCGCCGCGGAGCGCGTCCGCGAGCGTTCCCGGCGCGCCGGAATCGTCGAGCCGCCAATAGCGGATCGGCTTGCCCTCTCGCGCGCGATCGGCCGCGAAATGGCGCATCGCCGCGAAGAAAAAGGCGAGCCGGCGCTTGTGCTGCGGCAGGTAGCTCGCCTCTTCCGCCGCTTCCGTCATCAAGATCGCGTCGGCGCTCGGGTCGAACGCGTCGAAGACGGCGGAGGCGGCGTCGAGCTGATCGCCGCAGACGACGACGAGACGGCGGAGCGGGCGCGGCGGCGGCGCGAAGTCGACGTTGAACATGAGGAGCGAAATACGCCGATCCGCGGCGAAATCGACATCGCGGTCAGGCGTGCTCGGCGACGATGACCTCCTCGATCCAGCGAATGCGGTCGTCGATCGTCACGAGGCCGAGCGAAGCGGCCGCCGCCTCGCCGCGTTTCGCCTCCGGCGACAGGAACGCTCTCTTCTTGCAGAGAAAAGTGATCGCTGCGAACGGATCCTCGCCCACGCGGGCCATCAGCCGAACCGCCAAGGCGTCCGCTTCGAGGTTCCGCCGTTCGCGACGGCGCCAAATCAGCGGCGTCATCACCAGAGCGATCGCCGCGCCAAGAAACCGCGTCGACGACCGCGTCGCGAGAGAAACGCTGAAGGATCTCAGCGTGTCGCAGGCCCGCCGACGCGACGGATCGCAGCAGCGCAGCTTGAAGCACGCGAGCGCGCTGGCGACGACGAAAGCCGCTTCGTCGGTGGCGTAGACGCCCTTCGAGAACCGGTCGATGAACACGCTGTCGAAAAAGAACGCGCCGACGCGCGAGGCGACGGCGTCGCGCTTCAGTCTCGAGCGCCGTCTCATCGGCAAGGGCTCCAATCCGAGCGCCGCCGAATAGTAGCCCGTCGTCCGCTCGAGCCGCGCGTCGACGACGCCGTCGGTCTCCTGATCCGCCCGACAACGCGCAAGACGCTGCGACGCGAACGCGGCGACAAAAGCCGACTTGACGAGTCCTCGAATCCGCATCGACGCCATTGCGCTGGGCCGCGCCGCCCGCGAAGGCGCGCACGACCGGTTGCCGGCGAGCGGAGCCCGCCCGTTCTCGAACGCTGGGCCTTACCTAGCGCGCGTCGCCGCGCCCGCCAGAGCGTGAATGCGGGCTTTCGCCACTGATGTGGCGCTAATGCGCCATGCGCGGAATCGGGACGGACTAAGGCTTTGAATTAGGTGAGAATAAGAGTTCTAGATAAATATCCGGCCGCGGGCGTCGTCCCGAGATCACCGTAGTTTCAACTGACCGCCGCCACCGGCGCTTCGTTTTGAAGCGACGTGATCAGCCGCGCTTCGAGCGGGTCCTCCGGATCCAGAACGACGAAGGCGCTCACCGCCGTTCGGGTCATCGTCGCGGCGTCCTCCATGAGGTCAATCGGTTCGAAGCGCGCATAGGCGTTGATCTCGGGCGCCGACCGCCGCGATTTCAGAATTTCGCGCGCCCGATCGGCGTGGAACCGCGCCGCGCGGCCCCAGAAGTCGACCCGTGCGAGCCCTTCCTTCTCCGCGTAGTAGACGAAGGCCTCGAGCAGCGGCGGCGCGGCCAGCGCGCTGTCCCCGAGAACGAGCTCGTTGACGCGATTGCATCCGAAGAGCCGGCCCATATGGCGCGGCGGCGCAAGGCGGATGCGCGAGCTGCGGATGACTTTGCCGCCGTTCATCGGAGCGTCGCCATGGCCGCGTCGAGGCCGCTCAAGGTGGTTGGAAACATGCGTCCGCTCATCAATCGCTCGATCATCCCGATGGACGGCGTGTGCCGCCAATAGCGCTCCGGCGTCGGATTGAGCCAGACGACGCGCCGCCAATGGTCGACGGCGCGCTGGAGCCAGGTCTCGCCCGCCTCGGCGTTCCAATGCTCGTTGGCGCCGCCGGGATAGGCGATCTCGTAGGGCGACATCGACGCGACGCCGATGAAGACGATCGAGTAGTCGCGCCCGAAAGTGTGGAGCACGTCCCAGGTCGGCGTCGTCTCGTCCCAGCGGCGGCGGTTGTCGCGCCAGACATATTCGTAAAGACAGTTGTGAAAATAGAACGCTTCGAGCGTCTTGAACTCGCTCCGCGCGCCGGCGAAGAGCTGCTCGACCGTCGCGACATGGTCGTCCATCGAGCCGCCGACATCGAGAAACAGCAGCAGCTTGACCGCGTTGCGACGCTCCGGCCGCATCTTGACGTCGAGCCAGCCGCGCTCGGCGGTCGCCCGCACCGTGCCGGCGAGATCGAACTCCTCGGCCGCGCCCTCGCGCGCCCATCTGCGCAGGCGCCGGAGCGCGATGCGCACGCCGCGCGCGGTGAGCGACGCGTCGTCGTCATAGTCGCGGAATTCGCGCTTGTCCCAGACCTTGACCGCCCTCCGGTGACGGCTCTGCGCCTGGCCGATGCGCACGCCTTCCGGATTGTAGCCATAGGCGCCGAAGGGCGAGGTTCCGGCGGTCCCGATCCATTTCGAGCCGCCCTGATGGCGGCCCTTCTGCTCTTCGAGCCGCTTTTTCAGCGTCTCCATGAGCTTGTCCCAGCCGCCGAGGCTCTCGACGAGCCGCTTCTCGTCTTCCGTGAGATGCTTCTCGGCGAGCCGGCGCAGCCACTCCTCCGGCAGCGCCTGCGCCTCGACGCCCTCCGCCGCCGCCATCGCCGCGCCGCCCTCGCCGAAGAAGGCGGCGAAGACGCGGTCGAAACGGTCGATCATCCCTTCGTCCTTCACCAGCGCCGCCCGCGCGTAGTGATAGAACGGCTCGACGCCTTCGGGGCACGCGCCTTTGGCGAGCCCCTCGACTAAGGTCAGATGCTCTCGGAGCGAAACCGGCACGCCGGCGGCGCGTAGTGCGAAGAAGAACCGAATGAGCATGGCGCTTCCGTCGCGAAAAGGGGCGTCAGGCGTCCACAACCTCCGGTCGAAGATCGGGCACGCCGAACATAAACGCTGATATGGAGATTAGCATGAACACGAACAAACCGAAAATTGCCGCAAAATGGAACGCGCGGAGCAGCGGGCGTTTGATCGCGAGCTGGTACAGAAAAGCCACGACAAACGCCACGGCGCCGTAAAGAACCGGAATCAACACGACCGGCATCGGTTTCCCTCATCCGTTGCGCAGGCGGCGGCGCGAGCGTCTCAGCCGCGCTGGTATTTCATGAAATCGGTCGCCGCGCCAATCCGATCATATAGCCGGCGCGCGGTCGCGTTTCCCGTCTGCGTCAACCAATAGACGCCGCCGGCGCCGGCCGCGTCCGCCGCCGCGTAGACCGCCTCGATCAGCGCCCTGCCGACGCCCGTCCCGCGGGTCGAGGCGTCGACATAGAGATCCTGCAGATAGCAGACGTCCTCGACGCGCCAGCAATGGCGATGGAAGAGATAGTGGACGAGCCCGACGGCGCCGCCGGCCGCGTCGCGAGCGACAAGCCCGTGAAATTCGCCCGGCGCGTCCGAGAGGAGCCGCGACCAGGTCGTCCGATAGACCTCTTCGTCGACACGCTTGCCGTAGAACTCGAGATAAAGGGTCCAAAGCCGCCGCCAGTCCGCCTCGTCGGAGGCGGCGAGCGGCGTGATCGCGGTCTCTTCGATCATTTCTGCTCTCTCCTGTTCAAGAAGGCGAGCCGTTCGAACAGCTCGTCGTCCTGCTCGGTCTTCAAATGCTCGCCGTGCAGCGGCTGGATCGCCTTGCGCGGGTCCTTCTGGGGCACGATGTCGGGATCG
>CAZPTD010000229.1:0-7466 GCA_964588915.1 uncultured Neomegalonema sp. | reverse complement strand
CGACGACGTTGACATGGCCGAGCCCGCCGCGAAAGCGGCCGACGGCGGCGACGCAGAAATTCAAGAGCCGCTCCGAGATCGTGCCGGCGTTCATGACGTTGGCGGCGACGATGAAGAGCGGCACCGCCAGGAGCACGAAGGCGTCGAAGAGCTTGGCGAGGATCTGCTCGCCGGCGAGGCCGAGGTCGCGCTCGGCGACGAAGAGATAGGAGATCGCGGCGACCAGGATCGAATAGCCGACCGGCGTGCCGATGGCCGCGAGCCCGAAAAGCACGCCGAGGCAGACGAGGAGCTCCTGGCTCACCGCAGCGCCTCCGGACGGTCCGCCGCGTCATGCGCCTCATGCGCGATCTCGTGATCTTCGTCATGCGGCCCGCGCATCAGGACGTCGAAGAAGCTCCAGACGTAGCGCAGCACGACGACCACGATGAAGAGCGCGTAGACCGAATAGATCCAGCCCGTCGGCAGCCTCAAGGTCGCGCTCGGCTTGCGCATGAGGAAGTCGATCCAGTCCCAAGTCGGCAGCAGCGAGATCGCCAGCGCCGCCGCGATGCACGCCGCCGAGATCAGCGCGAAGATCCGCCTCAAGAACCGTGGAGCGGCGAGATAGAGGATGTCGAAGCTGACATGGTCGCGCTCGCGGACCAGGAACGCGTTGCCGTAAAAGACGATCCAGATCCAGAGGACGAGGCACAGCTCCAGCGTCCAGCCGAGCGGCTCGACCATGACGTAGCGCGAGTAGATCTGCAGCAGGAAGGTGAAGAACAGCGCCGCGAGCATCAGCGCGGCCAACGCTTCGGAGCCGTGTCGGCCCCAGACGAGAACGCGGCGCATGTGTCTCTCCCGGACCGACGCAAACGCGCCCGCGCGTCGCTGCGCGCGGCGCGTCGGGCGCGGTCTTAGGCGTGCGCGAGCCGGCCCGCGCGCCGCAGGCCGGCCTCGGAGCGCCTCAGCCGAGCGCGTTGACGCGCGCGAGGACGCCCGCCGGCCACGAGTCGGCGAAATCGCTGCTCAGATACTCGTTCTGCACATGCTCGCGGAACGCGTCGAGATTCGGCTCGTAAACCTCGAGGCCCTGCTCGCGGATGAAGCCGGCGAGGCTGTTCTCCTTGGCGAGCTGGTTGCGGCGGCCGAAATCGGACGCGTCCTCGGCGGCGGCCGACACCACGGTTTGCTCGTCCGGCGACATCGATTCCCAGACCTCTTTCGAGAAGGCGAGATAGTTGAGGTCGACCAGATGCGAGGTCAGCGAGATCTGGCTGGTGACCTCGTAGAATTTCGCGTCGACGACGGTCGGCAGCGGGTTGTCCTGCCCGTCGACGGCGCCGGTCTGCAGCCCGGTGTAGACCTCGGTGAACGCCATCGGCACCGGGCTCGCGCCGAGCGCGCGGCCGAGGAACTGCCACGCGTCGGTGCCGGGCATGCGCAGCTTCACGCCGTCGAGATCGGCGGGCGTCTGAACGTCGAGCTCGTCGCGGCTCTGACGCAGATTCACGTGCCGGCGGCCGAGATACATGATCGACAGGAGCTTCACGCCGAGCTCGTCCTCGGCCTTGCGCTTGAACGGCTCCATCAGGTTGTCGGCGAAGACGGCGACCTGATGCGCGGCGTCCTGATGCACGTAGCCGGCGGTGAAGATCGAGAATTCTGGGAAGAAGACCGCGAGCTCCTGGGCCGAGGTGATCGACATCTCGAGGTTGCCGCGGGCGATCGCTTCGAGCTCCGTTCCTTGCGCGAACAGCGTCGCGTTCCAGGAGGGCTGGAAGTCCGCGAACTCGGCGACGGCCGGCGCGAAGCGCTCGACGAGGGCGACGGCGCGCTGGTCGGTGGCCGAGGCCGGGCTCGAGAGCCGCAGCGTCAGCCGGTCCTGCGCCCGCGCGCGGCCGATGATCGCGGCGGAGGCGAAGGCGGCGCCCGTTCCGGCGAGCATGCGGCGGCGATTGAGAGACGTCGTCATTTCTAAACTCCCTGTTCTTCGCCGCGTTCTCGGGCGGCGTCGTCTCGGAGCGCGGCGTCGCAGGGCGTCAGCCGGAGCGCGCGGCCCCGATTCGGCTTTGGCTCAATCGGCCGCGGTTGTAAACCCGGAAAACGAGTTTTTTCTTAGAAATCGATTTTCTTGCGCAGAAACGATCAGACGGCTAGCGTGCCCGTCGAATTTTGGAAGGAGCCGCCGACATGCTGGGCGCCCGAGACCGAAAGGGCGGCAAGCCGACTCTGGCCGGCAAGCTGACGCAGACGCTGCGCGATCAGATCCTCTCCGGCGCGCTTGCGCCCGGCGAGAAGATCAATCTCGTGCGCTTGCGCGACGCGCACGAGGTGAGCGGCAGCTCGCTGCGCGAGGCGGTGACGCGGCTCGTCGCGGACGGCCTGATGACCGCCGAGGAGCAGCGCGGCTACCATGTCGCGCCGACCTCGCTCGACAATCTGGCCGAGGTGACGCTGCTGCGCATGCGGCTCGAGCCCTTCGCGCTCGGGATGTCGATCGAGAACGGCGGGCTCGACTGGGAGACCGAGACCATGGCGGCGCTCTACCGGCTCAACCGGACCGAGCGGCGGCCGGACGACGCGCAAAGCGTCGAGGCCTGGGAGACGGCGCACAACGCCTTTCACCACGCGCTGATCAGCCGCTGCGAGATGCCGCTGCTGACGCAGTTCCTGCATGTTCTGATGAACATGAACGACCGCTATCGGCGGATCTTTCTCAAGACCGGCCGCAGCCAGCGCGACGTCAATGAAGAGCACACGGCGATCGCCGAAGCCGCGGTGAGCCGCGCCGCCGACCTCGCGGCGAAGCTCCTCGAGGCGCATATCGAACGCACCGGCGCGACGCTGCGCCGTCTCTTGACCGACAGGCTGCCGAAGGAGGATGCGTCGTGAGACGCGGCGCGCCGGGCGGCCGGCCCCGCGCGAGCATGGACGGAAGACGATGACCGAGACGATCTATGTGCTGAACGGCCCGAACCTCGACTTGCTCGGCCAGCGCGAGCCGGAGATCTACGGCCGAGACACGCTCGCCGACGTCGAAGCGCGGTGTCGCGCCGTCTTGCCGGCCGGCTTCGATTTGCGCATGCTCCAATCGAACCACGAAGGCGCGTTGATCGACTGGATCCACGAGGCGCGCGAGAAGGCCTGCGGGATCGTCATCAACCCGGCCGGCTTCACGACCACCTCGATCGCGATCCTCGACGCGCTGATCACGTTCGAAGGGCCGGTCTTGGAGGTGCACATCTCGAACATCCATAAGCGCGAGAGCTTCCGGCGCCATTCCTACGTCTCGCTGCGGGCCGAGGGCGTGATCGCCGGGTTCGGCGTTGAGGGCTACGAGGCGGCGGTGCGCCGGATCTGCGCGCTCGTCGCGGCGACGCCGGCGGGCCGGTCCGGCGGATGACCGAGCGCGCGCGGATCGCCGTCGTCGGGGCCGGGCTGGTCGGCCGCCGCCATGTCGAGGCGATCCGCATGTCGGCGCGCGCCGAGCTCGCGATCATCGTCGATCCGGCCGAAGCGGGCCGCGCCTTCGCCGAAGCGATCGGCGCGCCTTGGGCGGCCTCGCTCGAGGAGATGATCGACGCCGGCGGCGTCGACGGCGCGATCCTGGCGACGCCGAACCAGGCGCATGTCGAGGGCGGGCTCGCTTGCGTCGCCGCGGGCTTGCCGGTCCTGGTCGAGAAGCCGCTGGCGAGCGACGCCGAGAGCGGTCGGCGTCTCGTGGAGGCCGCCGCCGCCGCTTCCGTTCCGCTCGCCGTCGGCCATCATCGCCGGCACAATCCGGTGATCGTCCGCG
This sequence comes from uncultured Neomegalonema sp., assembly GCA_964588915.1. Lineage (GTDB taxonomy): Bacteria > Pseudomonadota > Alphaproteobacteria > Rhodobacterales > Rhodobacteraceae > JALEGB01. Next base: position 3,685 of record CAZPTD010000229.1, on the reverse strand, counting down.
CGAAGGAGATGATCGCGGCCGGCCGACTCGGCGCGATCGCGACCGTCCACGGCGCGATGTGGGTCCGCAAGCCCGACGACTATTTCGACGTCGCCTGGCGCCGGCGGCAAGGCGGCGGTCCGGTCTACATCAATCTCATCCACGACATCGATCTCCTTCAGCATCTCTGCGGTCCGATCGCCGAGGTCTCGGCGATGGAGTCGCGCGCGATCCGCGGCTTCGAGGTCGAGGACTCCGCCGTCCTCGCGCTCCGTTTCGCGAGCGGCGCGCTCGGCGCGATGACGGTGAGCGACGCGGTCGTCGCGCCCTGGACCTGGGAGATGACGGCGCGCGAGAATCCGGCCTATCCGGCGACGAGCGAGGACGCGATTCGGATCGGCGGAACCGAGGCCTCGCTCGCGCTGCCGAGCCTCACGCTCTGGTCCGACGGCGGCGCGCATTCCTGGTGGGCGCCGATCAGCGCCACGCGCACGCCCTTCGACTTCGCCGATCCGCTCCTGCGCCAGATCGATCAATTCGCCGCCGTCATCCGCGACGGCGCGGCGCCGCTCGTCTCCGGCGCGGACGGTCTCTCGGCCCTCGTCGTGATCGAGGCGGCCAAGCGCTCGGCTTCGGCCGGGGCGCCGGTCCGGATCGCGGCGCCGATGCAGGCCAACGCCGGAGATGGAAGATGATCCGCACGAAGGAGGACGTCACGCCGGCGGCGCTCGCGGTCATGGAGCGGACGACCGATCCCAGGCTCCGCGAGATCATGCTCTGCCTCGTCAAGCACCTGCACGGCTTCGTGCGCGAGGCGCGCCTCACCGAGGAGGAGTTCCGCGCGGCGACCAAGATCCTCAACACCATGGGCCAGCAATCGAACGATCGGCACAACGAGTTCGTTCTGATGGCCGGCTCGCTCGGCGTCTCGCCGCTTGTTTGCCTCCTCAACAACGGCGACGACGGCGCGACCGAGACGACGCAGTCGCTGCTCGGGCCGTTCTGGCGGCTCGGCCAGCCGCGCGTCGAGGACGGCGGCTCGATTCTGCGCTCTGAGACGCCGGGCCCGCGGCTCTACGGAACGTTCAAAGTCGTCGACCGCGACGGCGCGCCGGTCGTCGGGGCCGAGGTCGACATCTGGCGCGCCTCGCGGGCCGGCTATTACGAGAACCAGGACGACGCCCAGGCCGACCACAATCTGCGCGGCAAGTTCGTGAGCCAAGAGGACGGCGCGGTCCGGTTCAAGTCGGTCAAGCCGGTCGGCTATCCGATCCCGACCGACACCACCGTCGGCCGGCTGCTGCGCGCGCAGAACCGCCATCCCTACCGCCCCGCCCATGTCCACGCCCTGGCCTTCAAGCAAGGCTTCAAGACGCTGATCAGCCAGGTCTATGTCGACGAGACCGACCTCCTCCATTCGGACGTCCAATTCGGCGTCACCGAGGCGCTGATCGGCAAGCTCGTCCGCGGCGACGGCCCGCATCCCGAGGACGGCGACGTCGGCGAATGGTGGACGCTCGACTTCACCTTCCGAATGGAGCCCGGCGAGGCCAAGCTCCCGGACCCGCCGATCAAATGAGGTTCGTGATGAAAGACGCCCCGGAGCGACCGGCCGCCGCCGACAGCGTTCCCGAGACCGCGCAGAGCCGGATCTTCGTTCCTCGAAGCGCGCAGGCGGAGCGCGGCCCGACCGTCGCGGAGGCGGACGCCGCTTCGCGCCGCTCCTCGCCTTGCGACGTGATCGAAGCCGACTACGGCTCCTTCGGCGCGAGCAGCGGCCGATCCGCGTGATCACCGGCCGAACCCGGATCATCGCCCATCTCGGCGTGCCGACCGAGAGCTTCAAGGCGCCGATGATCTACAACCCGTTCTTCGAGGCGAAGGGCGTCGACGTCGTCGTTGCGCCGATGGGCTGCGAGGCGGCCGATTTTCCGGTCTTCCTGCGCCATGTCGCGCGGCTCAGGAATTTCGCCGGCGCGCTCGTCACCATGCCGCATAAGGTCTCGGTCGTGGAGCTCCTCGACGAGGCGAGCCCGACCGTCGCCGCCTGCGGCGCCTGCAACGCGGTCCGGCGCGACGGCGACGGCCGGCTCGTCGGCGACATGTTCGACGGCGAGGGCTTCGTCCGCGGCGTGGTCCGCAAGGGACGGCGCGTCGAGGGCGCGTCCGCGCTCGTGGTCGGCGCCGGCGGCGTCGGCTCGGCGATCGCGGCCTCGCTCGCCCAGGCCGGCCTCGCGCGGCTCGGGCTCTACGACGCCGACGCGTCCCGCGCCGAGAGCCTCGCCGGGCGCGTCCGCAGCGCCTTTCCCGCCGTCGCGGTCGCGACCGGATCGAGCGATCCGGCGGGCTGGGAGATCGTCGTCAACGCGACGCCGCTCGGCATGAACGAGGGCGATCCGCCGCCCGTGGACGTCGCGCGCCTCGATCCGACCGCCTTCGTCGGCGAGGTGGTGATGAAGGCGGAGGAGACGCCGTTCCTCGCCGCCGCGCGCGCCAAGGGTTGCGCCGCGCAGATCGGTCTTGACATGCTCTTCGAGCAGATACCCGCGTATCTCGAATTTTTCGGCCTGCCGAGCGCGACGCCGGACGAGCTTCGGTCGCTGGCGCGCATCGACTATTGAGGATTACGCCGATGGATCTTCCGAAGAACCCGTTCAAGGCGGCGATCGCAGAGGGGCGGCGGCAGCTCGGTCTCTGGTGCGCGATCAACGACTCCACCGTCGTCGAGATGATGGCCGGCTGCGGCTACGACTGGATGCTCCTCGACATCGAGCACTCGACGCTCGACCCGGCGACGGCGCTGCCGCTCCTGCAGGCGACGGCGCCCTATCCGGTTCATCCCGTCGTGCGGCCGAGCTCGCTCGATCCGGCGGAGATCAAGAAGCTGCTCGACTGCGGCGCGCAGTCGATCCTGGTGCCTTACGTCCAATCGGCCGAGGAGGCGCGCGTCGCCGCCGGCGCGGTCGCCTACGCGCCCGACGGGTTCCGCGGCGTCGCCGGCATGACGCGCGCGTCGCGCTGGGGAACCGTCGAGCGCTACCATGCGCGGGCGCGCGAGGAGATCTGCTTGATCGTGCAGGTCGAGACGCGGGCGGCGCTCGACCGGCTCGAGGACATCGCCGCGGTGCCGGGCGTCGACGCGATCTTCATCGGGCCCTCCGATCTCGCCGCGAGCTTCGGCCATCCGGGCGAGCCGAGCCATCCCGAGGTCAGGGCCGCCTGCCTCGACGCGATGAAGCGCCTCGCCGCGATCGGCAAGCCGTCGGGCTTCCTCACCCTCGACGAGGAAGTGCTGAAGGAGATGATCGAGGCCGGCTGCGTCTTCCCGGCGGTCGACGTCGACATCGCGATCCTGCGCCGCGGCGCGCTCGCGAGCGTCGCGAAATGGCGCTGAGCGCGCGACGGCCATAGAGCTCGTCACGACCGAGCGGAGACGCCAAACGCCCCGGTCGACCCGGCCGAGCGCGCGGCGCGCAGAGCCGGGATCCAGGGCCGAGCGATCGACCGTTCGAGACGTCGGCCCTGGATCCCGGATAAGCCTTCGGCCTTTCGGGACGACGCGGCGCGAGAGATTTCGCGGCGCCGGGATCCGCGTCAGAACGGCAGCCCGATATAGTTCTCGGCGAGGTCGCGCCGCGCGGTCTCCGAATGCGCCAGGTGGTCGAGCGTCGCCTTGCGCATCGCCGCCGCGAAGCTGTCCTCGCCG
>CAZPTD010000228.1:0-7536 GCA_964588915.1 uncultured Neomegalonema sp. | reverse complement strand
GGCGGCGGCCGGCGTGATGTCGAGCCCGCCGGTGTCGAAGCAGACGCCCTTGCCGACGAGAACGACGAGCGGCGCGCCCTCGCCGGCGCCCGGCCCGCGCCAGCTGATGTCGATGAGCCTCGGCGCCTCGGCCGCCGCGCGCCCGCCCGCATGGATCATCGGCAAGCGCGCCTCGAGCAGCGCGTCGCCCTCGGTGACGGCGATCTCGGCCCCTTCCGCCGCGGCGAGCGCGCGCGCCGCCTCCTCGAGCGCCGCCGGTCCGAGATCGCCGGCCGGCGTGTTGACGAGATCGCGCGCGAAATAGGCGCCGGCGGCCTCGGCCCGGGAAGCGGCGTCGATCTCGGCGGCGAGCCGAGCCGGCGCGCGGCGGGCGGCCTTGTAGCGCGTGAAGCGATAGGCGCCGAGAAGCCACTCGCGCGCGCAGTCCGCCGTGTCGAGAAGCCCTTCCGCCGCGACGGGACGCCATCCGCCCGGCGTCTCGGGCAGCGCGAAGGGCGCCGCGCCGACCCGCGCCGCGACCGGTCCGGCGCCGCAGCCGATGAGCGCGAGCCGGGGCGCGCCGTTCGCGTCCGGCAGAACCAGCGTCTCGCCGGCGGCGCCCTTGAACGCCATGGCGTCGGCGAAGGCGGCGGCGGCGGCGGCGAGTTCGGGATCGCCGAGCGCGTCGAGCGCCGCGTCGCGTCCGCCCTCGAGCGCGAAAACCGCCTGCGCCGGTTCGGACGCGCCGGCCTCGGGCGCGGCCGACGCCCGATCGAGCGCCGCGTCGATGTCGGCGATCGCGTCCGACCAACTCGAAAAAGCCCGCGCGCCGACCGTCTCGCCCATTCGTCTCTCCTAAGTTCGCCCCTACTCGCCGCGCCGAACCGTTCATTTCGCCCGGTTCGGTTAACGGATCGGTGAGGCCCTGGCGCCAAGGTGAACGCGCGGCAACCTTTTTTGCCGAACCCTTATCAAGGCGCATCCGAGCGCCCATCGCAAGCGATCCATCGAGGAGGGCTCCCTTGTCCGAGACCGTGAACGCGCCCTCAGCGCAAGGCCGCCGCGCGCGCGGCGGCGCGCGCCGCCGCCTTCTCTCGGCCGTTCTGATCGTCGCCGTCCTCTCCGGCTGCCAGACGACCGGCTCGAGCGCCTCGCGCATCGAGACGGCCTCCGTCGCCCGCGACGACACCATCGATCCGGCCTACGCCGTCGCCGGCCGGTCCGGCGGCGCGGAGGATCCGCTCGCCGACTACGCCCGCGCCGCGGCCGAGATCGCGATCGAGGACGACCAGATCTACGGCGCGACGGCGCATCTCGCCCGCGTCTTTCGGAGCGATCCGAGCGACGCCGACATCGCCTATCAGCTCGCGCGGCATCTGAGATATCTCGGCGCCGTCACCGAGGCGGAGCAGGTCCTCGCCGAGGCGCTCGTGCACAACGCCGACAGTCCGCTCCTGCGGCTCGAGCTCGCGAAGGTGAGGATCGCCGGCGGCAACGCCCGCGAGGCGCTGCCGCTTCTCGAGCGGCTCCGCAACGAGCGGCCGCAGGATCCCGCCGTCCAGCAGGCGCTCGGCATCGCCTATGACCGGCTCGGCCGGCACGACGCGGCGAAGCTCGCCTATCGCGCGGCGATCGATCGCGGCCGGCCCTCGGCGGCGCTCCTCAACAACTACGCGCTCTCGCATCTTCTGAGCGGCGACATCGACGCGGCGATCCGCGTCTTCCGCGAGGCGTCGGTGGCGCCGGGCGCGACGGCGCAGGTGCGGCTCAACCTCGCCATGGCGCTGGCGATCGCCGGCGAGGGCGCCGAGGCGCGCGAGATCGCGCGGGCGGTGGCGCCGCCAGCGGCGGCGGACGAGATGGTCGCCTATTTCGAGGAGATGACGGCCGCGGGCGTCGGCCCGGCCGACGCCTGGAGCGCGGCGGCGGCGCAATAGACGCGCCGAAGGGCCCGACCCGGCTCGATCTCAGCGGCAATCCCATCGGCGGGGGCGGAGCGCGGGCGCTCGCCGCCCGGACCAGCCAGACCCTGTTCGATCCCGTTCGAGATCTCGTCGAGAGAGCCGCCGTCCGCCCGGATCACGGGCTTGCCGAGCGGCGAACGGCGCGTTGGCGAGGCGGCGCCGCCTCGAGACGGCGTGAAAAAGGTCTTGATCCGGCGTCGCGCGTCAGGGGCGCCACCGCTCCGCCGCCGCGTCGTCGCTCGCGCGCGCGTCGACCCAGCTTCCCGCGCCGGCCGCGTCGAGCTCGCGCTTCCAGAACGGCGCCTTGGTCTTCAGATAATCCATGATGAACGCGGCCGCCTCGAACGCGGCGGCGCGATGGGCGCTGGCGACGGCGACGAAGACGATGCGCTCGCCGGGCGCGATCCGGCCGAAACGGTGGATGATCACGCTCGCCGCGATCGGCCAGCGCTCGGCGGCCTCGGCCTCGATCTGCGCGAGCGCCTTCTCGGTCATGCCCGGATAATGCTCGAGCTCCATCGCCGCGATCGGCGCGCCCTCCGCGCGGCGATCCGCGCGGCAGAGTCCGGTGAAGCTCGCGACCGCCCCGATGTCGGCGCGGCCCTGCGCCAGCGCCTCGAGCTCGGCGCCCGGATCGAAATCCGCCTCCTGGACGCGGACGCTCATCGGCTCATCCCTTTCTTCCGCGCGATTCTCTCGGAGAACCGGTTCCCGCTCTCCCGACCGCGCTCATCCGCCCGTGACCGGCGGAAAGAAGGCGACCTCCGAGGCGCCGACGATCGGCGCGTCGAGCTCGACCTGCTCCTGGTCGACCGCGACGCGGATCGCGGTCAGATCGGCGAAGGCGGCGGCGTAGCGCGGCTCGCGCGTCATCAGCCAATCGGCGAGATCGGCGGCCGTCTTGACGTAGTCGGGCGGCGCCAGCGTCTCCTGGGCGACGCCGATTCGCTCGCGCAGCCAGGCGAAATACAGAACTCTCATCGCGTCTTCTCCGTTGGCCGCTCGGCCCGCTTCGCGGCCCATGCGGCGCGCGCGTAGTCGGCGCCGGTCCAGAGCGTCAGTCCTACAGCGCCCCAGAGCAGCGTCAACGCCGGGCGCGTCACATCGCCGTCGGCGGCGGCGAGGCGGCAGAGCGCGTCGGCGCAGTCGGCCTGGCGCGCCGCGCGCAGCGCCTGATCGAGGAGGAGCGCGCCGAGCGCGACGGCCTGGAGCGCCGTCTTGACCTTGGCGAGTTTCGAGACGCGGAGCTCGGCGCCGCCGAGATGCTCGCGCAGCCCCGAGACGATCAGCTCGCGCAAGAGGATCAGGAGCGCCGCGCCGAAAACCAGCGGCTCGAGCGGCGCGCCGGGGCGGTCGATCTGCCACAGCGCCGCCCAAAGGAAGAGCGCCGCCAGCACGGCGGCCTTGTCGGCGATCGGGTCGAGCATCCGGCCGAAATCGCTCTCGAGCCGATAGCGCCGCGCCAGCCAGCCGTCGAGGAAGTCGGTGGCCATGGCGATCGCGAAGAGGGCGAGGGCGATCCAGTCGACCGCCGGCCGCGGCGCGAGCCAGTAGGCGGCCGGCAGCAACGGCGCGATCGCGAGGCGGAGAAGGGTGAGGATGTTGGGGAGGGCGGCAAGCGTCACTCTATCAACGACTCTCCTCGATCGTCTCCCAAGGAGGAGGCGGCGACGTCGGCTGGCGCCGTCGCTCGAGATCGCGCCGCCGCCGCTTCCGCAATGCGACGAGCCCCTCGGAAGCGCAACGGATTTCTCTGCGCCCTCGCCGCGCGCGCGCATTGTCGGATCGCCTCTCGCCCTGCGCGCATCGCCGCAATTCCGAAGAGCCGAGTTCGCTCGTTCGCCGCATAGGGCTCGAAAGCGGGCGCGACCGGCGCTTCTGACCCGGATGGATGGTCCGGCCGCGATTCGTAAGCGAGGTGAGGCCGGGCTTCGGAGCTCGCCGATACGCATCCGGCCTGTCGATCGGCTCGCGGGCCGCGGCCTTGACGGGAATACGCGCGCGCCTCCGGCCTCACCAGCGGATCGACCTGTCGCCGATCCTTCGGGTCATCCGGCTCAGGGCGCGCAGTCCGTCCGTTCCACGCCGTCTCCTCGGTCGCGAACTCGGTCGGGTCCCGGCCTTCAGACCGCGGCGACCGCGTCTTCGGGCGCGTCGAACGTCGCGCCGTTGCGCCGGACGCTCCAGGCGATCCGCGCGCGCTCGTCGGCCGGCGGCGCCGCCAGTTTGTTCCGACGCAGGCGCGGCCGCGCCTTCTCCAGCCAGGCGCCGAAATCCCGGCCGCGGCCGAACCTAATGGGCCGCCCTCTGGCCGACAACGCCTCGGGCCAAGGTCCGAGCGAGACCGCCGACGAGGCGCGCCTCCTGCTGGGCGAACGCCGAGACCGATCCGTCGCCCGCGCCGATCCGATCTCGGGAGACGCCGGCCGCTACTTTTAGGCGCGTGGCGACGGGAGCTTCATCCAACGAGTTCGGCGACTCCATCGGCGTCGCTGCGATCGCACGATCGGCGCGGGCGCGCATGTCGGCGATCGCCGCTTCCGACCGGCCCGATCCTCCGCCTGTCGACTCGCATTGCCGACTGTCCACGAGAACATGAGCGTAGTCGCAATCCTTTTTGAATCTCATCAAGGCGGTCACGAGATCCGAATTCGCAATCAACGACAGCTGGCGCCTGGTTCGACGGCTTCTCATAGACAACGGACGCATCCCCTGTTTGATCCATTGTGCGAGCAATTTGCGCGCGTGATCGCAGAGGTGATGACGGCGAGTGCGGGACGCCAGAGTTTGAAAACCGAAGTTTTGATCGCATTTTGCGATCAACCGGGGCCATGCGCGCAGAGACGGCTCGACATCCGGTCCGATCGGGCTTGGGAGGACCTTGTAGATGACGACGCTGCGGCAACTCGAGTACCTCGACGCGATCGAGAGAACGCGGCATTTCAGGAAGGCCGCCGAGAAGGTCGGCGTCGGCCAGCCGACCTTGAGCACCCAGATCAACGCGCTGGAGAAGCGGCTCGGCGTCCAACTCGTCGAGCGCAGCCGTTCCTCCGTTCTCCTCACGCCGATCGGCGAGAAGGTTCTGAGTCTCGGCCGCGTCGCGCTGCGCTCCGCAAAAGAGATCGAGGAGATCGCCGCCAGTCATCGCGGAGATTTCGGCGGCATGATCCGGCTCGGCCTGCCGCCGACGATCGGACCCTACTTGCTGCCGCGGATGCTTCCGCAGCTCCACAGCGATCACCCCGACTTCAAGATCTATGTCCGCGAGGAGATGCCGAGCCGATTGTCCGACGCCCTCGCCGAGGGCGTGTACGACACGATCATCTCGCCGCTGCCGTTGAAGAACACCGATTTCGGATCGCTGGCGTTTTGCCGAGAGCCTCTGTTCGTCGTCGTCTCGCAGGACCATCCCTTGGCTGAGAAGGGGCTGGTCGAGCGGTCCGATCTGAGAGGTCTTCCGGTTTTGGCGCTGGAGCACGGTCATCAGCTCCACGAACAGGTCGAGGCGATCTGCGAAGAATACGGCGCCCGACCGTTGTTCGACTTCGGCGGCACGAGCCTCGAGACCCTCCGTCAAATGACGGCGCTTGGCATGGGCGCGACGTTCCTGCCCGGCTTCTTCGTGCGATCGATGCTCGATGATCGAAGCGGCGTCATCGCGCTGGAGCTCAAAGGCCGGTCGCTGTTTCGGACGATCGGCTTGGTTTGGCGGCGCACGTCGACGCGCGACGCCGAGTACCGGATGCTCTTCCGGTACTTGCGCCGCACGGTCGAAAGTGAGTTTCCCGGCTTCGCGCTTCTAAGCGATCAATGATTCCGCCCCTCGGTTGGGCGCCGTGAGCCGAGATGGGATCGAGCGATCTGCGGACCACCGCCCCGAGCGCCCTTTCGATCTAAAAAATCGATCGAAACGAGCGCCAACTGCGCATTGATGAATGTCTCGCCAATCCCGACCTCCTCGCCATGCGGACATCGGATGCGATGCCGCGACTGCGGAAACGGGGGTGCAAGGCGATGGAGCCGACCGGACGAAGCGTTGAGAGCCGCCGCGGCGTCTTCGAACGATCGCGGCGGGTGGATGAGAACCGCCGAATTGCGACGTTGACGGTCGTCTCGCTCGCGATGGCGCTGATGCTCGCGTCGCAGTTTCCGCAACCCGTCTTCTTGCCGATGCTCGCCACGTTGCTGTCGCTGTCGGCGACCGCAACCGCGTTCGCAGCGCTCGTGCTCGGGCAACCGATCTTCGCTCGAACCTTCACTTTCTGGGACAAAGCGGCGGCGCTGCTGCTGCTGAGCTTGGCGGCGCTTCTCGCCGCCGACCACGAGGCCGCGCGCCTCTTCCTCGAGGCGCGCGCCGGGCCGGAGGCTCCGACCGCTTTCGGTAATTCCAACATTGGAGAAAACTAGACGTGTTCAACATCGGCGACATGATCGACCAGGCGAAGGAGTTGTTTGGCGGCGCAGGCTCGAGCCTCGCGTCCGAAGCGCCCGACGTCGGACAACTGCTGGCCGACGCGGGTTTGGACGCTGACGTCCTGGCGCAGATGGACCCCGAGGAAGTCTCCGTCCTTCTGGAGGATGCGGGCCTCGATCCGGAGCTCTTGAGCAGTCTCGGGACGGGCGGCGCCCTCGACGCGCTGCTCGGTCGCGGCGCCGCAGAGTAGTCGGCGGCCGCCAGACAAGCGTGGCGCGTCTCGGTTGCTCGATCACGCCCGGACGCGCCCGCGACCCTCCTTCACCGCACCAAGGAAACACGCGATGTTCGATCAAATCCGCGACGCTTCGGCCGCGTTCCAGGCGCCGTCATCGGATAGGCGGACCAGCTACGGCGGAGCGACGCAGAGCCCAGCTGACCACGCCTCCGACGCCGTCTTCGTTTGGCTGCGCTGGGACGGCGTGTCCGTGCCGTTCGTTCGCGCCGTCCAACTGTCTGCTCGGCTCGAGAACTTCCGCTTCATCGACGCGCAACGCACGTTGGATGAAGTCGATGTCTGGCGTTGTCGGTTCGAAACGGCCGAAACCGCGCCGGACCTGGATCGCCGGTCCGAAGCGTTGCTGCGGCGACTGGGCTTGATCGCGCCTTTGGTGCGGGCCGAACGCGGCGTCCTGTGGTCCGCACCCGTTGACGAGGATGACGACGAACATCTTTGGGACGCGTTCGCGCGTCGACCTCTGCCCTAGCTTTCGCCGCGGCGCTTCCGAAGACGCGCGGCGATGGCGACAGGCCGCCTCGGCTCCTCGATCCTCAGCAGCGAGGATCGACGCGCTGAAGTCAGGTGCGGGCAGGTCATCGAGGAGAAGCGGGTCGTCAAGGGCGTCTTGACGTCGTCCGCCGTCGCCGTCTCGGGCGAACGCCCGAGCCAGAGGGCGAAGCGCTTGCAGCCGCTCGGATGGCCGCGCTGGCGATGCCGGCCGAGCTTGCGCGCCGACATGTCGTCGATCATGCGCTGACGCAGGGCGGTGGTCTTGGCGGCGGTCATCAGAGGCGCCCGACTATGGTCTGATCGGTTCTGACGGAGCCAACCTCGCCCTTGTCGGCCCGGCCGAGCGCGACGCGCGCAGAGCCGGGATCCAGGGCCGAGGGGCTGAGCGT